>JBKHXN010000076.1:0-41847 GCA_046565985.1 Gammaproteobacteria bacterium
GCCGAGGTGGAAGCCCTGGCGCGCCAGGCGCTGATCATCGAGGATCATTACGGCCGGCCCATGGACATCGAGGGGGGCAAGGACGGCGTGGACGGCCAGCTCTACATCCTCCAGGCGCGGCCGGAGACGGTGCAGTCCCGCAGTTCGGCCAACCTGCTGCGCCGCTACAAGCTCAAGGATCAGGGCAAGCGCCTGGTGGAAGGCCGCGCCATCGGCCAGAAGATCGGTGCTGGCCGGGTGCGGCTGCTGAGTTCCATCGAGCAGATGAACCGCGTGCAGAACGGCGACGTACTGGTGACCGACATGACCGACCCCGACTGGGAGCCGATCATGAAGCGCGCCAGCGCCATCGTCACCAACCGTGGCGGGCGCACCTGCCATGCCGCCATCATCGCGCGCGAACTGGGCATCCCGGCCGTGGTGGGCTGCGGTGACGCCACCACCCGCCTCAAGGACGGCGCGGAGGTCACGGTCTCCTGTGCCGAGGGCGACACCGGGTTTGTCTATGGCGGGCACATCGACTATGCCGTGGACGAGATCGCCCTGGACCGGATGCCCGAGATCCCGGTCAAGATCATGATGAACGTGGGCACCCCGGAGCAGGCCTTTGATTTTGCCGCACTCCCCCACCACGGCGTGGGTCTGGCGCGGCTGGAGTTCATCATCAACCGCCAGATCGGCATTCACCCGCAGGCCCTGCTGGAACTGGACCGCCTGCCCGCCGAGGAACGTCGCATCATCGACCCGATGATCGCGCCTTACGGGAGCCCCACCGATTACTTCATCAAGCGCCTGGCCGAGGGCATTGCCACGATCGCCGCGGCCTTTGCGCCGGAGCCGGTGATCGTGCGCCTCTCCGACTTCAAGTCCAACGAGTACGCCAACCTCATCGCCGGCAAACGCTATGAGCCGCACGAGGAAAACCCCATGCTCGGCTTCCGCGGCGCCTCGCGCTACATTTCGCCGTCGTTCCGCCCCTGCTTCGACCTGGAGTGCCGTGCGCTCAAGTACGTGCGCGACGAAATGGGCCTGCGCAACGTGCGCATCATGGTGCCCTTTGTCCGCACGCTGGATGAGGCGCGGCAGGTGCAGGACATCCTCGCCGCCAACGGCCTCAGGCGTGGCGAGAACGAGTTGCAGCTCATCATGATGTGCGAGCTGCCCAGCAACGCCCTGCTGGCCGAGCAGTTCCTCGAGTATTTCGACGGCTTCAGCATCGGCTCCAACGACATGACCCAGCTCACGCTCGGCCTCGACCGCGATTCGGGGCTGATCGCCCACCTGTTCGACGAGCGCGACCCCGCCGTCAAGGCCATGCTGCACATGGCCATTGCGGCCTGCCGCAAGCAGGGCAAATACATCGGCATCTGCGGGCAGGGGCCCAGCGACCATCCCGACCTCGCCCGCTGGCTGCTCGACGAGGGGATCGAATCCATCTCCCTCAACCCTGACACGGTGGTTGAAACCTGGCTCTTTCTCGCCGGCCAGGCCCACGCATGAGGCAGGCCGCGCGCGCGGCCATCCTGCTGCTGCTGGGCGGGCTGACGGCCTGCACGCAGGCTGCGCCGGCGTTCGACTACTGGGTGCTGGCGCTGTCCTGGTCACCCCAGTACTGCGCCAGCCAGCCCCGCGGCACACCCCAGTGCCAGCGTCCCTACGCCTTTGTGGTGCACGGCCTGTGGCCACAGTTCGAGCGCGGTTATCCGGCCCACTGCGAACCCAAGCCCGCGCCGGTGCCAGAAGCCTGGATCAACCGCCTGCTGCCGCTCATGCCCAGCCCGGCGCTCATCGAGCACCAGTGGCGCAAGCACGGCACCTGCAGCGGGCTGGGCGTGGACGGCTACTTTGAGGCCACCCGGCAGGCGCGCAGCAGCGTGGTCATCCCGCCCGCGTTCGTGGCGCCGGAGGATTATCTTCACACCAGTCCGGCGCAGATCCGCGCGCAGTTTCTCGCCCTCAACCCGGGCCTGTCACCCGCCGCTCTCAGCCTGCACTGCGAGGGCCGTCACCTGCGCGAGCTGCGCCTGTGCCTGGACCGTGGCCTGCAGTTCCGCGCCTGCGGAGCCGACGTGAAAGACCGCTGCCCCACAGACCGGCTGAGCCTGCGCCCCAGCCGTGCCGGGGCTTCCAGTACTGTTGGTGACGGATCTGCCGGTCGCTGAAAAAACCCGCCGTCGCACTATTTCCAAATGCGGGCCGCCCCCCTATAATGCGCGTCCTTTCGAGGGGCTATAGCTCAGCTGGGAGAGCGCTTGCATGGCATGCAAGAGGTCGTCGGTTCGATCCCGACTAGCTCCACCAAAGGTTTTCACCCGATCGTTTCGCCTCTGCTGTTCCCATCGTCTAGAGGCCTAGGACACGTCCCTTTCACGGATGTAACCGGGGTTCGAATCCCCGTGGGAACGCCATCTCTTCGCGAAACGTAATACGTAAAACCTGCATTCCAGGACACGCCCCTTTCACGGATGGATCACCATCCGGGGGGTTCGAATCCCCGTGGGACGCCATCTCGTCGCCAGCCCCAGGACACGTCACCAAGCCCTACCTACGCATCCAGAACGACAGGCATACGCCAATGTGATTCGGCTTCATCGGCTCAGTGAGTAGGTCTTATCCAGGGGATCAATCAAGTGATTTCAGCAGTATGCTATCATTATTACATGATAATAAAATACACATGATAAACCTCGGAGTTTGCTAGCGTGGTCGCGTTGATTGAGGCAGCGCGAGCCGGCTTGTTCCGACGCGAACATCTAGCGCGGAATATCGTCGCAGGCATCGTCGTGGGGGTTGTCGCGCTACCACTGGCAATGGCTTTTGCCATCGCTTCTGGCGTCAAACCCGAGCAGGGCATCTATACTGCCATCGTCGCGGGGCTCGTCGTCTCGCTCCTCGGGGGCAGCCGGCTCCAGATCGCTGGCCCGACCGGCGCCTTCATTGTCATCCTCGCGGGCATCACGGCCCAGCATGGCGTGGAGGGGTTGTTGTTGGCGACCATGATGGCGGGCGTGATCCTGATCTTTATGGGCATCGCGCGCTTCGGCGGCGTGCTCCGCTTCATCCCCAGTCCTGTGATCGTAGGGTTCACTGCAGGAATAGGCGTCATCATCTGGGTCGGACAATGGAAAAACTTCTTCGGTCTGCCAGCCGTCGCGGGCACGCATTTTCACGAGAAGTTACTGAGCCTTCTACTGGCGCTACCTGACCTGCATTTTGCGACGACATCTCTGGCGATGCTCAGCTTGCTTCTGGTGGTTTACGGGCCACGGCTGCCCGGAATGGCACGGGCACCTAGTCCGCTGATCGCCATGGTGGCGGCCACGCTGCTACAAGCAACGGTGGGGTTCGACGGCGTCGCTACCATTGCCAGCACGTTTGGCGGCATCCCACAAGGCCTGCCAACCATGGACTTCCCCGATATCAGCTATGACCGTCTTATCTCGCTCGTGCCTGCCGCATTCACCATCGCTATGCTGGGCGCCATTGAGTCACTCCTTTCTGCTGTCGTGGCGGATGGCATGGCCGGAACACGTCATGACTCGAATCAGGAGCTTATCGGCCAGGGGATCGCCAATATGCTGACGCCTCTGTTCGGCGGATTCGCCGCTACGGGGGCTATTGCGCGTACGGCAACGAACTATCGAAACGGCGCCAACAGTCCGCTTGCAGGCGTTGTTCACGCCCTGACCTTACTGCTGATCTTGCTGCTTCTTGCGCCATTAGCAGCGCAAGTGCCGCTATGCGTCTTGGCCGCTATTCTGTTTGTGGTCGCTTGGAACATGAGCGAAGTACGCCACTTCATACGGATGGTACGCACTGCGCCACGCTCAGACGTGATGATTCTGCTCATCACGTTCTTCCTGACCGTAATGACGGACTTGGTGGTCGCTGTCAATGTTGGCGTCATCCTGGCGATGCTCCTGTTCCTGCGCCGAATGGCAGCGGCGGTCGAGATCGTCAGCACATCTGATGCTTCGCTGTCCAAGGAGCTACGGCAGTATGGGCTCGAAGACTTACCGACCGATGTTCTGGTTTTCTCCATCGAGGGACCATTCTTCTTCGGTGCAGTTGAGAATCTAGAGCGCGCCTTGCGTGAGACACGATCGGATCCTCGCTGCATCGTCATTCGCCTGAATCGCGTACCCTTCATCGATATCACCGGCATTCAAGCGCTGGAAGAGGCGATCCAGAATCTGGAACGAAGGAGCGTGAAGGTCCTCCTGAGTGAGGCCCGATCGAACGTCCTTCGAAAGCTTATCCGCACAGGTCTTGCACAAAAGCGAGAGACTCAGCGAAGGCACTTTCGTTATCTTGTCAATGCGCTGCGCGCCGCGCGGGAAAGGCTATGAGCCTCAAATGGTTAGAGGCGGTGTCAGACAGACAGCACGGCTTGGACCGTGGCACTTCCCGAACTGGCAACACCCGGCTCTGGCCGGCACAACGCGCAATACCATACTCCTCGGCAGATGCGATCAACACGGATCGCTTCAGCACTTTGCCAATGCGTGTAGGTTGACTATTCGATGAATGACCCCAATCTAGCCAGCGAGAGACCGATGGGCGCTCTGCGATCTGCCTTGAGCATCCTTACGGCAGCCGTGGGCGTAGGCAACGGCACAAAGCGGGACCGACAGCTTGCGAGGATCGGCTCGGGAACTCTGCTGGTGGCCTTCCTGATTCTAGGGTCGGTATTGTACGCCGGAATGCGGCTGTTCGTTCACTTGGTCCAAGCGCAACTGGTCCCCTGAAGCACTCGATACACTTGGCTACGAACGACCTTCCGTCGGACGCTTCCCCGCCTTAGGCTCATAGGCAACACCGTGCTTCGACAGATAGTCCCGAATGAGCTGTCGAAGCACCTGCGACGGGGTGAGATCCCGCTGAGCGCACAACTTCTCGAAGGCGCTCTTCTTGTCCGGGTCTAATAGGAATGTGAACCGCGCTGTCTTGGATTCCATACAAGCAGCATAGCACGTCATGCACATCTGATTATCATAGTGCCGCCTCAGCGCAGAGGCTCGCGGGCCGAGCGCACCATTCAAGCTGATATCTGACGCTGAACCGCCCCATCACCCGCCACGAGCGGGATCAGCCCGGTGAGCTGCGGACGAACGCAAGACGGGTTTAGAGTCGCGCGGGTGATGGCCGACAGCGGCAGTGCATATCGCTTTAAATACTTGCTGCACACGCCCAGAACCAACGGCAAAGCCGAGCGCTTCGTCAAGACCTCGTTTCACGGATGAGCGTGGGGTGTTGCGAGGGATCAGCTGCGCCGCGGAATGAGGCTCAGGAATTCGCTGCGGGTGCGGGCGTCTTCGCGAAAGCGGCCGAGCATGCTGGAAGTGCTCATGCTGGCGTGCTGCTTCTCCACGCCGCGCATCATCATGCACATGTGCCGCGCTTCCACCACCACACCCACGCCGTCTGCGCCGGTGACCTGCTGGATGCACTCGGCGATCTGCTGGGTGAGGTTTTCCTGGATCTGCAGGCGCCGGGCAAACATGTCCACGATGCGCGGGATCTTGGACAGGCCGATGACCTTGCCGTTGGGCAGGTAGGCAGCGTGCACCGTGCCCTGGAACGGCAGCAGGTGGTGCTCGCACAGGGAATAGAACTCGATGCCGCTGACGATGACCATCTCGCTGTTGCGGGATTCGAAGATGGCTCCGTTGACCAGATCCTCCACACGCTGGGCATAGCCGCTGGTGAGAAAGGCCAGGGCCTTGGCGCAACGCTGTGGGGTGCCCTGCAGTCCTTCGCGGTCAGGATCCTCCCCGCTGATCTGGCCGAGCAGGCCACGGTAGAGTTTTTCCATCTCGGCCTGTGGGCGGGGGCTCAGCGGCGCGCGGCGGCGCGACGCTCCCTGGGCATCCGGGGCCTCAAGGGCGTAGGCGGTGGGCGAGGCGCGGTGGATATCGTCCATGGCAGGATCTCGGTGGTGGCGGACAGGATCGGTTGTAAATATATATTAGAACTTATACATATACAAAATATTGACAGTGTACAATCAATGAACTACAGTTTGCAGGCACTCCGTAGTATCCCTCCCAGACCTTTCCCCAAGGTCTGTTGGCCGGCAACCCTCTGCCGGCCTTTTTTATGGGCGGGTGTCTGGAGGGCCCTACGGCGCAGGTTCAGGCGCGGATGCCTTCGGCGGCCAGCAGACGCTTGAGCGCCAGCTCCATCTGCAGGCGAGCGCGGGCCGTGGTGAGGTGCAGCATGGCGTGCAGCACCGCATCGTCGGCGTTGGCGTTCTCGCACTCGCGGCTGTAGCGCTCGAACGCCACCAGGTTGCCGATGAGTGTCGCCAGATGCTGGGGACACTCACAGCGGATGGCGCTGCTCAGGCCGCTCAGCCGTACCAGCTGGCGGTCGTCATAGAGGCGCTCTGGCGGCTCCTGACCGCCCTCTTCCAGGCACGCATCCCTGCCCTGCAGGCCGGGCACGGCGAGCATGCTGATGCGCAGCAGCTGGGCCAGATCGGCCGGGGCGCGCATGCACAGCACGCCCATGAGATCCAGACGCCGCAGAACGCGGCGGCTGGTAAACCCATAGACCACGATGGTGAGCCGGGCACCCAGCGCGCCGATGAAGCGCAGCAGTTCGTCGGCGTCCTCCGGCTGCAGGGTTGGGGCCTCCAGGATCAATACGTCCAGCGGCTTGCCGAACAGCGCCGGCTCGGCCTCCTCGGGCGCGGCGTAGGCGCCGATGATCTGCAGCGCCGGGTCGGCGCTCTCGCGCCCTTCCATGAGAATGGGCAGCGAAGGCCCGATGACGGCGATACGGCAGCGCTCGGCGCCGGGCGGCGTGTCCGGCAGGGCGGCCTTGAGCCGGGCCTGGATCTCCGCAGTGGGCAGACGCGCAATGGTACCGATGGCATGTCCGGCCTGCACCGCCGCCTGCGCCAGCGCCAGGCGGGCGACATGCTCGCGGGTGTACAGGCGCCCGCCGGCGGGGGTGCGGTGGGGCTCCACGATGCCGTAGCGGCGCTCCCACATGCGCAAGGTGGGCAAGGCAATGCCGGTCATGCGGGCGACGGCGCCGATCCGGTAAAAGCCGGCTTCAGGGGTGTGTATGGCCATGGCGGGACTCGTGGTTAAACATGTACAAATATTATACATCTGTACACGTCTTGTATAGCCCGGGCATAAAAAACCCCGGCAGCGCCGGGGTCTGGGTACGGCAGGTGCCGTTCAGGCGGCGCTGTTCTGCTTGGGCTCGCGCTTCTTGGGCTCGGCCGCCTCATAGACGATGAAGGGCTTCACCTCGCCCCGGACGACGGCCTCGTCCACGACCACCTTGGTCACGTTCTGCATGGACGGCAGGTCATACATCACGTCCATGAGGATGTTTTCCATGATGGTGCGCAGGCCGCGTGCGCCGGTCTTGCGCTCACGCGCCTTCTGGGCGATGGCCTTCATGGCGTCTTCGCGGATCTCGAGCTGGGCGCCTTCCATCTGGAACAGCTTGGCGTACTGCTTCACCAGCGCGTTCTTGGGCTCGCGCAGGATGGCGACGAGGGCTGCATCGTCCAGCTCCTCCAGCACGGCGGCCACCGGCAGGCGGCCGACGAATTCCGGAATCAGGCCGAAGCGCACCAGGTCATCGGGCTCCAGCTGGCGCAGCAGGGCGTTGGCCTCCCGGGTGTCCTTCTTGGACTTGACCTCGGCATTGAAGCCGATGCCGGTCTGTGCAGTACGCTGCTGGATGATGCGGTCCAGCCCCGCGAAGGCGCCGCCACAGATGAACAGGATGCTGGCGGTATTGACCTGCAGGAATTCCTGCTGCGGATGCTTGCGCCCACCCTGGGGCGGTACGCTGGCCGTGGTGCCCTCGATGAGCTTCAGCAGCGCCTGCTGGACGCCCTCGCCCGAGACATCGCGGGTGATGGAGGGGTTCTCGGACTTGCGCGCGATCTTGTCGATCTCGTCGATGTAGATGATGCCGCGCTGGGCCTTCTCCACGTCGTAGTCGCACTTCTGCAGCAGGCGGGCAATGATGTTCTCGACATCCTCGCCCACGTAACCGGCCTCGGTGAGCGTGGTGGCGTCGGCGATGGCGAAGGGCACGTCCAGCAGGCGCGCCAGGGTTTCCGCCATGAGGGTCTTGCCCGAGCCGGTAGGCCCGATCAGCAGGATGTTGGACTTGGAGATTTCCACCCCATCGGTCGCGCCCTTGGTGGAGAGGCGCTTGTAGTGGTTGTACACCGCTACCGACAGGGTCTTCTTGGCCTGATCCTGGCCGATGACGTATTCATCGAGCACCGCGCGGATTTCCTGCGGCTTGGGCAGGCCCTTGGCCTGGGGCTTGGCGTGGACTTCCTCGCGGATGATGTCGTTGCACAGGTCAACGCATTCGTCGCAGATATAGACCGAGGGGCCGGCGATCAGCTTGCGAACTTCGTGCTCACTCTTGCCACAGAAGGAACAATAGAGAACCCGGCCATTGGACCCGCTGCGCGCTTCATGACTCATTTCGATTCCTTGGTACCCGCGTGTACCGCCGACGACACTGATATATCACAACGGCACACACAGGCAAAACGTACGGGGCTCAGCTGGCGGGGGCGACCAGGCGGCGGCTGATGATTTCATCGATCACGCCGTAGGCCTTGGCCTGCTCGGCGCTCATGAAGTAGTCGCGTTCCACGTCGCGCTCGATCTTCTCCAGCGGCTGGCCGGTATTCTCGGCCAGCATCTTGTTGAGCCGCTCGCGCAGGTAGAGGATCTCGCGCGCCTGGATCTCGATATCCGTGGCCTGGCCCTGGGCGCCGCCGGAGGGCTGGTGGATCATCACCCGTGAATTGGGCAGGCAGTAACGCTTGCCCTTGGCGCCGGCGGCGAGCAGGAACGCGCCCATGCTGGCGGCCTGGCCGATGCACATGGTCGCCACATCCGGCTTGATGAACTGCATGGTGTCAAAGATGGACATGCCCGCCGTGACCACGCCACCCGGCGAGTTGATGTAGAGGTGGATGTCCTTGTCCGGGTTTTCTGATTCCAGGAACAGCAGCTGCGCCACCACGAGGTTGGCGATGTGGTCGTCGATCGGCCCCACCAGGAAGATGACCCGCTCCTTGAGCAGCCGCGAGTAGATGTCGAAGGCGCGTTCGCCACGGGCGGTCTGCTCCACCACCATGGGGACCAGGCCAGTAGCGCGGGGGGTCTGTGCGTTCATGCGGGTACCGGTAAGGGACGGGGATGAGCGGCGGCTTGTGGCCGCCGCCATGAATCAAGCTTGCGCCTGCTGCTGGGATTTCAAGAGCTCATCCAGCGTCTGGCTGACCTCGCTCACCTGCACGCCGGCAACCAGGGAATCCACCACCTGGTCTTCCAGCACCATGGCCCGCAGGCCCTGCAGTAGATCGGGCCGGCTGCGGTAGAACTGCCTGACCTGCTCGGGGTGCTCGTAGTCACCGGCAATCTGGCTCAGCATCGCCTCCAGCCGCGCCTCGTCGAGGCGGATGGCGCGGGCCTTGATGACCTCGCCGATCAGCAGGCCCAGCGCCACACGGCGGCGCGCCTGCGGCTCGAAGAGCTCCGCCGGCAGCATCTGCTGCAGCTGTTCCGGCTTGATCTGGCTGCCACGGTTGAGGCCCATGCGGGAGACGGCCTCCTCGCGCAGCCGCGGCAGTTCCTGTTCCACCAGCGCCTGCGGCACATCCACCGGATTGTGCGTGAGCAGCTGCTCCAGGGCCTGCGTCTTGACGCGCGCCTGCACGGCCTTGTCGCGTTCCTTTTCCAGCGCGCTGCGGCACTTGCTGCGCAGGCCTTCCAGCCCCTCGGCCGCCGGCACGTTGTGGGCGGCCAGGAAGGCGTCGTCGATCTCCGGCAACTCGGCGCCCATCACCTGCTTGAGGTTGATCTCGAACACGGCGGTCTTGCCGCGCAGGTTCTCGGCGCGGTAGTCGTCGGGGAATTTCACGTCCACGCTGAACTGCTCGCCCGCGGCGTGGCCGATGATGCCCTGCTCCAGATCGGGCAGGAACTGGCTGGCGCCGATCTCGAACTTCACGTCCTTGCCCTCGCCACCGGCAAAGGCCTCGCCGTCGAGCTTGCCGAGGAAATCCACGGTCACGTTGTCACCGCTCTGGGCGGCGCGGCGGGTCTCGACGAAATTGCGACGCGCACGGCGCAGGTTCTCGATCAGGCGCTCCACGTCGGCGTCGGTAACCTCCACCCGTGGCTTTTCGATCTTGAGCGCGGTGAGGTCGGCGAGCTGGATCTCCGGGTACACCTCAAAGTGAGCGGTGTATTCCAGCGGCTCGCCCGGCTTTTCGGCGGTGACGTCGATCTTGGGCTGGCCCGCGGGCGAGACCCCGGCCTGGCTCAGCGCCTCGGGATAGGTCTGGTTGACCAGATCGGCCACGGCGTCGAGCCGGGCGGATTCACCGTACTGCTGGGCGATGACCTTGAACGGCGCCTTGCCCGGGCGAAAGCCCGGCACCTTGGCACGCTGGGCCATGCGCCGCAGGCGCTGATCCACCGCCTGGGCCACGCGGTCGGCGGGCACCTTGACCCGCATCGCACGGCGCAGGCCGCCCGGCACTTCGACTTGAACTTCCATCTATAACTCTCTGAATTAATGTATTTAATACGACACGATGCCGGCCATCCGACAGCGCCGTACGGGGGCCCACCTGCGAGTGGTGCGAAAGGAGAGACTCGAACTCTCACGCCTTGCGGCGCCAGAACCTAAATCTGGTGCGTCTACCAATTCCGCCACTCTCGCAAGGACGCGAAGTATATCAGCCGGCCTGCCGCCGGGGCGCTGTGGCCGCAGGGCGCGAATGGCCTATTGACAGCTTGATGATAATGATTATCATTTGCTTCGTCCTTCCATCACCCAGCAAGCCATGATGCAGACCCACCCCCGCTTCGCCGATCGCCCCACCCGTGCCCGCCCCGCGTCCGGGCCTGCAACGCGCCTGAAAAGCCAGGACCTGTTCAAGGACGGCCATGAGATCGTCATCGAACATCACGGCGCGGAATATCGCCTGCGCCTGACACGCAACGACAAGCTCATCCTCAACAAGTAATCCCTTACCCGGCGATCGCACCCTCGGGTGCGCCGCCCCGCGGCCCGCCAGCCTGTCGCCAGCGGCCATACCTCATGGATACCCGGTATGCGCCTTTTCTGTCTGGTCTGCTGCCTGCTGCTCTGGCCTCTGCCGCACGCGCAGGCCGCCGAGACGGCCGAACCCGAAGCCGAGCCCGAACCGGCCGCGGCTGCAGACACGCCGCCGGCGGGCGCCACCCCGCTGGAGCCGGTCACCGTCACCGCCACACGCACCCAGCGCCCGGTGTTCGAGCTGGCGGAATCGGTCAGCCTGATCTCGCGCGAGCAGATCCAGAATTACGGCGCCAGCGATCTGGGCGAGGCGCTGACGCTGGCACCCGGCGTGGAGCTGAGCGGCGGCCCGCGGCCGGGGGCGGAATCGGTGAATATCCGCGGGCTGTCCGGCACGCGCGTGCTGCTGAGCGTGGATGGGGCGCGGCAGAACTTTGACGGCGCGCACCGCTCACGCCTGAACGCCGATCCGGATCTGTACAAGCACATCGACATCCTGCGCGGCCCGGCCTCGGCGCTGTGGGGCAGCGACGCGCTCGGCGGCGTGGTGAGCCTGACCACCAAGGACGCGGCCGATTTCCTGGCCCCCGGCGAGTCACTCGGCGCGCGCATCAAGCTGGGCGGCGAATCGGCCGATCGTCTGCAGCGCGGCGGCGGCACGCTGTTCTCGCGCATCGGCGGGCTGGATCTGCTGGCCGACTACAACCAGCAGGACAGCCAGGACATCGAGCAGGCCGACGGCAGCCGTCTGCCGCACTCGGCCAACGCCACCCGCGCCGGGCTGTACAAGCTGGGCTACGACTTCGGCGGCGCGGGCGGGCTGCGCGCCTCACTGCAGACCTACCGCCAGGCGACGCAGTCGCCATCCAACCCTTCGCAGGCGGTCACCCGCACCAATCCGCTGCTCGACCGGCTCAACGACCAGCAATACCAGACGCTGCAGTACAGCTACCAGCCGGATGGCAGCGCCCGCCTGGCCGGCCTCGGCATCGTGGCCTACCGCAGCGCGCTCGACGTGCTGGAAAACCGCGTCGTCAGCCCGCGCGAGGATACGCTGAGCTTCGCCACCACCGGCGCCTCGGCACAGGCCACGTTCGCGCTTCCCGGCTGGGCCTCGCAGCTGAGCCTGGGCGGGGAAAGCTACCGCGATACCGGCAGCGCCACCCGTAACGGCGAGCCGCGGCCCCAGTTCCCGGACTCGGTGCGCCGCGTCAGCGGGGTATTCGTGCAGAACGAGCTGGCGGGCGAGCGCTGGAGCCTGACGCCGGGCCTGCGCTACGACCGCTACCAGGCGCACTCCAATACCCAGGCCGCCGAGGACATCCGTGCCGACGCCCTCTCGCTCAAGCTGGGCGGCCGTTATGCCCTGAACCACTGGCTGAGCCTCAGCGCCCTCTACGGCGAGGCGTTCCGTGCGCCGTCACTGCTGGAGAGCTATGCCCAGGGGCAGCATTTTCTGGCCAACGAGTTCCGCCCCAACCCGGCTCTGAGGCCCGAGCGCGCCCGCAACCTGGAGCTGGGCACACAGCTGCGCTTCGATGAGCTGTTCAGCGGGGATGACCGTCTGCAGCTGCGCCTGAACGTGTACGAGAACCGCATCCGCGATTTCATCGAGACCACGGTGGTGGTGGAGACCCAGGGCCCCTTCCCGCCCGCCACCCAGTGCGCGGTGCCGATGCCGCCGGTGGGCTGCGTCAACCGCGCCGAGGACGGCACGCTGGACCCGAGCGTGCCGGTATTGATCTTCGTGGGCGGCTTCACCACCAGCGAGAATCTCACGCAGGCGCGCATCCGTGGCGGCGAGCTGGAATCACGCTACCAGATCGGCGCACTGGACCTGGGCCTGAGTTTCAGCCAGATCCGCGGCATCAACCGCGACAGTGGCGGCCCGCTGCTGAACATCCCGGCCGATCAGCTCCGCGCCAGCGGCGGCTGGCGCCTGGCGAACTGGCAGCTGGGCCTGCGCCTGACCCGCGCGCTGGCGCAGGAACGCGTACCGCGCCTGGAGGATGGCAGCCCGGTGATCCCCACCACGCCGGCCTACACCACGGCCGACGTGTTCGCCACCTGGCGACCGCTGCTGCGCCTGAACGGCCTGCAACTGAATCTGGGCGTGGACAACCTCAACAACGCCCAGTACCGGCGCCACCTCGCCAATTTCGCCGAATCCGGCCGCAGCCTGCGCGCCGGTCTCATTTACCAGTTCTGATTCCAGGGAGGAGATCCCATGCACGCCACCCGCTCCGCGTCATCCAGCACACATCCGGCCCCCAGCCTGCAGGAACGCTATCTGCAGCTGCTGGCCACCCATCCCCAAGCCCGGGCGCGCGATGCCGCGGCCGAGCTCGGCATCAGCGAGGCCGAACTCGTGGCGCTGCAGGGCGGCGTGCGCCTGCGCCCGGCCTGGGGCGAGATCCTGCAGGCCATGCCGCGCCTGGGGCGGGTCATGGTGCTGACCCGTAACGAGGCCTGCGTGCACGAGCGTCACGGCTGCTTCGAGCAGGTGGACATCAACGGCGGCATGGGCCTGGTGCTGGGGCCGGACATCGACCTGCGCCTGTTCCTGCGCCGCTGGGCCTTTGGCTTTGCCTGCACGCAGGCGCTGCCCTCAGGCCTGCGCAAATCCTTCCAGTTCTTTGACGCCAGCGGCCAGGCCATCCACAAGATCTACCTCACGGAGTCCTGCGCGGAAGCCTTGTTTGACGAGCTCAGCGAGCAGTTCCGCGAGCCGCATCAGCAGGCCGCACTCGCCATCCAGCCGGTCCAGCGCCAGCCCGCCGACCGGCCGGACGCCGAGATCGACACCGCCGGGCTGGTCGAGGCCTGGCAGAACATGCGCGACACCCATGATTTCTTCGGCATGCTGGCGCGCTTCCGGGTCGGCCGTCAGCAGGCGCTGCGCCTGGCCGGCGCGCCCCTGGCCCGGCCCGCGGGCGCGGAATCGGCGCGGCAAGTGCTGGAAACGGCCGCGGCCTGTGGCGAGCCGATCATGTGCTTCGTCGGCAACCCGGGCTGCATCCAGATCCATACCGGCGCGGTGCAGCGCGTGGAACGCCGCGGCCCCTGGCTCAACGTGCTCGACGCGCACTTCAACCTGCATCTGCGCGAGGACCTGATCGCCGCCAGCTGGCTGGTGCGCAAGCCCACCGAGGACGGCGTGGTCAGCTCTCTGGAGCTGTTCGATCACAGCGGCGAGCTGGTGGTGCAGTTCTTCGGCCAGCGCAAACCCGGGCAGCCGGAGCGCGAAGGATGGCGGCGCCTGCTCGCCGGCGTGAGCACGCAGGTGACGCCATGAAAGGCCTGCTGCTCGGCGGTCTGCTGCTGATCAGCGGCAGCGCCTGGCCGGCGGAGCGCATCATCAGTCTGGGCAGCGCCGTCACCGAGATGCTCTACGCCCTCGGCGAGGGCGGGCATGTGGTCGGCGTGGACAGCAGCAGCACCTACCCCCCGGCGGCGCAGGCCCTGCCGCGTGTCGGCTACCACCGCCAGCTGGGAGCCGAGGGTCTGCTCTCCCTGCGCCCGGACCTGGTCATCGGCACCCGGCAGGCCGGCCCGCCGGAAACCTTCGAGCGGCTGCGCCAGGCGGGCGTGGAGGTGGTGCTGCTGGACGCGCCGCAGAGCCTGGAGGCCGCCCTGATGCTGCTGCAGCAGATCGCCGACCTGCGCGGCCGGACGGCCCAGGGTCAGGCCATCGTGAACAGGATCCGCGCGCAGATCGAAGCGGCGCGCGCCGCCGCCCCGCAGGATGCGCCGCGGGTACTGGCGGTGCTCGCCGGCCAGGGCAGCCTGATGGCCGCCGGGCGCGACAGTGCGGCGGATCTGATGATCCGCGCCGCCGGTGGCGTCAACGCCGGTGCCGGCTTCAGCGGCTACAAACCACTCGGTGCGGAAAGCCTGCTGGGCCTGCAGCCGGATGCGCTGCTGGTGCCCTCGCACATCCTGCCGCTGTCCGGCGGGCTGGACAATCTGCTCGGCCAGGCCGGCCTGGCGCAGACCCCCGCGGGCCGCAACCGGCGGGTGGTGGTGATGGACAGCGCCCTGCTGCTGGGCCTGGGGCCACGCCTGGGCGAGGCCATTGCCCAGCTGGCCACACAGCTCAAGGCCGTTGAGGCCGTTGAGACCGGGGGGCCGGGGCTCGCTACACTGCAGCACTGACCTAGGACCCACACCGACGATGGCCCCCCTACCCGGATCCCGCCCGTGAACCTGGACGCCCTGCGCCGCCCGACAGCGCTGTACCCGCTGCTCGGCGGCCTGCTGCTGACGGCCGCGCTCTACGCGCTGTGCAGTGGCCCGCTGGCGCTGAGTCCGGCCCAGGTACTGGCGGCGCTCGGCCTGCCCACTGGGGCCAGCGTGCAGGCCTTCGAGAGCACCACGGTGCTGCAGATCCGCGCGCCGCGTATCGTGCTGGCGCTGCTGATCGGCGCCGCGCTGGCGCAGGCCGGCGCGGCGATGCAGGGCATCTTCCGCAACCCGCTGGCAGAACCGGGCTTGCTCGGCGTGTCCAGCGGCGCGGCGCTGGCGGCGGTGGCGGTGATCGTGCTCGGCAACCGTATCGCGCCGGACGGCACACTGCCCCTGCCCTGGCTGCTGCCGCTGGCCACGTTTGCCGGCGGCGCGGTGGCGACCTTCCTGGTCGCGCGGCTCGCCCAGGTGGACGGCACGACCCGAGTCGCCACCCTGCTGCTCGCCGGGCTCGCGATCAACGCCATCGCCGGAGCCGGGATCGGCTTTCTGGCCCATCTGGCAGATGACCTGGCGCTGCGCTCGCTCACCTTCTGGATGTTCGGTTCGCTGGGCAAGGCCGGCTGGGACCAGATTCTCGTCGCCCTGCCGCTGCTGCTGGTGCCGCTGCTGTTGATTCCGCGTGACGCGCGGGCGCTCAACGCCCTGCTGCTGGGCGAGGCGGAGGCGGGACACCTGGGCATCCACGTCGAGCGTCTCAAGCGCCGCCTCACCCTGCTGGTGGTGATGGCCGCCGGCGCTGCGGTGGCGCTGGCCGGCATCATCGGCTTCGTCGGGCTGGTGGTCCCGCACCTGGTGCGGCTCTGGGCCGGGCCGGATCACCGCCTGCTGCTGCCCGCCAGCGCGCTGCTCGGGGCGCTGCTGCTGGTGCTGGCAGATACCGCGGCACGCCTGCTGCTGGCGCCGGTGGAACTGCCCATCGGCATCCTCACCGCGCTGGTGGGCGGACCGTTTTTCCTCGCCCTGCTGCTGCGCGTGCGCGGGCACGCGGAATCACTGTGAACCTGAACGTCAGCGAGGCCACCGTACAGCGCGGCGGACGCCAGCTGCTCGACCACGCCAGCCTGGCGATCGAGCCCGGCAGCGTGCATGCCCTGCTGGGGCCCAATGGGGCCGGCAAGTCCACCCTGCTGCGCCTGCTTTCCGGCGAGCTGATGCCGGACGCGGGCCACGTGCAGCTCAACGGCCGGGCGCTCCGGGACTGGAGCCCCCGCGAGATCGCACGCCAGCGCGCGGTGCTGCCCCAGCAGGAATCACTGCGCTTCGGCTTCACCGTAGAGCAGGTCATCGCCCTGGGCCGCATGCCCTGCCCGCAGCACGCGGCGGCGCAGGAGATGCAGCTGGTACACGAGGCCATGCAGACCACCGACATCCTGCACCTGGCCGGGCGCCGCTATCCGAGCCTCTCCGGCGGCGAGCGGGCGCGGGTGCAGCTGGCGCGCACGCTGGTGCAGATCCGCGAGCCGGTGGAACTGGGCCCACGCTACCTGCTGCTGGACGAGCCGACCGCCGCGCTGGACCTGTCGCACCAGCACGCCTGCATGCGTCTGGCGCGCCGGCTCGCGGAGCAGGGCATCGGAGTGCTCGCCATCCTGCACGACCCGAACCTGGCCCTGGGTTATGCCGATGAACTCAGCGTGCTGTGCTGCGGCCAGATCCTGGCCCACGGTGCACCGGCAGACGTGGTGACCCCCGAATTGCTGCAACGGATTTTTGGTGTGCGGGCCACGCTGCTGCGCCACCCGGGCCGCGCGCCCTACCTGGCGGTGGAAGGCCCGGCCGACGAACCCGGTACGCTGGACGAGGCGGAATGAATGGTCGGGGCGGAGGGATTCGAACCCCCGACCCTCTGCTCCCAAAGCGGTCCTGGCTTTGCAAGATTCCACATCCTGCAACGCTCGCACCAAGGCCCAGACCGCAGAGGGCAGTCCAAATCAGACCTAATTGGCTACGAAATGGCTACGTGAGGAGAATGCGATGACTAACTGCAAAACCGTGAACCTACAAGCGCTCGAAAAGGCTACTTGGACAGCTGAGATTCTAGGACGGCCGATTCGAGGAGTCCCGCAACAGCTGGCGCTGATCGACTTGGGCGTGGGCTTCATAGGGCGTCGGCTAAAGATTTGCGAACAACTTGAGCATTGCCGAAATAGCGCCGAGGATCTGGACGGGCTGCTGCGTCTTGCCTTTGAAGCTGGCCGTCGCTGTTACTGGTAGAGGAATTAGGGCCGGAGCGCTATCCACGGAATCCATAGCCCGAAGCCCGCGCGGTGGTGAGGCGCCAAGCCGAACCGAACCGCCGCGCGGGTCGCTTCGCGTAGCGGAGCGAGGCTGTGGAGTCAGTGGATATCCGAGCTTGACGCAAATGCTGGCTTTTGTCAGTCTGAGGGCGCACAAGTAGCACATACAGCCTCCGACGCTGAGAAGTCGTCGGGACGATGTCTCAAGACGTCGTTGAATAGCGGGATCGCTAGCTTTCCAGTTGATGCGACGCGACCGCAGCCCAGGCAGCGCGGGTAGACGGAAATAGACAGGTTCCGCGCCAGGGGCAAAGACGAGACCGGGTCTGTCCCCTCCTTGTGATTCCACGCATTGGCGCTGGAGTCATGGGGCATTTAACGACCGTGACTCCAACGCGACAACAGGAGTCACGTCATGTCATCAGAGCATCACCACGATAGCGCTCCAAGCTTGCCGTTTGCTGAGCATAGCGAAGCGCACGGCGAGCCTGCCGTATGCAGCAACTCGTCAGAGCCCCGTCGAGTAACACGGGGCGAAACCCATACTGACCCTTTCGAGGCACCGAAAGCGGGCAAGGCAGATGCAGCGCATATTGATTGGTTCGCCTGCACCTTTCGTCCTCCCAGCAATCAGTTTTTCGATGTACTCGCTACGGTGTTCCTCGTCCCTCGTTCTATTTGGCGGAAACGCGAGGGCGGCTGGAACGGTTACGAGCATCGCTTGGACCTTAGCGATTTCGGCTTACTGGCCTACGGCGGCGAAGCACAGCGCGGAACGGTGCACCTCGAATTGAATGCTCATGGCTGCGCTCGTATTCAGGACTGGAATGCACTCCGCATCTGGTGCGATACCTACGGCGCGCGCATTACCCGGATCGATCTAGCTCACGACGACTTCACGGCCGAAACGTTCAACATCATCTCAGCTCTGCAATGGCTGAGCAGCGGTCAGTTCACGACTGGCGGCCGCCCTCCGTCTGCACGCTTGATTGACGATCTGGGATCGAATAAGGGCAAGACGCTTTACGTTGGCCAGCGCCAGAACGGCAAGCTCTGCCGTGTCTATGAGAAGGGCAAGGAGCAAGGTGATCCACTCAGCGCCTGGTGCCGCATAGAGGTCGAGTTTCGAGGGAAGTCGCGTCTGATCCCGACCGACGTACTAACGCGGCCCGGAGACTACCTGGCGGGGGCTTATCCGTGCCTCGCTTTCCTCTCCCGGCAGCAGGACAAGGTCAAAACCCTTTCAAAGACCTTCGACGTCAGCTATGAGCACCTTGTGAGCTCGTTACGCATGCAGTACGGGGCGGCACTGACAGTCATGGTGAAGGTTGAGGGCGGTGATGCCTTCGCTGTCCTTGATCGGGTCATGCGGCCAGGCACGCCGCGTCGGCTGGCTTACCTCCCCTTGCCACGGGGGGAAAGTAGTCAGGACGCCACCCCTTGAGCACACTCACCCTGCAAGAAGCTGCACGCCTCCTATGCATGCACCCGGTGACGGTCGCCGCATGGGCGAAACAAGGACGCATTCCCGGCGCAAAGCTCGGCAAGCGTTGGGTATTCGTAGAGGCTGATTTGCTCGCCTATATTCGGGCAAACTATAGCCGGCGAGTGCTGCAGGGTGATCAATCGGAGAAAGCCGAATGTCACTCTACAAGCGTAAAGACTCACCGCATTGGTGGGTCAAGCTCACCCACAACGGTCATCGCGTGCAGGAAAGCACTGGGACTGCCAACAAGCGGCAGGCTCAGGAATACCACGCAAGGCGAAGGACTCAGCTGTGGGGGCAACTCCGGCTCGGCGTGAAGCCGCGGCGGACGTGGGACGAAGCGGTGTTGCGGTATCTGGACGAGACGTCGCACAACCGAGCATCGGTAACGGCCAAATCTCACCTTCGATGGATGCAGCCCTACCTCGAAGGCATGGATTTGAACAAGATCGATCGTGAGGTGGTCGAGCGGCTCATTCAAGCGGGTCTGCGCGAGAGGGTCAGCAACGCAACCGTCAATCGCCGGACGCAGTTGCTCAGGGCCATCATGCGCAAGGCTTCGCGCGAATGGGACTGGATCGACAGGGTGCCTGTCTTTCGGATGCTGAAGGAGCCGCAGGGGCGCGTCCGTTTCCTCACGCGAGAGGAAGCGGCGCGATTGTTGACTGAGCTGCCTCCGCATTTGCGGGCAATGGCGCGGTTCACATTGGCAACGGGACTACGCCAGGGCAACGTTAAGGGTTTGCGGTGGGCACAGGTCGATCTTGAGCGAAGGAGGGCATGGGTCATCGCGGAGGAAGCCAAAGCGCGGCGAGCGATTCCAGTCCCGCTGAATGCAGAGGCGATGCAGGTCATTGAGCAGCAGCGCGGCCGGCATCCAGAGTACGTGTTCACGTACAACGGCCAGTCGATCACACAGGTTGGAACGAAGGCTTGGCGCGGTGCACTGGAACGTGCAGGCATTAAGAACTTCCGCTGGCACGATCTGCGGCATACCTGGGCGAGTTGGCATGCCCAGAATGGGACGCCGATGAACGTGCTACAGGAGCTTGGTGGCTGGCGGGATTCAGGGATGGTCCAGCGATACGCCCACTTGGGCATGGAGCATCTAGAGAGCTACGCGCAACGCTACGCGGATCAAGCCCGACTGCTCGAACTGACGGCAGGCTACGATTTGGCTACGCTGGATAGTGAAATGGCCCCGGAGGGCCGCATAAGACACTGATTTGAATGGTCGGGGCGGAGGGATTCGAACCCCCGACCCTCTGCTCCCAAAGCAGATGCGCTACCAGACTGCGCTACGCCCCGACGGGTGCGAGTGTATACAACTGGGAAGGCGGCGGCAGCCGCACATCGGGCCTGACAGAGGTCCGCGCGTGCCCCGCAGCGTGCTGGAAAATGGTGGGTCGTGATGGATTCGAACCATCGACCAATTGGTTAAAAGCCAACTGCTCTACCGGCTGAGCTAACGACCCCGGTGAAGGGCGCGAAGTTTACCGAAACTGCACCCGACTTGAAACCGGCTCAGCGGTAGCGCGTGGGGTCTGCAACGCCGGCGGCAAGAAATCCTTCGCGGCGCAGGCGGCAGCTGTCACACCTGCCGCAGGCGCGGCCGTCGGCGTCGGCCTGATAGCAGGAGACGGTAGCGGCGTAGTCCACCCCCAGGCGCAGCCCTTCGCGGATGATGCCGGCCTTGCTCAGATCAATCAGCGGCGCGTGCACCCGGAAGCGCGTGCCTTCCACACCGGCACGGGTGGCGAGCCCGGCAAGGGCTTCAAAAGCGCGGATGAATTCGGGCCGGCAGTCCGGGTAGCCGGAGTAATCCACACTGTTGACGCCGATGAAGAGATCACGGCTGCCGAGCACCTCGGCGCAGCCCAGTGCCAGCGAGAGGAACAGCGTGTTGCGCGCCGGCACGTAGGTGACCGGAATGCCGCTGCCCGGGGTTTCCGGCACGGCGATGTCCGGATCGGTGAGCGCCGAGCCGCCGACCTGGTTGAGGTTGATATGCAGGGTGCGGTGCGTCGCGGCGCCCAGACTGCGGGCGATGCGCTCGGCCGCCACCAGTTCGGCCACGTGACGCTGGCCGTAGGCGATGGACAGGGCGTGGCAGGCATAGCCCTGCTCACGCGCCAGTGCCAGCACGGTGGCGGAGTCCAGGCCGCCGGACAGCAGCACCACTGCGGGGGTTTCCGGGTGTGCGCTCATGTCTTCATCGGCCTGGCTGATTGCCCCAGAGAACCTTGTGCAACTGCAACTGGAAGCGCACCGGCAGACGGTCCTGCAGAATCCAGTCGGCCAGCAGGCCGGGCGCCAGCTGATCCTGGCTGGGCGAGAACAGCACGGTGACGCGCTCGCACAGGCGGTGCGTGCGGATCACTTCGCAGGCCCAGTCGTAGTCCTCGCGTGAACAGAGCACGAACTTGATCTCGTCGTGCGCCTGCAGGTGGTCGAGATTCTCCCAGCGGTTGCGCGCCACCTCCATGGACCCCGGAGTCTTGAGGTCCATCACTCGGCAGACGCGCGGGTCCACGCCGCTCAGGTCCAGGGCGCCGCTGGTTTCCAGCGATACGCGATAGCGGGCATCGCACAGCCGCTTGAGCAGGCGCAGGCAGTCCGGCTGGGCCAGGGGCTCGCCCCCGGTGACACAGACATGGCGGGCACCGAGCGCGGCGACCTTGTCAAGGATCTCGTCCAGCGTCTGCCATTCACCGCCGTGGAAGGCGTAGGCGGTATCGCAATACTGGCAGCGCAGCGGGCAGCCGGTGAGCCGCACGAAGACCGTGGGCCAGCCCACACTCGAGGATTCGCCCTGTATGGACAGGAAAATTTCCGTGATCTTCAGGCGGGGATGGGCGGAACGTTTCATCGACACATCAGGACGCGGGCGTCCTGCTCAGGCAGCCAGTTGCGGATTATGGCGCCTTGGCGGGCGCGAGGCGCTGCTGCGCCAGACGTGCCGCATTGGAATTGGGATAGCTGGAAATGACCTTCTGCAGAGTGGCCTTGCCCTGCTCCGGCTGCTTGAGCTCGTACTGGGTGAGGCCGAGCTTGAACAGCGCGTCGGCGGCCTTGCTGCTCTGCGGGAATTGTTCCACCACCCGCGAGAAGGCGGCGGCGGCGGATTTGTAATCCCGTTTGACGTAATGGGCTTCGCCCATCCAGTAGGCGGCGCTGTCGGCAAAGCGGCCGGTGGGCCACTGCTTGAGCATCGCCTGGAAGCCGGTGATGGCCTTGTCGTAATCACCGTTCTTGAGCAATTCAAAACTGGCGAGATACGCGCCCTCCTCTTCGGGATTGGCCGCGCCCGCCTGTACCACGGCCGCACCGGCGGTGCGTGCCGTCTCTGCGGGTGTTGCCACCGCAGCGGATGCCGGCGCGGAACCACCGTCCAGACGGCTCAGCCGCTGGTCGATGTCCATGTACAGCAGACGGTTGCGGGATTCCTGCTGGCGCAGCTCGAACCCGAGCCGCTCCACTTCGCCGCGCAGGCTGCTCAGTTCTTCCTGCAGACGCAGGGGGTTGTTCTGGGCTTCGCCGGCGGACTGGTTTTCCATTTGCCGCTGCAGGACGGCAAGCCGGTTTTCGACTGCCTGCAGGCGACGTTCCTGCGGGGTCAGCATCTCAGCCCCACCGTTGATGCCGCCCGAATCTCCCGGAAAGGCGCAGGCCGTGAGCAACAGCACGGCCGCCCCCACGCAGGAAACGGAGCGGATCAACGGCGGGGAAAGATGCATGTTTCCCTACAGCTTACTGACGGACGATCTCGACGCGGCGATTCTTGGCCCAGGCAGAGGCGTTGGAACCGGTCGCGGCAGGACGCTCTTCACCAAAGCTGGTGACCGAGAGCTGACGGGCGCTGGCGCCGGCGCTGAGCAGCTGCTGCTGCACGGCAACGGCACGACGCTCGCCCAGACCCACGTTGTACTCGCGGCTGCCACGCTCATCGGTATGGCCTTCCAGGCGCACGCGCACGGAGGGGTTGGCGGCCAGGTAGCGACCATAGGCAGCGATCACCTTGCGACCGGCATCGTTGAGCGCCGTGCTGTCGAACTCGAAGTACACCACATTCTCGCTCGGCATCGGCACCGGGGCGGGCTTGGGGGCTTCGGCCGGCTGGGTCGGCGGCGGCGGGGGCGGCGTGGAAGCCTGGGTCTCACTGCTGCCGGAAGAGGCGCAGCCGGCGAGCAGCAGGCCGGAAATCAATGCAAGCGGAATCAGTTTATTCATCGTTGATACTCCTTTGGGTGAGTGGGGTGACATGTTTCATTGCCGGGACAGCGGAGACCAGGCAGGTTCACGCACATCACCAGAGTGCCGCAGTCGTGTACGAACGCGGCCATCCAGCGAAATTGTAGCCAATTCTGCACTATTACCGGACTGCGTGGCGTACATCACCACCGCGCCGTTGGGTGCGAAGCATGGACTTTCATCCAGAGGGCCATCCGTGATCAAGTTCAAATAGCGGGTTTCCAGGTCCAGCACGCCGATCCGATAGCGCCCCTCGTCGAGGTTCATCAGCACCAGCTTGCGCCCGTCCGGCGAGTAGCTGGCGCGCAGGTTCTGGCGGCCCTCAAACGTGATCCGCTCGGGCGTTCCGCCCTGTGCGGGGATGCGGTAGATCTGCGGCTGGCCACCCCGGTCGGAGGTGAAGATCAGCTCGCGGCCGTCCGGCGACCAGGCCGCCTCGGTGTCAATGCCGTAATGCTCGGTGAGCCGCCGCCGGCTGCCGCTGGCCACGTCCACGATATAGATGTCCGGGTTGCTCTCGAACGACAGCGTCAGCGCGATCTGGCGGCCATCCGGCGACCAGGCCGGGGAACCGTTGATGCCCCTCTCGGAGACCAGCTTGCGGGCCTGTCCACTCTCCAGGGTGTGCACGTAAACCGCGGAACGGCCGCGTTCGTAGCCCACATAGGCGAGCTGCCGCCGGTCGGGCGACCAGGCGGGCGACATCAGCGGCTCGCTGGATACGGCGATGATCTGCGGGTTTTCACCGTCGGAATCGGCCACCACCAGCTGGTAGCGCCGGTTGTCCACCGGCCCGGTGGCGCTGATGTAGGCAATGCGCGTGCTGAACGCACCAGGGATGCCGGTCAGGCGCTCGAATACCAGGTCTGCCACCTGGTGTGCCAGATAGCGCAGCTGCGCAACCGGAACAGGGGGCATGTCGTAGCCCAGCAGCTGCTGGTTGCGGATGGTGTCCACCAGCCAGAAGCGCAGCCCGACGCGGGTGCCACCCGGCTCCGGCCGTAGCTGGCCGAGCACCACGGCGTCCACGTTGACGGCTCGCCAGTTGGCGTGGTTCAGCTGGGCGATATCGCTGGGCATCTCCAGCATGTCGGTGCGCGCCAGGGGATTGAACAGCCCGGTGCGGGCCAGATCGGATTCAATGACGCGGGAGATGTCGAGCCCTCCGGCCACCGTACCCGCCATCGGCACGATCGCCACCGGCTGCGCCTGCTGGCCTCCGCCCACCACGGTGATTTCCAGCGAGGCCTGCGCGGCAGGCGCAAGCAGGGCACAGCACAGGGCCAGCAGGCGAATGGCGGTCATGGTTTGGTATTGGGCGCGGGGCACTAGCGTAAATCCTTGGGCAGAAAGTTGAAGGTGAACTCGCGTGGCGGAACATACACGCTTGGCGGCGTGGGGCGCGGCAGCGGCGAGGATTTGGCCAGCGCACGCATCACCGCCTCATCGTAGGCAGGCCAGCCGGAGGATTGTTCCAGGGTGCTGCTGACGATGGTGCCGTCCGGCAGTTGCGCCACGCGCACCACGGCGCGCGCCGTGTCCGGCACACCCGGTGGCAGCGCGATGTAGCGCTTGACGTGCTGGCTGACCAGGGCCTCCCAGCTGGACCTCTCGGCCCCGGCACGGGCCTGCAGCTCGGCCTGGAGCTGCTCGTCGAGCTGGCGCTGCAGGGCCTCCTGTTCAAGCTGCTGCCGCATCTGTGCCTGGCGCTGCTTCTGCTCTTCGGCGAGGCGCTGCTGCTCCTCGCGCTTGCGGCGCTCGGCTTCTTCCTGCTGGCGCTTGGCCTCGGCTTTCTTGCGCTCTTCTTCCTCACGCTGCTTGCGCTTTTCCTCGGCGGCGCGGTCGCAGGCCTTCTGCTTGTCCTGGAGCAGGGTCTCGGCGGCCTTGCGCTGTTCCGGGCTGCCCTGCGCGGCCTCCTTGCGCAGGGCCTCGATATTGCCGCAGTCGAGCCGGCGCTTGATGGCATCGGTGAAACGGGCCAGCTCCACGGCCGGATCGGGCTTGGGTGGCTCGGGTTTCGGCGGTTCCGGCTTGGGGGGTTCCGGCTTCGGCGGCTCGGGCTTCGGCGGCTCGGGTTTCGGCTTGGCCTGCGGCGGGACGAACACCACCTCCATCACCGGCGGCGGCTCGGGGGTGCGATGAAAGTACTGGCTCAGCAGCAGTACCGCCGCCACCAGCACATGGAGCAGCAGGGCCAGCGCAATGTGGCGGGGTTGTGCGTCCATACCGCGCGCAGGCCCTCAGCGCGCCGGCAGGTCGCGCGGCTGGGTGACGAACCCGATCTTCTTCACCCCGGCGCCCTGCAACACCGCCATGGCGCGCGCCACGCTTTCGTACTGTGCGCGGCCGTCGCCTTCGACCAGGATGAGATTGTCCGGATTGGCGCGGACCAGGATGTCCACCCGGCGGCGCAGTTCTTCCTCATTCAGCGGCTCGGCGGTCTTCTCGCCACGGTTGAGGTAGTAGCGCCCCTGGCGGTCCACCGAGACGGTGGTCGGCTCCTGCGAGGCGGAGATGTTCTCGGCCTGGGTCCTGGGCAGATCCACTTCGATCCCCTGGCTCAGCAGCGGCGCGGTGATCATGAAGATCACCAGCAGCACCAGCATCACGTCGATGTAGGGCACCACGTTGATCTCGGCCTGCAGCTTGCGGCGTGCCATGGTTCAGGCCCTGGCGTGACGCACGCCGCGCTCGACGATGCCGATCATTTCCTCGGCAAAGGTGTGGTAGCGGTTTTCCAGGCGCTCCACGCTGCGGGTGAAGAAGTTGTAGGCGATGTAGGCCGGGATGGCCGCCACCAGGCCCATGGCGGTGGCGATCAGCGCCTCGGCGATGCCGGGCGCCACGGCGGCCAGCGTGGCCTGCTTGAGCGTACCGATGCCGATGAAGGCGTTCATGATCCCCCATACGGTGCCGAACAGCCCCACGTAGGGGCTGACCGAACCGATGGTGGCGAGCATCGCCAGCCCGTTTTCCAGGCGTTCCACCTCGCGCACCTGGGCCACGCGCATCTGCCGCTGGATGGCGGCGATGGCGTCGTCCGGGTCCATGCGCTTGGCGGTCTGCTGGCGGGTGTATTCCTCGTAGCCGGAACTGAAGATGGCCGCCAGGCCGCGCTGCTCCGGGTCACGGCGCGTGGCCTCGTAGAGATCGGCCAGGCTGCCGCCGCCCCAGAACTTGTCCTCGAAGCGCTCCGCCTCGGCCGCCGTGCGCGCCAGCAGCTTGCGCTTGCCGAAGATCATCGCCCAGGAAATGACGGAAGCGGCCAGCAGCAGCACCAGCACGAGCTGCGCCAGCAGGCTGGCGTTGGCGATCAGGTGGGTAAATGACATGGAGATCCCTCGTGGTCCGGAGAGACATGCCGGGCTCTCATGGTCCGGCACGCTTGTTATAATTTATATAACTATAAAGTAAAATTAAATCATAAATAATTCATCAGGCAATCCGCACATCGTCTCCGAGCAGGAGTTCCGGCAAGGCGCGAGGCCGGAAGCGGAGCAGATCCACGCAGGCCACGGTGACGCGGGCGGTGGCGTGCAGCAGCTGCGGCGCCTGGGCGCCGAGCAGGCGCTGCTCAAAGACCAGCCGGGCGCGTTTGCGTTCCACCACGCGGGTCTGGACCTCCAGCTCGGCGTCCAGCCTTACCGGCTTAAGGTAGCGGACTTCGAGCGCACTGACTGTGAAGGCGACCCCGAGTTCCCGCATCCAGGCCTCGTGGCCGCCACCCTGCCCGCGCAGCCATTCGGTGCGGGCGCGCTCAAACCAGCGCAGGTAGCTGGCGTGATAGACCACGCCGCTGGCATCGGTATCTTCGTAGTAGGCCCGCAGATGGAAACGGTGGGCCGCGCTCATTCGCTGAACAGATCGGGCGTGGCCAGCTTGGCGGGCGGGGTCAGACCGTAGTGCTGGTAGGCCAGGCGCCCGGCCATGCGGCCGCGTGGGGTGCGCATCAGATAGCCCTGCTGGATCAGGTAGGGTTCGATCACATCCTCGATGGTGTCGCGCGCCTCGCCGATGGCGGCGGCCAGGTTGTCCACCCCGGCCGGCCCGCCGTCGAAGCGCTCGATCAGGGCCATCAGCAGCTTGCGGTCCATGAGGTCGAAGCCGTTGCTGTCCACGTCCAGCAGTTTCATGGCCTCGGCCGCCAGGGTGTCGGTGATGATGCCGTCGCCACGCACCTCGGCGTAGTCGCGTACCCGGCGCAGCAGGCGGTTGGCGATGCGCGGCGTGCCGCGCGAGCGGCGCGCGATCTCCAGCGCACCGCCGTCCCGGATCGGGGTATTGAGGATGCTGGCGCTGCGCGTGACGATGCGGGTGAGGTCTTCCTCACCGTAGAACTCCAGGCGCTGGACGATGCCGAAGCGGTCGCGCAGCGGGCTGGTCAGCGCGCCGGCGCGGGTGGTGGCGCCCACCAGGGTGAAGGGCGGCAGATCGAGGCGGATGCTGCGCGCCGCCGGCCCTTCGCCGATCATGATGTCGAGCTGGTAGTCCTCCATCGCCGGATACAGCACTTCCTCCACCACCGGCGAGAGGCGGTGGATCTCGTCCACGAACAGCAGGTCCCGCGGCTCGAGGTTGGTGAGCAGGGCGGCGAGATCACCGGCGCGTTCCAGCACCGGCCCGGAGGTCTGCCGCAGGTTCACGCCCATCTCCTGGGCGAGGATATGCGCCAGGGTGGTCTTGCCCAGGCCCGGAGGCCCGAAGATCAATACATGATCCAGCGCCTCCTGCCGCCTGCGCGCCGCCTCGATGGCAATGCCCATCTGCTCGCGCACCGCGGGCTGTCCGATGTAGTCGGCGAGCCGCTGCGGGCGGATGGCGCGGTCGATGCGGTCTTCCTCGGTAGCGGCGCCGGCAGAGATGAGACGATCCTGGCTCATGGGTGGATTGTACGGCGGCTAGCGTGCCGCACGCCGCAGCGCCTCGCGGATGATCTGGTCGGTGCTCATGCCGTCCCGGTTGACCGCCTCGGCCAGCCGCTGCGATTCGGCCGGCTTGTAGCCCAGCGCTTCCAGCGCGGCACGTGCCTCCTCCAGCGGGCTGGCGGGCAGCCCGGTGGATTGCAGACTCAGACCGGCATCGCCGGCACGGTCGCTTTTGTCGCGCATCTCCACGATCAGACGTTCGGCGGTTTTCTTGCCGATGCCGGGCAGCTTGGAGAAGCGCATCGCGTCACCGGCGCGGATCGCGTTCCAGAATTCATCGGCACTGATGCCCGAGAGGATCGCCAGCGCCAGCTTCGGCCCGACGCCGGAGATGCGGATCAGGGCGCGGAACAGGGCTTTCTCGTTGAGGGTAAAGAAGCCGAACAGCAGGTGCGCGTCCTCGCGCACCGTGAGGTGGGTATGGAGCGTGACGGCCGCCCCGACGGCGGGCAGCTTGTAGAAAGTGGACATCGGCGCTTCCAGCTCGTAGCCCACCCCACCCACGTCAAGCAGCAGCTGCGGGGGCTGCTTGTGCACCAGCTTGCCGCTCAGGCGTCCGATCATGTCTGCACTCCCCTCGCTTTAGCCCCAGCTCTTGTTGAGGACCACGCCGCTGCGCAGCCGTGTGGCTCGCACGTGGGCGTGGGTCAGCGCCACCGCCAGTGCATCGGCTGCATCGCTGACCGGCAGCTCGGTGAGCTTGAGCAGGATGCGGACCATCTGCTGTACCTGCAGCTTGTCGGCGCGGCCGCTGCCGGTGACGGCGTTCTTGACCTGCGAGGCGGCATACTCGGCCACCGGCAGCCCGGCGCTGGCCGCCGCGCAGATCGCCGTGCCACGGGCCTGGCCCAGCACCAGCGCGCTGGCGGCGTTGACCTTGTTGACGAAGGTTTCCTCGATCGCCACTTCCTCCGGCGCATGCTCGGCGATCACCGCCCGCAGTCCGTCAAAGATGCACAGCAGGCGCTCCGGCATCTCGCCGCGGGTGGCGTTGATGCGCCCGTGTGCCAGATGCTGCTGACGGCTGCCGTTGACGGCGATCACGCCGTAGCCGGTATGGCGCGAGCCCGGATCAATGCCAAGAATGATGGTCAAGTGGCTTCCACGGGCCATTCGGCATTGGTGTACACGTCCTGGACGTCGTCGAGCTCCTCCAGCCGGGTGATGAGGCTGGAGACCGCCTCGGCGTCCTCGCCGGTCACCAGCACCGTATTGGCCGGACGCATCACCACGCCGGCCTCGACGAACACCTGCCCGGAGGCGGCGAGCGCGGCCTTGACCGCTCCGAACTGCGCGGGCGTGGTCAGCACCTCGGTATAGCCGTGTGCGCTGATGACATCATCGGCTCCGGCTTCCAGCGCGAGCTCGAGGATTCTTTCCTCGCGCGCGGCGTCGGCTCCGGTCTCGATCAGCAGCTGTCCGCACTCGGAAAACAGGTAGGCCACGGAACCGCTGGTCCCCAGGCTGCCACCGTTCTTGCTGAAGGCGTGGCGCACCTCGGCCACGGTGCGCGTGGGGTTGTCGCTCATGCAGTCCACCATCACCGCCACGCCGCCGGGGGCGTAGCCTTCGTAGCGGATCTCCTGGGTGGCGTCGGCGCCGTCGCCGCCCGCACCGCGGCGGATGGCACGCTCCAGCGTGTCCTTGGGCATGTTGGCGTCCAGCGCCTTGTCCATGGCCAGGCGCAGGCGGTGATTGGCCTGCGGGTCCGGCCCGCCCAGGCGCACGGCCATGGTGACTTCACGGATGAGCTTGGTGAAGAGCTTGCCGCGCTGCGCGTCAGTTGCGCTCTTGCGTCCTGCGATGCTGGGTCCCCGTCCCATGGCCTGGCTCCCCGTGGCTCAGAACGTCAACCGCAGTCCGCCGTGGAAGCCGGTATCGGCCGTGACCTTGCGCACCGCGTCAAAATCCAGGTTGATGTTGCGGTAGCCCACGTAGATGGCACCGTTGCGGATCACCTCGTAATCCAGCGAAGCACCGTATTCCCGGTAACCGTCAATCTCCCCGAAGGAGATGATGCGCGGGCCGATGTAACCGTAAGCGGTAAAGCCGAAACGGTTGGCGGCCGGGAACCGCGCCGCGAGCTGGCCGCCCAGGGCCAGGCTGCCGCCGTCGATCGGACGACGGTGGACATAGACCACACGTCCACCCAGGCCGGCGGTGAGCCCCATGTTGGGCGCGCCGGCATCACCGGTCACCAGCAGGCCGACATGCGGCATGAAGATCTTGCGCGCGTCCTCCGGCCGGCTGAGAAAGCCCACATCGTATTCACCGCTGGTGCCGGACAGCAGGCGCGACAGCGGGCCGGACCACTCGCCGCGGAAACTGTCGTGACCGACATTGATGTCCAGGGTTTCCGCCGCGGCGGGCAGGCACATCGAACACAGCAGGATCAGCAGGATTTTTTTCATGGGTCTCAGGCGGGCTTTTTCTTGTTGATGGCGTGGATGGCGCGACCGTCCACAGACAGCACCGCCTCGTGGAAGTTTTCCGAGAGGGTGGGATGACCGTGCATGGTCAGGGCAATGTCCTCGCAGGTGGCGGCAAACTCCAGCGCCAGCACGGCCTCGGCCAGCAGCTCGGAGACATAGGGGCCGCACATGTGCACACCCAGGATGCGGTCGGTCTTGGCATCCGCGATGATCTTGATGGACCCCACCGCCGCTTCCAGTGCCTTGGCGCGGCCGTTGGCGGCAAAGGGCGTGGCACCGGTCTTGACCTCGAAACCCTGCTCGCGGGCCTGCGCTTCGGACAGACCCACCCAGGCGACCTCCGGCGAGGTGTAGATGACGCTGGGAACGGCCTTGTAATTGACCTGGGTATGGTGGCCGGCGAGCTGCTCGACCAGGGCCACGCCTTCCTCGATGGCCTTGTGCGCGAGCATGGCGCCGCCGATGACGTCGCCGGTGGCGTAGACACCGGGGAGATTGGTCTTGTAGTGCGCGTCCACCTTGATGAAGCCGCGCTCGTCGAGCTGCAGGCCGGCTTCCTTGGCGCCCAGCTTGTCGGTGAAGGGCCGACGGCCGACCGCGACGATCAGCACGTCGAAGGTCTCGTTGTGCTTCTTGCCGTCCTGTTCGTATTCCACCGCCACCTGTTTGCCGGTGTTCCTGGCCGACAGCACCTTGGCGCCGAAGCGGATATCCAGCCCCTGCTTGGTGAACTGGCGCAGCGCCTCCTTGGCGATCTGCGCGTCCACCATGGGCAGGAAATCCGGCAGCGCTTCGAGAATCACCGTCTGGCTGCCCAGACGGGTCCAGACGCTGCCCAGCTCCACGCCGATGACGCCGGCGCCGATGATGCCCAGGCGCTTGGGTACTTCGGTGAAATCCAGCGCATCCCAGGAATCCACGATGCGCTCGTGGTCGAGCGGTGCAATCTTGAGATTCACCGGCTCGGAACCGGTGGCGATGATGATGTGCTTGGCACTGAGGGTTTTCTTCTCGCCGCCGTGCGGGGTGAATTCCACCTTGCCCTCGCCCAGCAGCCGCGCCCAGCCTTCCAGGCCGGTCACGCCGTTGGCCTTGAACAGGGCGCCGATGCCGCCGGTGAGGCTGGAGCTGATCTTGTTCTTGCGCGTCTGCATCGCACCCAGATCGAGCTTCACGTCCTTGACGCTGACACCGTGGGTGGCGAGCTCGTGCTGCGCGCGGTGATACATCTCCGAGGATTCGAGCAGGGCCTTGGACGGAATGCAGCCGGCATTCAGGCAGGTGCCGCCGTAGGCCGGCTTGCCGTCACGGTTGAGCCAGGCATTGATGCAGGCCACCTTCATGCCGAGCTGGCCGGCGCGGATCGCGGCGGGATAACCGCCCGTGCCGCCGCCGATGACGATGACGTCGAACTGTTCGCTCATGGAATCGCACTCTTGAAATCAGGGAACCCGCTTATTGTCGCCGGAATGCGCGCGGGGCGCGAGGGATCCCGCAGCTCCGCAGGCCGGTCAAGACAAAGGGCGGGGCTTGCGCCCCGCCCCGCGGTATTGCCTCTGGGAGCCGATCTCAGAGCTGCAGCAGCAGCCTGGCCGGGTCTTCCAGGCATTCCTTGATGGCGCGCAGCGCCAGCACCGCCTCGCGGCCGTCGATGATGCGGTGATCGTAGGTCAGCGCGAGATACATCATCGGCCGGATCACGATCTCGCCGTCCACCACCACCGGGCGCTCCGTGATGCCGTGCATGCCGAGGATGGCGCTCTGCGGCGGGTTGAGGATGGGCGTGGACATCATCGAACCGAAGATACCGCCGTTGGTGATGCTGAATGTGCCGCCGGTGAGGTCTTCCATGCTCAGCTTGTTGTCGCGGGCCTTGGCGCCATAGGCGGCGATGGCCTTCTCCACATCGGCGAAGGACATCTGGTCCACGTCGCGCAGGATCGGCACCACCAGCCCGCGCGGGCCGGAGACGGCGATGCCGATGTCGTAGTAGCCGTGATACACCACGTCGGTCCCGTCCACCGAGGCATTGACCACCGGGTACTTCTTCAGTGCCTCGATCGCCGCCTTGACGAAGAAGCTCATGAACCCGAGCTTGACGCCGTGGGTCTTCTCGAAGCTCTCCTTGTAGCGGGCGCGCAGCTCGCTGACCGCCTTGAGGTCCACCTCGTTGAAGGTGGTCAACATGGCGGCGGTGGACTGGGCCTCGATCAGCCGTTCGGCGATGCGTGCACGGATGCGCGTCATGGGCACGCGCTGTTCCTCGCGCGTGCCGGCGGCAGGACGGGGCGCTTCGGCCCGAGCCGGCGCGGCCGTCTTGGTCTTGTCCTTGTCCTTGTCTTTCTCGGCATGCGCCTTGACGTCTTCGGTCGTCAGCCGGCCGCCCTTGCCGCTGCCGCTGATCTGGCTGGCGGAGAGCCCCAGCTCGGAGAGCAGCTTGCGCACCGCGGGCGACTGCGCCTCGTCTTCGGCGCTGGTGGCAGCGGGCGTGGCCGCCTTGTCGGAGCCGGACTTGTCTGCGCCGGACTTGCCGGCAGCCTTCTCGGCCGGGGCGGAGCCGGCCTCACTGGCGGCGCCTTCCTCGAGGATCGCGAGGATGTCGCCCTCCTTGACCGTGGCACCGGCTTCAACCAGCACCTTCTTCAGTACCCCGCCGGCAGTGGCGGGCACTTCCAGCATGACCTTGTCGGTCTCCAGGTCCACGACGTTCTGCTCGCGGGAGACGGCGTCACCGGCCTTGAGATGCCAGGTGGCGACGGTGGCCGAGGAGACGGATTCCGGCAGCGGGGGAACCTTGATTTCAATGCTCATGCGCGTGTCCTGGATGGATGCGGGTGAAATGAGGAATGACCACGATTATATGTGCTTGCCGCCACTGAGCCCGTCGCGGACGACGGTTTCCTGTTCCTTCTGGTGGACCTTGAGATAGCCCACGGCGGTGGTGGCAGAACCCTTGCGCGTGGCGTAGAGCATCTGGTGTCCCTTGCCCAGGTAGGCCTGCAGGCGGTGCTTGATCTGGTACCAGGCGCCCTGGTTCTCGGGCTCTTCCTGACACCAGACGATCTCCTTGGCCTTGGGGAAGGCGGCCAGGGTCTGCTCGTATTCATCGCGGGGGAAGGGGTAGAGCTGCTCCAGGCGCACCAGCGCGACGTGATCCATGCCGTCCTTGTCGCGCTGCTGCAGCAGGTCGTAGTACACCTTGCCCGCGCAGAAGACGATGCGCGTGACCTTCTTCGGATTGGCCTGGGCATCGGGGATCAGCGGCAGGAAGCGGCCCTGGGTCAGATCGTCCAGCGTGGAGACCGACAGCGGGTGGCGCAGCAGGCTCTTGGGCGTCATCACGATCAGCGGCAACCGCAGGCTGCGCTTCATCTGCCGGCGCAGCATGTGGAACATCTGCGCGGGGGTGGACGGTACGCAGACCTGCTGGTTGTTCTCCGCGCACAGTTGCAGGTAACGCTCCAGGCGCGCCGAGGAATGTTCCGGCCCCTGCCCCTCATAGCCGTGGGGGAGAAACACGGTCAGCCCGCACAGGCGTCCCCACTTGGCGTAGCCCGAGGCGATGAACTGGTCGAACAGCACCTGCGCACCGTTGGCAAAGTCGCCGAACTGCGCCTCCCAGATCACCAACGATTCGGGATCGGTGGTGGAGTAGCCGTACTCGAAGCCGAGCACGCCTTCCTCGGACAGCAGCGTGTCATTGACCACGAAGCGGTACTTCTCCGGCATCAGGTGCCGCAGCGGGGTGTAGCGCTGGCCGGTCTTGAAGTCGTGGATGGTGGCGTGGCGATGGAAGAAGGTGCCGCGCCGGGAGTCCTGGCCGGTGAGGCGCACATTGAAGCCCTCGTTGACCAGCGTGGCGTAGGCCATGGTCTCGGCAAAGCCCCAGTCCATGGGCTGCTCGCCCGCGGCCATCTTGGCACGGTCTTCCCAGATCTTCTGCACACGGGGATGCAGCGTGAAGCCCTCGGGCAGCGTCAGCAGCTTGTCGGACAGGGTGCGGATCATGTCGCGGCTCACGGCGGTTTCGGTCGCCGTATCCCAGGTCCCCTGCTGGTAGCTGTGCCAGTTGACGGTGTGCTTGTTGCCCACCAGGCCGAGCGTGGTGCGGGCAATGTTCTCGCCCTTGTCCAGGCCGTCGCGGTAGGCCTTGGCCAGCGCCTCGGCCTCGGTCTTGCTGACCAGGCCCTCCTCTTCCAGACGGCGGGCGTACAGCGTCATGGTGGTGGGCTGCTTCTTCACCACCTCGTACATCAGCGGGCTGGTCACGGAGGGCTCATCGGCCTCGTTGTGCCCCCAGCGCCGGTAGCAGCAGATGTCGATGATGACGTCGCTGTGGAATTCATTGCGGAAATCCATCGCCAGGCGGGTGACGAAGACCACCGCCTCCGGATCGTCGCCGTTGACGTGGAACACCGGCGCCTCGAGCATCTTGGCCAGGTCGGTGCAGTAGCGCGAGGTGCGGACCTCATGCCCCGGCGCGGCCTCGATGGGATTGGGCGTGGTGAAGCCGATCTGGTTGTTGACGATGACGTGGACGGTCCCGCCGGTGGAGTAGCCCTTGGAATGCGAGAGCTGCAGGGTCTCCATCACCACGCCCTGGCCGGCGAAGGCGGCATCGCCGTGAATCAGGATCGGCACCACGCGCTGGCCGTTTTCATCGAGGCGGCGGATCTGGCGCGCCTTGACGCTGCCCTCCACCACCGGGTTGACGATCTCCAGGTGCGAGGGATTGAAGGCCAGCACCAGGTGCAGGCGCTTGCCGGCCACTTCCACGTCGGTGGAAAAGCCCTGGTGGTACTTCACGTCGCCGGCGCGGCTGAGCAGCTCCGGGGAGTACTTGCCCTCGAACTCGGCGAACAGGTCCTTGGGCGACTTGCCCAGCACATTGACCAGCACGTTGAGGCGGCCGCGGTGGGCCATGCCGATGACGATCTCTTCCACGTCTCGCTCGGCGCAGGCGAGCAGCACTTCGTCCATGGCCGGGATCAGCGCGTCACCGCCTTCCAGGGAGAAGCGCTTCTGGCCCACGTATTTGTTGTGCAGGTAGCGCTCGATGCCTTCGGCCGCCACCAGCTGCTTGAGGATTTCCTTCTTGCGCTCCACCGTCGCCTTGGGCTGGAAGGGCGTGGACTCCAGACGCTTCTGGATCCAGCGCTTCTGCGCGGTCTCGGTGATGTACATGTACTCGGCGCCGATGGTGTCGGTATACACGCTCTTGATGATGCGGATGATCTCGCGCAGCGGCAGACGATCCTGCGCGGCCAGACTGCCGGTGTTGAACACGGTATCCAGGTCGGCGGGCGTCAGGCCGTGGAAGGCGGGGTCCAGATCGGGTACCTGCTGCGGCTGCGCCAGGCCCAGCGGGTCGAGCCGGGCGGCCTGGTGGCCGCGCACGCGGTAGTAGTTGATCAGGCGCAGGACACCGGCCTGCTTTTCGGCGGCTGCGGCGTCGAAGCCGGATTCGGCGACCGCCAGGCGGCGCGGCTCGCGCGCCAGTTTCTCGAAACGCTCGACGACTTCGCTGTGCGCGATCTCGCGCCCGTCGTGCTGGCCCTGTACCGAGCGGAAATACGCCCGCCAGGCCGGGTCCACGGATTCAGGGTCATCGAGAAACTGCTCGTAGTAGGCCTCGACGTAGGCCGCGTTGGCGCCGTGGATGGAAGAGGATTCGAGGTAGCGCTTGTAGGTACTGGTGGCCATGGAGGTCTCGCGTTCCGGTACGGCGGCCATTATGTCTTGGCGGGCTTGGTCTTGCTGTGCCAGTCGGAGGTCAGACCGCCCAGATAACGGCGGAAATCGTCCCCGAATTCAGGATGCTTGAGTCCGTATTCCACATTGGCCTTGAGATAGCCGAGCTTGGAGCCGCAATCATAGCGGGTCCCCTCGAATTCATAGGCCAATACGGTCTGCTCCTGGATCATCATGCTGATGGCATCGGTGAGCTGGATCTCGCCGCCGGCGCCGCGCGGCGTGCGCTCCAGCAGCTTGAAGATGCGCGGCGTGAGGATGTAGCGGCCAACCACCGCCAGATCGCTGGGCGCGTCCTCGGGCTTGGGTTTTTCCACGATGCGGCGGATCTCGCCCAGGCCGGGCCCCACCGGCTGCACATCCACCACGCCGTAGCCGCTGATCTCGGCCTTGGGCACGCGCTGGGTGGCGATGACGCTGGTGCCATATTCCTGGTACACGCGCTGCATCTGCGCCAGGCAGGGGCGCAGCTTGCCGTCGATGAGGTCGTCGGCGAGGATCACCGAGAAGTCCTCGTCGCCCACCGCCGGCCAGGCGCAGAGCACGGCGTGGCCCAGGCCCAGGGCCTCGGCCTGGCGGATGTAGATGCAGGTGATGCCCGGCGGCAGGATTTCCTGCACGGTTTCCAGCAGCTTGGTCTTGCCGCGCTGTTCGAGCTCGGCTTCCAGTTCGTAGGCCTTGTCGAAGTGATCCATGATGGAGTTCTTCGAGCGCCCGGTGACGAAGATCAGCTCCTCGGCGCCGGCGCTGATCGCCTCCTGCACGGCGTACTGGATCAGGGGCTTGTCCACGATCGGCAGCATTTCCTTGGCGCTGGCCTTCGTCGCGGGGAGGAAGCGTGTGCCCAGCCCTGCAACGGGGAAGACAGCTTTACGGATACGCATGGGGACATTCTCCTGATGTGCAGACGCAACCGCGCCCGTTTGCGGTGTGCGAGTCTAACCCAGGCTACCGCTCAGATGGACCTTGTCGGCGCTGCTGGAGAGCAGCGCAAAACTGATCTGATCTCCCTGCGCGCGGAACTTCAGCGCCAGCCGCGCGGGCAGCAACAGCGGCTGCTTGAACTGCACCTCCAGCTCGCGCGGCGTGCGCGCCAGCTCGGCTTCCAGTTCGCCCAGGCAGCGCGCCAGGCTCCACATGCCGTGGGCAATGGCGCGCGGAAACCCGAACAGCCGCGCCGTCACGGGGTAGAGGTGGATGGGGTTGTAGTCACCGCTGACCCGTGCGTAACGCCGGCCGATGTCGGCCGGGGCAGCAAAGCTGCGGTATTCGCTGAGCGTGGTGTCTGCCGGTGGCGGCGGGGGCTTGCCGCCCGCAGCAGCAGGTTTGCGGTTGCGATACAGCACCGTGGTGCTTGCCTCCCACACCGCCTCATCGCCCACGCGGGCCTCGGTCAGCAGATCAAACTCCAGGCCGGCGCGCGCCTCGCGCACTTCGCCCAGGCTGACGTGCAGGTCGTAGGCCTCGTCCACACCCAGTGGCCGGGTCTGGCGGATACGGTTGCGCACGTGCACCAGGCCCAGCAGCGGGAACGGGAACTGCGGCTGCGTCATCAGATGCATGTGCAGGCCGGTGGCGGCAATCTGCGGATAGGTCAGCGGCAGGCCCGGAGCTTCGGCGAGGCCGCAGACCTGGCGGTAGGCGTCGAGCCGGGCGGGGTCAGTGCGCACGTTCATCAGCGCCACCTGCAGCGGCGGCAGGCTCACTCCGGGTGGGGGCTTGCGGCCGGCGGTCATCGCCGCCTTGAGGTAGATCGGCAGTGGGGACGGCGGGGTTTGCAGAATCTGGGTCATGGCAGGGCCCTGTGAGTGGTTCAACGGCGCATCGGTGAAATTATCAGGGAACGCGGCGGTCCAGGCGCAGCAGATGGCGCTCGCCGGACTGGTCGCGCTGCAGCTCGATCCGGCCTTCCAGGTCGCCGCTCTGGGCTTCGGCGGTGCCGGTGGCGCTCAGACGCGCGGTCAGAATATAGGCCGGAAAGCCGGACAGCTTGAGCGTGGGCAGCATGGCATGGCTGTCGTCCAGGTGCAGCGTCAGCGGCAGGCGCGGTGCCTCGATACGGCGCACCGCCAGCGGCGCGGCCGGGCCCGACACGGCGCGGGCGAAGACCATCAGCACGCCGCCGCCCGGCGGCAGTGGCGCATCGCGCAGCGCCGGCGCCAGCTCGATGTGCAGATCCAGACGCACCGGCGCCGGCGCCGGATTCTGGGCGGGCGGTGCCGCCAGACCCCACTCCGCCAGCCCCTGGTCGAGGATGCGGCGCAGCTCGGGCGGCACGTCCTGCGCGGCCAGGCGCTGCCAGTAGTCGCGGGCAGCGGCAAGATCGCGCGCCTGGGCCGCCGCCAGGCCGGCGTACCACAGCGCCTTGGGATGGTCGGGCACCAACGCCAGCGCGGCTTCGAAGCGCTGCTGCGGCCGGCCGCTGAGATCACGCGCGCGGGTCATGGCCAGGGCCTCGCCCTCGGCCACCAGCCAGTCCGGGTTCTGCAGCCCGGTGAGCTGGTTGGCGCGCTCATAGGCGGTGGCGGCCGCCTCGAAGCGCGCCAGTGAAGCCTGGATGCGGCCCAGCGTCACCCAGCCCTCGGCATCGTCGGGCTGCTGCCGCAGGCTGCGCGTCAGGCCCTCGGCCATCGCCTCCAGCGCCAGGCGCTGTCCAGTCTCGGGGTCGCTGGCGGCGATGCTGATCTTGCGCTGCACCTGCCAGCTGTCCTGCGCCAGATACCCGGCAACGGCGAACAGCGGCAGCAACAGCACCAGCCAGGCGGCGCGGTGATCGCGGACGCGAATCGGCGCGGGCGCGGCGCCAGCCTCGTCGAGCAGCCGCGCGGCCTGCTCCTCGCGCATCTGCGCGGCAGCGGCTTCGTCGAGCAGGCCGGCGGCCAGGTCGCTGGCAATCTCCTGCTGACGCGCCCGGTAGGCGGCGATATTGGCGCTGCGGCGGTCCAGCGCGTGCCGCCCGTCCCGGCCCCACCACGGCCGCAGCAGCCAGGCCACGCAGGCCAGGGTGAGCAGGCCCATCATCAGGTAAGCGGCGAGCGCGTTCATCGGTCTTCGTCCAGCAGGCGGCGCAGCGCCGCCGGGTCCGGTGCGACCGGGGGCGGCACCGCACGGCGGGTCTGTCGCCAGGCCAGATACAGCCCCGCCAGCACCAGCCCCAGCGGGCCCAGCCAGAGCAGCAGCGTGCTGGCCTTGAACGGTGGACGGTAGAGGACGAAATCGCCGTAGCGCTCGGTCAGCCAGGCGCGGATCTCGGCGTCGCTGCGGCCGGCGAGCAGCTGGGTCTGGACCTGCTCGCGTAGGTCATTGGCCAGCGGCGCGTTGGATTCGGCGATGGTCTGGTTCTGGCATACCAGACAGCGCAGTTCGTTGATCAATACCTGGTAGCGCGCCTGCTGCCGGGCGTCGAGTTCGGCGGCGGCCAACGGCAGCGGCAGCAGCCACAGGAGCAGGGCCAGGCGGCGCATCAGCGGCGCGCTCCGGCCAGCAGCGGCTGGATCTGCTCGCGCCAGGCGGCCTCGGTCAGCGGCCCGATGTGCTTGTGCAGGATCACGCCCTGCGCGTCGAGCACGAAGGTCTCCGGCACGCCGTACACGCCCCAGTCCAGGCCCACGCGGCCGTCAAGATCCTGCGCCACCGCGCTGTAGGGATTGCCGTGACGTGCCAGCCAGGCGCTGGCGTCCTCCGGCGCATCCTTGTAATTGATGCCCAGCAGCGAGACCTGCTGCTCGCGCGCCAGACGCATCAGCAGCGGGTGCTCCTGCAGGCAGGGCGTGCACCAGCTGGCCCAGTAGTTGACCAGATGCGGCTGACCCTGCAGCCCGGCGCTGCGCAGGCGGGCGGCACCGTCCAGCCGGGGCAGATCAAAGGCCGGCGCCGGCCTGCCGATCAGCGGGCTGGGCACCTCGCGCGGATTGAGCGTGAGCCCCACGCCCAGCAGCACCAGGAGCCCCAGCAGGACCGCCACCGGCAGCAGGAAGCGCATCAGGCCGCCGCCGCGCGGGCCACGCGCTCGTCCACCGCCCGCGCCAGCCGGTAGCGGCGGTCGCTCACCGCCAGCAGCCCGCCCAGGCTCATGATCACCCCACCCCACCAGACCAGCCGCATCATCGGCTTGTAGTACAGGCGCAGCGCCCAGTCGCCGCTGTCGCCGACCGGCTCGCCGAGAGAGGCGTACAGATCACGCAGCAGGGTGTGGTTGACGTCGGCATCGGTCATCACCTGGCGGGCGCCGCGGTAGTAGCGTTTTTCCGGATGAAGGATCGCGATCTCCTGCCCCTCACGCGTCACCACCAGGGTGCCGCGCTGGGCGTCGTAGTTGGGGCCCTCGGCGGGCAGCACCCCGCGGAAGGTGAAGCGGTGGCCGAACAGCTCGGCGGACTGCCCCGGGCCCAGGCGCACGTCGCGCTCGATGCTGTGCAGGCTCACGAAGGTCACGCCCAGCACCCACACGCCCAGGCCGAAGTGCGCCAGGCTCATGCCCCACACCGCGCGCGGCATGGAGGCTCCGGCGCGCCAGCGCCGCCACAGTTCCTGACCCGAGGCCGCCAGGGTCCAGACCGCCAGCAGGGTGCCGGCGCAGAGCAGCGGCGCCAGCGGGTAGCGCAGCGCCAGCGGCAGCAGCAGGGCGGCCAGCAGCGCCGCAATGGCGGGCCCCCACAGGCGGCGCCGCACCTCGGCGGACTGCGCGCGCTTCCAGTTGACGGCAGTGGCCAGGCCCACCAGCACCAGCAGTGGCGCGGTCAGCGGCAGGAACACAGCGTTGAAGTACGGCGGACCCACCGAAATCTTGCCCAGCCCCAGCGCGTCCACCAGCAGCGGGTAGAGCGTGCCGATCAGCACCGCTGCCGCGGCCACCACCAGGAATACGTTGTTGAGCAGCAGCAGCCCCTCACGCGAGAACAGACGCAGCTCGCCCGCACCCATCAGCCGCGGTGCGCGCCAGGCGTAGAGACTGAAGGCCGCGCCCAGCACCAGCGCCAGAAATCCCAGGATGAACACGCCGCGCGCCGGGTCGGTGGCGAAGGCGTGGACCGAGACCAGCACCCCGGAGCGCACCAGGAAGGTGCCGAGCAGCGACAGCGAGAAGGCGAGAATGGCGAGCAGCACCGTCCAGCTCTTGAGCAGGCCGCGCTTCTCGGTCACCGCCAGCGAGTGGATCAGCGCGGTACCCACCAGCCAGGGCAGGAAGGAGGCATTCTCCACCGGGTCCCAGAACCACCAGCCGCCCCAGCCCAGCTCGTGGTAGGCCCACCAGGAGCCGAGCGTGATGCCGAGCGTGAGGAACAGCCAGGCGGTGGTGGTCCACGGGCGCGTCCAGCGTGCCCAGGCGGCGTCGAGCTGGCCCGAGACCAGTGCCGCGATGGCGAAGGCGAAGGCCACCGAAAAACCCACGTAGCCCATGTACAGCATCGGCGGGTGGATGATCAGCCCCGGGTCCTGCAGCAGCG
>JBKHXN010000077.1:0-25891 GCA_046565985.1 Gammaproteobacteria bacterium
AGGCCGCTGTCATGCCCGCGCACGAGAGGAATCCATCTCCTTGCCCCGCCTTCACTCCCTCAGCACCACCCGCAGTCTCCTCCCGGCATGGATCCCCGCCGGACGCATGGTCCGGCGCACGGGGATGGCGGCAGGGAGACAGGAGGGAATATCCAGGGCGTCATTCCCGCGCAAGCGGGAATCCATCTCTCCGATCCTGCCTTCACTTGCTCAGGACCACCCGAGACTTCCTTCCGGCATGGATCCCCGTTTGCACGGGGATGACGGCAGGGAGGTGCCTCCGAGGATTCGTCATTCCCGCGCAAGCGGGAATCCATCTCGCGGGTCCTGCCTTCAGTCACTCAGACACTTTCCGCCCTATCAGCCGCCGCCCTGGCGCAGGGCAGACTGGGGCTTCAATGCCGGCGCATAGGCGCGGATGCCCGCGGTGCCCTGGGCGTAGGCGGCGTGCGCGGCGGCCTGCTGCTCGGGGCCGACGCCGCCGATGGCATAGACCGGCATCCCGGCCTGCGCGGCCAGCACGGTGAAGGCGGCCCAGCCCAGCGTGGGCGCACCGGGATGGCTGGGGGTGGGCTGCACCGGGCCGAGGACGGCAAAGTCGGCGCACAGACGGCGTGCCGTGCGCAGTTCCGCCAGGGTATGGGCCGAGGCTCCCATCAGCAGCCCGGCGGGCAGCGGCCGCTGGGAATGGGCCGCCAGCACCACGGCCGGTGCGTGCCAGCCCACCCCCAGGTCCTGCGAGAGCTGCGGGTCACGATCCAGCATCAGCTGCCACCCGCGCGCGCGGCAGACGGGCTGCACGGCACGCGCGATGGCCGCATACCCCGCGTCGGGCAGGCCGGGCAGGCGCAGGCGCAGCAGGCTGCCGGCGGGCAGCGGCGCGTCCGGCAGCTGGCCGGGCTCAAAATCGGCGGCGGTGAAGGCGTAGTCCGGCGGCAGGCGCAGGGCGCAGGCGATGGGCCCCACCGTGGGCAGCTGCGGGGCCAGTTCCCGCAATTGCGGCGGGCGCCGCCAGGCCAGGGTCTGCGCTTCACGCGCCCGGGGCTCGCCGTGAAAGGCGTCGATCAGCCAGGTATCCAGACTCACCCGGCGGTCGCGGTACGAATGGGTGAAGCGGATCAGCGGGCGGGCGTGGCGGATGCGCACGCCCAGTTCCTCGTGGAGTTCACGGTCCAGGGCGGCGAGCGGGTCTTCGCCGGGCTCGATCTTGCCGCCGGGAAATTCCCAGTAGCCGGCCGCGATCTTGCCGGGTGGGCGTTGCGCCATGAGCACTTCGCCGGCACCGTTGCGCAGCACCCCGCAGGCCACGGGGATCAGCGGACGGGTGTCGTCAGGCGCGCGGGCGACGGCGTCCATGCTGCGGCTCAGGTCCGGTATTCCGCGTTGATCTTCACGTAGTCGTAGCTGAAGTCGCAGGTCCAGACGGTGGCGGCGGCCTCGCCGCGCCCGAGGCCGATGCGGATGGTGAATTCCGGCTGGGCGACGATGGCGGCGCCCCGGTCCTCGCGGTAACCGGGGTGCGGCTCGCCGTTGTGGATCAGCAGTACGTCGTCGAGACCGATGCGCACGCGGCTGGCGTCCAGTCCCTCCACCCCGGCCTTGCCGATGGCCATGGCGATGCGGCCCCAGTTGGCGTCTGACGCGAACATGGCGGTCTTGACCAGCGGCGAATGCGCCACGCTCAGTGCCACCTGGCGCGCCTCGTCGGCGCTGCGCGCCTGTTCGACGGTGATGGTGATGAACTTGGTGGCCCCCTCCCCGTCCCGCACGATGGCGTGGGCGAGCTCACGGCACAGGTCTTCCAGCGCGGCGGCCAGCAGCGGGTAATCGGCGTGGCCGGGGCCCACGTCCTCGTGACCCACTTGGGCGGTGGCAAACAGCATGCAGGCATCGTTGGTGGAGGTGTCGCCGTCCACGGTCACGCAGTTGAAGGTACGGCCCGCCACTTCGCGCAGCAGCGACTGCGTGGCATCCGCGCTCAGCCGCGCATCGGTGCCGATGAAGGCCAGCATCGTCGCCATGTCGGGGTGGATCATGCCGACTCCCTTGGCGATGCCGGTAAGCGTCACCACGCCCTGGGAGGTCCGGACACTGCGGCTGGCCCCCTTGGGGACGGTATCGGTGGTCATGATCGCGCGCATCGCCGTCATCCAGCCGTCCGGGTCGAGCTGGGCCGCGGCGCGGGGAATGGCGGCCACCATGCGCGCCACCGGCAGGCGCTGGCCGATCACGCCGGTGGAAAACGGCAGCACCTGCTCGGGACGGCAGCCCAGCGCGGCGGCAACCGCGGCGGTGGTGGCGCGGGCGTCTTCCAGGCCGCCCTGCCCGGTGGCGGCGTTGGCATTGCCGGCATTGACCAGCAGGGCGCGGATCGGCGCCGCGCCCGCCAGACGCTCGCGGCACAGCAGCACCGGCGCCGCGGCAAAGGCGTTGCGGGTGAAGACGCCGGCCACGCGGGTGCCGGGGGCCAGCTCGATGAGCAGCAGATCCTGGCGCCCCGGCTTCTTGATGGCCGCCTCGGCGGTGCCCAGGCGCACGCCCGGCACCGCGGACAGGGATTCAGGAACACGCAGGTTGACGGCCATGGATCGTCTCGGTCGGCCCAGCAATCAGGGCGCGCAGCCTAGCAGTTCAGGCCGCCCGGGATGAAGCCCGGACGGGCCACGGATCAGCCCAGCGCACCGTGGCACTGCTTGTACTTCTTGCCACTGCCGCAGGGGCAGGGGTCGTTGCGGCCGACCTTGGGGTGCTCGCGCACCACCGTGGCGGGACGCGCCGGCTGCGGCTGCGGTTCCAGCGCACGTGCGCCCTCCCCGCCGGCCGGTGCGGCGGCGGTTGGTGCCGGGGCCTCGGCGTGCTGAAGCTGCAGCTTGCCTTCCAGCGCCTCGGCACGGCGACGGCGCTGCTCTTCCACCTGCCGGACTTCGGCTTCGGTCTGGATACGAACCCGCGCCAGGGTGCTGATGACCTCGTGCTTGTAGCGGGCCAGCATGTCGTTGAACATGCCGAAGGCCTCGCGCTTGTATTCCTGCTTGGGGTCCTTCTGCGCGTAGCCGCGCAGGTGGATGCCCTGCCGCAGGTAATCCATGGCGGCGAGATGCTCGCGCCAGAGATTGTCCAGCGCCTGCAGCATGATGGCCTTCTCGAAGTGTTCCAGCACCGCCGCGCCCGCCTGCTGCTTCTTGGCCTCGTAGCCGTCCCGCACGGCGCCGAGGACCCGCGCGCGCAGGCCGGATTCGTTGAGCGCGGTGTCCTGTTCCAGCCACTGGCGCAGCGGCAGGTCCAGGGCAAAGTCACGCTTGATGGCTTCTTCCAGGCCGGCGACGTCCCACATGGCCTCGACCGACTGCGGCGGGATATGGGCGTCGATCACCGCGCTGACCACGTCGGGGCGGATGTCGTCCACCATCGGCGTGACGCGCTCGCTGGCCATGAGGCTGTCGCGCAGCTCATAGATGGCCTTGCGCTGGTCGTTGGCGACGTTGTCGTACTCGAGCAGATTCTTGCGGATGTCGAAGTTGTGCGCCTCCACCTTGCGCTGCGCCGTCTCGATGGCACGCGTGACCCAGCGGTGCTCGATGGCCTCGCCCTTCTCCATGCCCAGCCCCTTGAGCATGGCGCGCATGCGCGGCGGGGTGAAGATGCGCATCAGCGTATCGTCCAGCGACAGGTAGAAGCGGGTGGCGCCCGGATCGCCCTGGCGCCCGGAGCGGCCGCGCAGCTGGTTGTCGATGCGGCGGGATTCGTGACGTTCGGAACCGATCACCAGCAGGCCACCAGCCTGCAGCACCTGCTGGTGGCGGGCCAGCCAGTCACTCTTGGCGCGCTCGCGTGCGGCTGCATCATCGGCGGGCAGGACGGCCAGCTCGGCCTCCAGGCTGCCGCCGAGGACGATGTCGGTCCCGCGGCCGGCCATGTTGGTGGCGATGGTCACGCCGCCCGGGCGCCCCGCCTGGGCGACGATCTCGGCCTCGCGCTCGTGCTGCTTGGCGTTGAGCACTTCATGGCGGATGCCCGCCTGGCGCAGCAGGCCGGACAGCAGCTCGGAGGTCTCGATGCTGGCGGTACCGACCAGCACCGGCTGCTGCTTGGCATGCGCCTGCTGGATGTCGGCGATCACCGCGGCGAACTTGTCCTCGGCATTCATGAACACCTGGTCGCCACGGTCCTCGCGCAGCATCGGCTTGTTGGTGGGGATGACCACCACTTCCAGGTTGTAGATGCTCTGGAACTCGAAGGCCTCGGTATCCGCCGTGCCGGTCATGCCGGCGAGCTTCTTGTAGAGACGGAAGTAGTTCTGGAAGGTGATCGAGGCCAGGGTCTGGTTTTCCTGCTGGATCGGCACCCCTTCCTTGGCCTCCACGGCCTGGTGCAGGCCGTCGGACCAGCGCCGCCCCGCCATCATGCGGCCGGTGAATTCGTCGATGATGATGACCTGACGGTCGCGCACGATGTACTCGACGTCCTTGCGGTACAGATGGTGCGCGCGCAGCAGGGCGTTGAGGTGATGGACGAGGATGATGTTGGCGGCGTCGTACAGCGCGTCGTCCTCGCCCAGCAGGCCGGCGCCGCGCAGCAGCTGTTCCACCCGCTCCATGCCGTCTTCCGACAGGTGCACCTGCTTGGACTTCTCGTCCGCCCAGAAGTCACCCTCGCCGTCTTCCGCCTCCTGCCGGTGGAGCTTGGGAATGATGGCGTTGATCTTGCGGTACAGGTCCGGATCGTCATCGGTGGGGCCGCTGATGATCAGCGGCGTGCGCGCCTCGTCGATGAGGATGGAGTCCACCTCGTCCACGATCGCGTAATGCTGCCCGCGCTGCACCTTGTCGGCCATGGAAAAGGCCATGTTGTCGCGCAGGTAGTCAAAGCCGAATTCGTTGTTGGTGCCGTAGGTGATGTCGGCGGCGTAGGCCGCGCGCTTTTCCTCATTGCTCTGGCCGGAGACCACCACACCCACGCTCAGGCCCAGGAAGCGGTACAGGCGGCCCATCCATTCGGCGTCACGGCGGGCGAGGTAGTCGTTGACCGTGACCACATGCACACCCTTGCCCTCCAGCGCGTTGAGATACACGGCCAAGGTGGCGACCAGGGTCTTGCCCTCGCCGGTGCGCATTTCGGCGATCTTGCCCTGGTGCAGCACGGCGCCGCCGATCAGCTGCACGTCGAAATGCCGCATGCCGAGCACGCGCTTGCCGGCCTCGCGCACCACGGCAAAGGCCTCGGGCAGCAGTTGGTCCAGGCTGGCCTGGCCGTCCGCCAGGCGGCGCCGGAATTCCACGGTTTTCTGCTGCAGCTCGCCGTCGCTGAGCGCGGCCACCCCGGATTCCAGCGCGTTGACCTGCACCGCGAGGCCGCCGAGGGTTTTGAGTAGACGCTGATTGCGGCTGCCGAAGATCCGGGCCAGCAGGTTATTGAACATGATGGTGGCTGTGTCTGTATGGAACGCGCCCGGCGGGGCGGGCGCGAAACCGGGATTATGCCTGAGTGAGGGCGGTGGCCCTGCTTTCAAGCGCAGCCGCAGACGCTAGCGTGCGGCCTGGATGTACTGCTCGGGGTTCACGGTGCGGCCGTTGAACAGCACCTCGAAGTGCACGTGAGGGCCGGTGGAGCGGCCGGTGCTGCCAAGCAGCGCGATGCGCTGGCCCTTGTTCACCTTCTCGCCGATCTGCACCAGCAGGCTGCGGTTATGGCCGTAGCGGGTGACGTAGCCGTTTCCGTGGTTGATCTCCACCAGGTAACCGTAACCGAAACGGCTGCTGGCCTCGGTGACGATGCCGGAGGCCACGGCGAGCACGTCGCTGCCTTCGCGCCCGGCAAAGTCCACGCCCTCGTGCAGCGAGCGCCGGCCAGTGAAGGGGTCGGTGCGCCAGCCGAACAGCGAGGAGATCCAGCCGCTTTCCACCGGCCAGCCGGAGGGCTTGATCTGCCCCTGCAGGCGGCTTGCCAGCAGCAGGTCTTCGAGCACGCGCAACTGACGTTCGCGGTCGGAGAGCTGGCGCTCGAAATGCGTCAGCGAGGCCATGACATCGGGAACCATCCCCTCCTCTTCGGCCGCCACTTCCGGCCCGCCCATGGCGGGCGGCTGGCTGAAATTGAATTCACCATGATCGAGGCCCGCGATCTTGGTCAGGCGGCTGCCGGCCGCTTCCAGACGCAGCATGTGCGCCTGCAACTGGGCAATGCGGCGCGCCAGCGCCTGGGAGTTTTCCTGCGCCGAGGCGCGGGCGGCGCTGAGGGCCGCGCGCTGGTCGTGCACTTCCTTGGCCCAGGCGGTCACCAGGGCGGAGGGCAGCACCGAACCGTCACCCCGCAGCCAGTAGCCCAGGGTGAACGCCACGGCGAGCAGCAGACTCACCCCCGCCACCAGCGGCAGCCACACATCCACCCTGCGCAGCGCCAGGCTCAGACGCCAGGTGCGCCCCCGCTGGCTGCTGACCACGATAATATCCATCTATGCCCTCTAAGCCGGCCGATACTCAGCCTCGATCCGACTGGTCGCAACTCCAGTCCGTGTCTTCCTTGCGGCACCTGCTCGACCGCGCACAACGCCTGTCGGATGCCTCCCTCGCACTGCGCGCCTGGCTGGACCAGCCCTGGGCGCGTCATCTGCGCATCGCCAATCTGCGTGGCGATACGATCATGCTGTATTCCAGTAACGCCTCGGCGCTGATCCCCCTGCGTCAGCAGCAGGGGCGGATCCTCGCTTTTCTGAGCCAGCAGCTGGGCGTCACGCTCAGCCGGCTGGAAGCAAAAGTCAGACCGGAATCAACCAATTAGCCCGAGTTTACGCAGCAGTTTCCGGGGATTGCAAACGGCTGTCGGGCTTGACGGCGATTGAATCGTGATTTTTTAGATGAAAAAGCTTTTTTGTTATAAACAATAAAACTATTCACGCACCGCTGGTCATCGTCTTTCGTGCCGCTCAGACTGCCGCCAGGCTGCCACGCACGTAGGCAATCGGCGCCGCTTCACTGGCCTGGCTGAAGGTGACGATCTCCCAGGCCTTCTCGTCGGCGAGCACGGCGCGCACCAGCTTGTTGTTGAGGGCGTGGCCGGACTTGTAGGCGGAGTAGGCGCCAATCACGCTGTGGCCCAGCAGGTAGAGATCCCCCACGGCGTCGAGAATCTTGTGCCGCACGAATTCGTCCTCGAAGCGCAGGCCGTCGGCATTGACCACACGGTATTCATCCAGCGCCACCACGTTGTCGAGGCTGGCGCCCAGGCCCAGATTGTTGGCGCGCAGCTGGTCCAGCTCACGCATGAAGCCGAAGGTGCGCGCCCGTGAAACTTCGCGCACGTAACTGGTGGTGGAGAAATCAATGGACGCCTGCTGGCGGCCCGAGCGGAAGGCGGGATGCTTGAATTCGATGCCGAAATTCAGCCGATAGCCATCGTAGGGCTCGAAGCGCGCCCACTTGTCTCCCTCCTGGACCTGTACCGGCTGCAGGATACGGATGAATTTCTTGGCCGCGTCCTGCTCGTGGATGCCGGCCGACTGGATCAGGAAGACGAACGGCCCGGCGCTGCCGTCCATGATCGGCACTTCCGGCGAGGACAGCTCGACGATGCAGTTGTCGATCCCCAGCCCGGCGAACGCGGACATCAGGTGCTCGATGGTCGAGACCTTGGTGCCGTTGTCGTGGACCAGGGTGCTGCACATCGTGGCCTCACGCAGCCAGTCGGCCCTGACCGGAATCTCCACCGGCGGGCTGAGGTCGGTACGGCGAAAGACGATGCCGGTGTCCGGGCCCGCGGGCAGCAGGGACATGAAGACCTTGCGGCCGGAGTGCAGACCGATGCCGGAGGCACGGACCGCTTGCTGGAGAGTACGCTGTCTGACCATTCAAGAATTTCAGCAGAGACGGTTAAAAGGGCCCGTTCGATGCAGAACGGGCCCGAATTCACAGGATTGTAACATCCGGGGCTTAATCGATCCTGAATCGGACCGCGCTCAATCCGCCTGGTGCCGCAGGAAGGCGGGGATGTTGAGGATGTCGTCGTCCACGGCCAGCGGGAACGCAGACCCGCCGCCCGCCGCCGCGGCGCGCGGCTGGCTGTTGCGGATGTAGGTCGGCACCTCCACGTTGGGGGTTGCGGCGGCGGACGCGCGCATCGGCATCAGCTCGGGCTTGGAGATCGGCGTGACCTTGGGCGATGTCGTCGGGTGCAGCTCCTTGCTCTTCTCGCCAGGCGCGCGCAGGCCGGTCGCCACCACCGTCACCCAGATCTCGCCATTGGATTCCGGGTTGTAGGCCATGCCGAACTTGGCGTCGGCCTCCTCGGAGGCAATCTCGTTCACCCGGTTGTTGATGTACTCCCACTCCTCCATCTCCAGCGACTCATCGCAGGTCACGTTGACCAGCAGGCCGCGCGCGCTGGAGAGCTCGATGTCGTCGAGCAGCGGGCTGGACAGCGCCATCTCCACCGCCTTCTGTGCCCGGCCCTCGCCGCTGGCGTGGCCGATGCCCATCATCGCCATGCCGCGGTTGGACATCACGGTCTTGACGTCGGCAAAGTCCACGTTGATGTAACCCGGCCGCGTGATCAGCTCGGAAATCCCCTTGACCGCGTTCTGCAGCACGTCGTTGGCCGCCTTGAAGCAGTTGAACAGGGTGATCTTGGAGCCGAGCACCAGTCCCAGCTTGTCGTTGGGGATCAGCACCAGCGAGTCCACGTAGCTGCGCAGTTCCTCGATGCCCCGCAGCGCCACGTTCATGCGCTTCTTGTTCTCGTGGGCAAAGGGCTTGGTCACCACGGCCACGGTGAGCACGCCGAGTTCCTTGGCCACCTCCGCGATCACCGGGGCCGCGCCGGTGCCCGTGCCACCACCCATGCCGGCGGTGATGAACAGCAGGTCAGTGCCCTCGATCATCTCGCGGATGCGGTCGCGGTCTTCCTCGGCCGCCTTGCGCCCCACTTCCGGATTGGAGCCGGCGCCCAGGCCGCGCGTCAGCTCCATGCCCAGCTGCAGCTGGTTGGTGGGCACACATTTTTCCAGGTGATCGCGGTCGGTGTTGGCGCAGATGAACTCCACGTCCTCGATATCCGCCTGGGCCATCTGGTTGACGGTATTGCAGCCGCCGCCACCCACGCCGATGACGCGGATGATGGCGCGCTTGCGCTGGCCGTCCACCAGTTCAAAAACTTCGCGTGTCTGTGAGTTACTCATGTCTGTGCTCCCGCGTCGTTGCGTCATCGAAAATTGCCTGTGCTTCGCTCGTGCCACTCATCACTCATCGCTCCGGTAACAGGCTTTGTTATTAATATTTATATTTCCGCTGGAATATAAAATAATTAATAACAGTGCCAATGTCAATAACAATATGTAAAGCATTTCTAAAAAATCACTCATTCATTCGCGCCTAGAAATTGCCCGCAAACCAGTCCTTGACGCGCTTCAGCCAGTAGCCGGCGCCGTTGTCCGGCAGGCGCAGGCTGCGCGGCGCCTGCAACTGGCGGCCGTACAGCAGCAGTCCCACGGCGGTGGCGTAGGCCGGGTTGCGGGCGATGTCATTGAGCCCGCGCACGTCGTGCGGGACGCCGAGCCGCACCGGCAGCTCGAATACCGATTCGGCCAGCTGCAGCACGCCGGGAATGCCCGCCGCTCCGCCGGTGAGGACGATGCCGCCGCCGGCGATCATCTCGTAGCACTCGGAGCGGTAAAGCTCCTTGCGGATGTAGCGGAAGATTTCCTCGTAGCGGGGCTTGATCACCTCCGCCAGGGTGTGCCGTGCGAGCCGCCGCGACTGCCCGTCGCCGACGCCCTTGACCTCGATGTCCTCGCCGCCGCTGACCAGCTCGGGCAGGGCGCTGCCGAACTGGAGCTTGATCTCCTCGGCAAACTGCGTGGGCGTGCGGAAGGCCACCGAGATGTCGTTGGTCACCAGATTGCCGGCGAGCGGGATCACCGCGGTATGACGGATGGAACCGCCCTTGAACACCGCGATATCACTGGTGCCGGCGCCGATATCCACCATGCACACGCCGAGGTTGCGCTCCTCGGGCAGCAGCACGGCTTCCGCCGATGCCAGGTGCTGGACGATCAGCTGGTCCACGTGCAGGCCGCAGGTTTCCACACACTTGAAGATGTTCTGTGCGGCGGAGACCGAGCCGGTGACCATGTGGACCTTGGCCTCCAGCCGCACGCCGAACATGCCGACCGGCTCGTGGATGCCGTCGCGCCCGTCCACCATGAATTCCTGCGGGATGACGTGCAGGATCTTCTGGTCGGCCGGGACGAGGATGGCGCGGGCGGCATCGATCACGCTCTCCACGTCCTTCTCGGAAACCTCGCGTGCGCGCACCGGCGCAACGCCGGTGGAGTTGAAGCTCTTGATATGGCTGCCGGAGATGCCGATGTAGACCGACTGCGCACGGCAGCCGGCCATCTGCTCGGCGTTTTCCACCGCGCGGCGGATGGCCTGCACCGTGGCCTCGATGTTCACCACGTCGCCACGGTTCATGCCGCGACAGGGCGCCGAGGCCTCGCCGACGATCTCGATCTGCCCTTCCGGCAGCATCTGGCCGATCACGGCGACACACTTGGAGGTGCCGATATCCAGGCCCACCAGCAGCCGGCGTTCTTCACGTCTTGCCATTCTATTTGTCTCCCTCTACGGGTTTTTTCCAACTCACGGCGAACCCGTTGGTGTAGCGCAGGTCCACGGTTTCAGCCTCGTCCAGCCGGGCGCCGATGGCCTTGGCCACGGGCCCGAGCAGGGTGGGCAGATGATCCTCGGGCGCCCCGCGCCCGAGCCGGACGGTGATGTCGGGCGCCAGGCGCGCCACCCATTCGCCCCGCAGGTCCAGTGCCAGGCCGCGCAGGGTGTAGGGCGCGCCCGCCAGTCCCCGTTCGAAACGCTGATAGCGTTCGAACACCGCCTGCTGCTGGCCTGCCGGGCCTTCCAGCTGCGGCAGTCCGGGCGGGACTTCGGACGGGCGCGGCGAGAAGGTCTGGCCCCGGGTGTCGATCAGCGCCTCGGAGCCCCAGCGCGCCACCGGCGTGCGCTCCCAGACGCGGATGCGCAGACGGTCCGGCCATTCCCGCTCGATGCGCACCTGGGCCACCCAGGGCAGGGCCTCTACCGACTGGCGCAGCACCGGCAGGGCGGCGTCGAACAGCTGCGCCGGCTTGAGATGCGGCAGCAGCGCGGCACGGATCTCGGCGGCGGAGAGGTGCTCGAAGCGGCCCTCGATGGACAGCTCGGTGACCGGCCGGTCCACCACCTGCAGCCCGGAGCCGAGCAGCCAGGCCGCGCCCAGTGCCAGCAGCACCAGGGCCAGCACGCGGCGGATGCGGCCGGGATCCATGGCGGGCACCTGCATGCCGAGCACGGCGGCGTTCATGCCGCCCCCCGTGGGTCCAGGGTGAGCGCGAGCAGACGCAGGCACAGCTCGTCGAAGCCGATGCCGGCTGCCCGGGCGGCCATCGGCACCAGCGAGTGGGTGGTCATGCCCGGCAGGGTGTTGACCTCCAGCAGCCAGGGCTTGCCGTCCTCGCCCATCAGGAAGTCCACGCGCCCCCAGTCTGCGCAGCCGAGCACTTCGAAGGCGCGACGGCAGGTGTCCTGCAGGCCGCGCTCATGCCCCGGCGCCAGCCCGGCCGGGCAGTGGTAGCGGGTTTTGTCGGAGATGTATTTGGCGTGATAGTCGTAGAACTCGCCGTCCGGCTCGATGCGGATCAGCGGCAGCGCCTCGGCGCCGAGCACGGCGCAGGTGTACTCGCCGCCGGCGATGAACTGCTCGGCCAGCACCACGCGCCCGGCGCCGCGCGCCGCGGCAAAGGCTTCCGCGATCTGCTCCCGGCGCTTGACCTTGCTGATGCCGACGCTGGAACCATCCGCCGCCGGCTTGAGGATGAAGGGGTATCCCCACTGCTGCGCGGCCTGTTCCACGTCGGCAACCGACGAGACCACCCGGAAGTCCGGCGTGGGCAGCTGCGCGGCCTGCCACAGGCGCTTGGTGGCGAGCTTGTCCATGGCCAGCGCCGAGGCCAGCACGCCACTGCCCGGATAGCGCAGCCCGATCAGATCCAGCACGGCCTGCACCCGGCCATCCTCGCCGCCGGTCCCGTGCAGGATGTTGAACACGCGGTCATAGCCCTGCCCCGCCAGGGCGAACAGCTGCTCCGGCCCGGTCACGTCGATGCCGCTGACATCCACCCCGCGCCCGCGCAGCGCGGCGACGATGTTGTTGCCGCTCCACAGCGAGACCTCGCGCTCGGCGCTGAACCCGCCCATGAGCACCGCCACGCGCCCGAATTGTGCCGGCTCAAGCATGCCCCGCCTCCCCCATGATGCGGACCTCGGGGTGCAGCCGCACCCCGGTCTGTGCCTCGACCGACTGCTGGATGTGTGCGATCAGCGCTTCCACATCGGCCGCGCTGGCGCGCTCGTCGGTGACGATGAAATTGGCGTGCAGCGTCGAGACCTCAGCGCCGCCGATACGCTTGCCCTTGAGTCCGCAGGCCTCGATCAGGCGTGCGGCGTGATCCCCCGGCGGATTGCGGAAGGTGCTGCCCGCGCTGGGCCGGCCCACCGGCTGGGTGGCCTTGCGCCGCGCCAGCCACTCGCGCGTGTCGCGTTCGTGGAGGCCCTCGGCGTCATCGCTCACGCGCAGGCGCGCGCCCAGAAAGCCGATCACATCGGGTGCCGGCGTCACCTGACGGTAGCCAAAGCCGAACTCCGCGGCCGGCCGCCAGTCGGCGCCTTCGCGGGTCAGCACTTCCACCTCGGCCACGCAGGGCCAGGTCTCGCCGCCCCAGGCGCCGGCATTCATCGCCAGGGCCCCGCCCACGGTGCCCGGGATGCCGGCCATGAAGCCCAGGCCGGCGCGGCGCTGCTGCTGCGCAAACTTGGCCAGCCGCGCGCAGTGCACGCCGGCCTCGGCGTGGATCAGGTACGGCGATTCGAGCTTCAGCCCGTCCAGCGCGCCGTGCAGCTGGATCACCGTGCCCGGCCAGCCGCCGTCGCGCACCAGCAGATTGCTGCCCAGGCCCAGCCACAGCAGCGGCTCGTCGGGCGCCAGTACGCGCACGAACTGGATCAGGTCTTCGCGGTCGGCCGGCACGAAGAAACGCCGCGCCGGGCCGCCGACCCGCCACGAGGTGTGGCGCGCCAGGGGCTCGTGCTCGCGCAGCTGGCCTCTCATGCCCGGCCTCCGAAATGCTGCGCCAGCAGCGCAGGCGCCGTGCCGATATCGCCGGCGCCCAGGGTCAGGAGCAGATCACCGTCGCGCAGTACCGGCTCGAGGGCGCCGGCGAGTTCGGCCACCGAATGCACCAGCACCGGCTCCACCTTGCCGCGCGCGCGAATGCCGCGCGCCAGCGCCCGGCTGTCGGCGCCTTCGATCAGCTCCTCGCCCGCGGCGTACACCTCGGTCAGCAGCAGCGCGTCGGCGCTGGCGAGGATTTCGCAGAAATCGTCGAACAGGTCGCGGGTACGGGAGTAGCGGTGCGGCTGGAAGGCGACGACCAGACGGCGCTCCGGGTGCGCCGCCCGCATGGCCTCGAAGGTGGCCGCGATCTCGCGGGGATGATGCCCATAATCGTCCACCAGCAGCGCCTGGCCGCGGCGCAGCGGCAGCGGGCCGTGGGCTTCGCAGCGGCGCCCCACGCCCTGGAAGCGGGTCAGCGCGCGCTGCATGGCGTCCACGCTCACGCCCAGCTCATGGCCGATGGCCAGCGCCGCCAGCGCGTTCTGCACGTTGTGGCGGCCGGGCAGGTTGAGATGAAAATCGGCGCGCACGCCACCCGGCAGCAGCGCGGTGAAATGACTGCCGGCGCCCTCCGGCCGCAGGTCCACGGCGCGGAAGTCGGCGTCCTCGCTGAGCCCGTAGCTCAGCACGGGACGCCCGATATCCGGCAGCAGCTGGCGCAGGATCGGATCGTCCACGCACAGCACCGCCAGGCCGTAGAACGGCAGGCGGTGGAGGAATTCCACGAAGGTGGCGCAGAGGCGCTTGAAGTCACCGCCGTAGGTTTCCAGGTGGTCGGCGTCGATGTTGGTCACCGCGGCGATCATCGGGATCAGGTGCAGGAAGGAGGCGTCACTCTCGTCGGCCTCGGCCACCAGGTAGGGTCCGGCGCCCAGGCGCGCATTGCTGTCGGCGCTCTTGAGCTTGCCGCCGATGACGTAGGTGGGATCCAGTCCGCCCTCGCCCAGCACGCTGGCCACCAGGCTGGTGGTGGTGGTCTTGCCGTGCGTGCCGGCGATGGCAATGCCATAGCGAAAGCGCATGATCTCGGCGAGCATCTCGGCGCGACGCACCACGGGGATGCGGTGGGCGCGGGCGAATTCCAGTTCCGGGTTGCCGGCCTTGACGGCGGTGGACACCACCACCGCGTCGGCTCCCTGGGTGTGCTCGGCGCGATGGCCGAAGTGGATCAGCGCGCCCTGCGCCTGCAGGCGGCGGGTCGCCGGGCTTTCCTTGAGATCGCTGCCACTCACGGTGTAACCCAGATTGAGCAGCACTTCGGCGATGCCGGCCATGCCGGAACCCCCGATGCCCAGCAGGTGGATGCGCTTGACGCGCCGCATCGGCGTGGCCATCAGCTGTTGTACGCCTTTTGGATTGAGCATCAGCGGCCTCCCGCGTCGAGGCAGTGATCGGCGATGCGCTCGGCGGCGTCGTGCCAGGCCAGTCGCCGCGCGGCCTGCGCCATCCGGGCCAGCCGGGCACGGTCGGCCAGCAGATCGCGCAGCCGCTGTGCCAGCAGTTCGGCGCTCAGATCGCGCTCCTGCACCAGCTGCGCGGCGCCGCCGTCGACCAGGTACTGGCCGTTGGCGGTCTGGTGATCGTCCACCGCGTGCGGGAACGGTACCAGCAGGGCCGCACAGCCGGCGGCACAGAGCTCTGCCACGGTGGACGCACCGGCCCGGCAGACGACGAGATCGGCCCAGCCGTAGGCCGCCGCCATGTCGGCGATGAAAGCTTCGAGCCGCACCGGAATCTGCGCCCGGGCGTAGGCCGACTGCGCCAGATCCAGCGTGCGTCCGGCCTGGTGCCAGACCTCCGGGCGCTGTGCCGCAGGCAGGCAGGCCAGCGCCTCGGGCAGTCGCTCGTTGAGCGCCCGCGCGCCCTGGCTGCCACCCAGCACCAGTACGCGTGCCGGCCCGGCATGGGCTGGCCGCTGTGACGGCTCCGGCAGCGCCACGATGCTGCTGCGCACCGGGTTGCCCACCGTCACCCCGCGCGGGAGCGTCTGCGGGAAGGCCTGCAGCACGCCCCGCGCCAGCCGCGCCAGCACCCGGTTGGTGAGTCCGGCGGCGGCGTTCTGCTCATGGATCAGCAGCGGCACCCGCAGCGCCCAGGCGGCCAGACCGCCCGGCCCGGCCACGAAGCCGCCCATGCCCAGCACCGCCTGCGGGCGCTCGGCCCGCAGGGCGGCGCCGGCCTGCCAGACGGCGCGCAACAGCAGCAGTGGCGCGCTCAACAACCGCAGCAAGCCCTTGCCGCGCAGCGCGCTGATGCGCACCTCCCGCAGCGGAAAGCCCTGGGCACTCACCGTGCGCGACTCGAAGCTGTCCGGCGCGCCCATCCAGACCACCTGATGGCCGCGCTGTTGCAGGACCTGGGCGACGGCCAGGGCGGGGAAGACGTGGCCTCCAGTTCCTCCCGCCATGATCATGATCTTCATGCGAGGCACTCCGTCACCGTCCATGGCGCAGCCGCCCGGCCCGGCCATCCGTGGCCGGGCGCTCGCCGGCAGGGAATGCCATTCAAGGCATTCCCTGAAATCCCGACTCGCCCTCCCGCCATGATCATGATCTTCATCGCCGGGCCTCCTCGGTCGCGACGCGGTTCTCGTAGTCCACACGCAGGATCAGGGCCAGCAGTGCGCACACGGTGATCAGCGAGGAGCCGCCGTAGGACACCAGCGGCAGGGTCAGACCCTTGGTGGGCAACAGGCCCATGTTGACGGCCATGTTGATCAGGGTCTGCAGCGCCAGCCAGCCGCTCAGGCCGTAGCACAGGTAGGCGTGGAACAGTGCGTTGCGCTGCTCGGCGTCGCGGCCGATGGCAAAGCCACGCCACACCAGCGTGCAGAACAGGCCGATCAGCAGGCTGACCCCGAGCAGGCCAAATTCTTCGGCGAGGATGGCGAAGATGAAATCCGTGTGCATCTCCGGCAGGTACAGCAGCTTCTGCACACTGTTGCCCAGGCCGACGCCGAACCACTCGCCACGCCCGACCGCGATCAGCGATTGCGCCAGCTGCCAGCCGCCGTGCTCAATGTTGGCCCAGGGATTGGTGAAGTTCATCAGCCGCTCGATGCGGTAGGACTCCATCAGCGCCGCACCGCCCAGCAGCAGCCCACCTACCAGCAGCAGCACGGCGAAGTACAGCACCGGCGCGCCGCCGAGGAACAGCATCAGGAAAGCCACGCCAAAGAGAATGACGGTGGACCCGAAGTCGGGCTCCAGCATCAGCAGCAGCGCGGGGATCAGCAGCAGCGCCAGCGGCTTGAGCAGCCCGGACAGACTGTTCTGCAGTTCGCTCTGGCGGCGGGCGATGTAGCTGGCGAGATAGATGATCAGCGCCAGGCGGGCGGGCTCGGAGGCCTGCAGGCGGAACAGCTCCAGATCGATCCAGCGCCGCGCGTGATTGACCTTGATGCCCACGCCCGGGATCAGGACCAGCACCAGCAGGAAGATCGCCAGCAGGAGCAGCAGCCAGCTGCTCTGCTGCCACTGCTGGGTGGGCACGCAGTACACGGCCAGGCCTGCCACCAGGCCGAAGCCGGCGAACATCAGCTGGCGCCAGAGGTAATAGAAGGGCTCGCCGGTGAGTTTTTCCGCCTGCGCCACCGAGGCCGAGGCCACCATCACCAGACCCCAGAGCAGCAGGCACCCCGCGGCGAACAGCAGCCAGCCGTCCAGCCCCAGACGGGTGCGGGGCAGACTCCAGACCGTGGGCGCCAACACGCTCATGCCAGCGCCCTCACCGCCGCTTCGAACTGCGCGCCGCGATCCATGTAGTTCTTGAACTGGTCAAAGCTGGCGCAGGCCGGCGACAGCAGTACCGAAGCCCCGGGGCGCGCCAGGGTGTGGGCGCGACGCAGTGCCGCGTGCAGGTCCGGCTCGCGGTAGACCGGTACGCTGCCGCCGATGGCCTCCGCAATCTGCGGCGCGTCCTCGCCGAACAGGATCGCGGCGCTGGCCTTGTCGGCAAGCGCGCCGGCCAGCGGCCGGAAGTCCTGCCCCTTGCCCTGCCCGCCGCCGAGCCAGATCACCGGCGCCGGCAGACCCTTGATCGCCGCCAGCGTGGAGCCGACGTTGGTGCCCTTGCTGTCGTTGTAGTAGCGCGCGCCGGCAATCTCCGCCACCAGCGCGCAGCGGTGTGGCAGGCCAGCATATTCACGCAGGGCGGCGAGGCTGGCCGTGCGCGGAATTCCGGCCGCGTCGGCCAGCGCCAGGGCGGCCAGGGCATTGGCTGCATTGTGCAGGCCGGCGATGCGCAGCTCGCTCACCGGGAGCAGTGGTTCGGGCGCGGCCAGCCACAGCTGGCTGCGATGTTCCACCAGGCCGTAGCGGCCGTTGGCGCCGGGCGCGTCGAGGCCGAAGGTCTGTGCCGTCGCGTCCGCATGGCCGAGCAGGGCCATGACCGCAGCATCGTCACGATTGGCCACGCGCAGCCCGCAGCGCTCCCAGACCCGTGCCTTGGCGGCGGCGTAGGCGGCCATGCTGCCGTGGCGGTCCAGGTGATCCTCGGAAAGATTGAGGATGGTCGCCGCGCGGCAGGCGAGACTGTGCGTGGTCTCCAGCTGGAAACTGGAGAGTTCCAGGACGTAGAGCTCCACCCCGTCGGCAAGCAGGTCCAGCGCCGGTGGCGCCAGGTTGCCGCCAACCGCCACCTTGAGCCCCGCGGCCTGTGCCATCGCAGCGACCAGCGTGGTGACCGTGGACTTGCCGTTGGACCCGGTGATGCCGATCACCGGCGCGCGCACGGCGCGGGCGAAGAGTTCGATGTCGCCCACCAGCTCCACCCCCGCGGCGCGCAGCTCCTGGATGAAGGGCTCTTGCAGGCTCAGGCCCGGCGAGATCACCGCCATGTCGAACTGCCGCAGCGGGCGCGGGGCATCGAACCCGCCCAGACGGAATTCGACCTGCGGATACGCACGGCGCAGATCCTCCACGCCGGCCGGCTCAGGACGGGAATCGGTGACCACCAGCTCGGCGCCCAGACGCGCAAGGTGGCGCAGGCTGGAGGCTCCGGAGAGCCCCAGCCCGACCACCAGGCAGCGTTGTGCGGTCGCGGTGTTCATCTGATCTTGAGCGTGGACAGTCCGATGAGAACGAGGATCAGGGTGACGATCCAGAAGCGCACGATGATCTTCGGCTCCGGCCAGCCCTTGAGCTCATAGTGGTGATGCAGCGGCGCCATGCGGAAGATGCGCTTGCCGCCGCTGTACTTGTAATAGCCCACCTGCAGGGCCACGGAGATGGTTTCGGCGACGAACACGCCGCCCATGATCGCCAGCACCAGCTCCTGGCGCACCATCACCGCCACCACGCCCAGCGCCGCGCCCAGCGCCAGCGCGCCGACATCGCCCATGAAGACCTGGGCGGGATAGGCGTTGAACCACAGGAATCCCAGGCCGGCACCGGCAATGGCCGTGCAGAAGATCGCCAGCTCGCCGACCCCGGCGATGTACGGAATACCGAGATAAGCGGCGATCTTGACGTTGCCGCTGGCGTAGGCGAAGACCGCCAGCGCCGAGGCGACGAGCACCGTGGGCATGATCGCCAGGCCGTCCAGACCGTCGGTGAGGTTCACCGCGTTGGAGCTGCCGACGATCACCAGGTAGCTCCAGAACACGAAGAACGCGCCGAGCGGGATGCCCACGTCCTTGAAGAACGGCACGATCAGCGTGGTCTCCACGGGCGTCTTGGTGGTGAGATAGATGCCCAGCGAGGTCACGAAGCCGGCCAGCGACAGCCACAGGTATTTCTGACGGGCGGACAGACCGCGGGGATTCTTGTGTCTGATCTTGATGTAGTCGTCGGCGAAGCCCACCATGCCGAAGGCAAGCGTCACGAACAGTGCAAACCAGACGAAGCGGTTTTCCAGGTTGGCCCACAGCAGCGTGCTCAGGGTGATGGCGCTGAGGATCAGCACGCCGCCCATGGTGGGCGTGCCGGTCTTCTTCAGATGACTCTGCGGGCCGTCATCGCGTACCGGCTGGCCAAACTTGAAGCGGTAGAGGCGCTCGATCAGCCAGGGCCCGAAGGCAAAGGAAAAGATCAGCGCCGTGAGGATTCCCAGCACCGATCGCAGCGTGAGGTAGCTGAAGACATTGAAGCCGGTGATGTGGGCCTTCAGAAATTCGGCCAGGTGATACAGCATTAATGATTCTCCCCCGCTGGGCCGCCGGTCAGCGCGGCGACCACTCGTTCCATTCGCGCGGAGCGCGATCCCTTGATCAGTACCGTCACCCCGGGCGCCAGATCCTGCCGGACCGCGTGCACCAGGGTCTCGAATTCCTCGTATGCCTGCGCGCCCGGGCCATAGCCCTGCGCCGCATGGGCGGCGAGCGCGCCCAGTGCGTAGAGCCGCTGGATGCCGAGCTGGCGGGCCTGCTCACCCGCCTGCCGGTGCAGGGCCTCGCGGTCGCTGCCCAGCTCGGCCATGTCGCCGAGGATCAGCCAGCGCTCACCGGACAGGCCGGCGAGCCACTCCATGCCGGCGCGCAGCGAGCCGGGATTGGCGTTGTAGCTGTCGTCAACCAGCTGTGCGCCCTGCGGGGTGCGCTGCACACTGAGGCGGCCGCCCAGGTTGCGGGCCTGCTCCAGCCCGGACGCGATCTCGCCCGCGTCCATGCCCAGAGCCACCGCGCAGGCGGCGGCGGCGAGGCTGTTGAGGATGTTGTGCCGCCCCGGCAGCGGCAGGCGCACTCTGGCGCTGCCGTGTGGAGTATCCAGTTGAAAACGGCTGGCATCGGCAAGCAATTCGATCTGGCTGGCGCGGATGTCGGCCTGTGCCTCGATACCGAAGCTCAGACGCGCATTGTCGGCCGCCAGCCCAGTCCACAGCGGGGCATAGGCGTCGTCGGCGTTGATCACCGCCACCCCCTGGCGCAGGCCGGCAAACAGCTCGCCCTTGGCGCGTGCCACACCCTCGCGGGAACCAAAGCCCTCCAGATGCGCGTCTCCGGCCTGGGTGACGACGCCGATATTCGGCGCCGCGAGCCGCGTCAGCAGGGCAATCTCGCCCGCGTGATTGGCGCCCATCTCGATGACCGCGGTGCGGTGCGTGGCGCGCAGCTGCAGCAGCGTCAGCGGCACGCCGATGTGATTGTTCAGATTGCCCGCCGTGGCCAGTACCGGGCCGCGCGCGGCAAAGATGGAAGCGAGCAGCTGCTTGGTCGTGGTCTTGCCGTTGCTGCCGGTCACGGCGACCACGGGCAGTTCAAACAGCCCGCGCCAGAGCGCGGCATAGGCCTGCAGCGCCTGCAGGGTATCGGGAACACAGACCTGCGGCAGCGTGCTCTCGACTCGGCGCGAGACCAGCGCGCCCGCCGCGCCGGCCTGCTCGGCCTGGTGCAGGTAGTCGTGCCCGTCAAAGCGATCGCCGCGTAGCGCCACGAACAGATCGCCGGCGGCCAGCTGCCGGGTATCGGTGCAGATGCGCTCAAACATCGCATCCGCGCCGTGCAGCGGCGCATCGAGCCGAGCGGCGAGCTGGGCCAGGCGCTCCATCATGCGCGCACCTCGCTGCCGGTGAGCCGGGCGGCCAGCGCGCGGTCGCTGAAGGGCAGCACACGGCTGCCGCAGGTCTGGGTGGTCTCGTGGCCCTTGCCGGCGATCACCACCACGTCACCGGGCCCGGCAGACCGCACCGCGGTGCGGATCGCCTGCTCGCGGTCGTGGATCACCTGCAGTCGGCCGCCGGCATCGCGCAGGATCTCGGCGACGATCGCGGCCGGATCCTCGCTGCGTGGATTGTCGTCGGTAACGATGCCGTGATCGGCCAGCCGGGCAACCGCCGCGCCCATCAGCGGGCGCTTGCCGCGGTCGCGGTCACCACCACAGCCGAATACGCACCAGAGGGCGCCGGCGCAGTGCGCGCGGGCCGCCGCCAGCACCTGGCGCAGTGCATCCGGCGTATGCGCGTAATCCACCACCACCAGCGCCGGCGCGCCGGGGCCACGATAGCCCTCCATGCGCCCTGGCACGGTCTGTACCTGTGCCAGCGCCTGCACCACGTCGGGCAGGGGCAGCCCGTTGGCGAGCAGTGCCGCCAGCGCGGCCATCAGGTTGTAGGCATTGAAGCGGCCGAGCAGCCGGCTGTGCAGCTGCGCTGTTCCCCAGCTGGTCTCCAGATCCAGGCTCAGGCCCGCATCGTGCAGGCTCAGCGCGCGGCCCAGTACGTAGGGACGATCGGCGGGCGCCTCGCCGTCGAGGCCGTAGATCACCGCCTCGGGCCAGGTCTGCGCCCAGTCGCGTCCGGTGGCGTCATCGCGGTTGAAGATCCGCACGCCGCGTACGTGCTCGGCAAACAGGCGGCGCTTGGCCGCCGTGTAGTGTTCCAGGGTGCCGTGATAGTCGAGATGGTCACGGGTGAGGTTGCTGAGGATCGCCGCGTCGAAGCGCAGGCCGCTGACGCGCCGCTGATCGAGTGCATGAGAGGACACTTCCATCGCCACACAGCGCACGCCACGCTCCAGCTGCTCGGCCAGCTGCGCCTGCAGGCTCACCGGATCCGGCGTGGTATGGGTGGCGGGCACCAGTGCGCCCAGCCGGCCGGCGCCGAGCGTGCCGATATAGGCGCAGGGCTGGCCCAGGCGGTCCAGGGTCTGCGCCAGCAGGTGCGCGGTGGACGTCTTGCCGTCGGTCCCGGTCACCGCATAGAGCCGCAGGGCATCGCCCGGCCGGCCGTGAAACCGGGCGGCGATCTCGCCGGCCAGCGCGGCCAGGCCGGGCACCGGAATATCGGGCACGTCCAGGCTGGGGGCGGCAATGCCCGGCGCGGGCTCCCAGGCCACGGCCGCGGCGCCGCGCTGCAAGGCCTGCTGGACATGCTGGAGCCCGTGCTGCTGGCCGCTGCCGCGGCAGGCAAGGAACAGATCGCCCACCGCCACACGGCGGCTGTCCATGGCCACGCCGGTGACGATGACCTCGGGCGCAGCGGCGCACAGACCGTGCAACAGCCGGGCGGCGGTGAGGCTCATGGCCGGGCCTCGGCGTTGGCGAGCGCGGCGGTGCGCGTCGGCGGCTGGGCGCCATCCGGTGCGACCTGCAGCAGGCGGGCCGCGCCCTGCATCACCGTGGAGAAGACCGGCGCGGACACCAGGCCGCCGTAATAATCGCCGGCCTGCGGCTCGTCGATCATCACCAGGCCCACCAGACGCGGGTTCTCCGCCGGCACCATGCCGATGAAGACCGCCTGGTGGCGGTCGCGGTCATACCCGCCACCGTCGGCCACCTTGCGCACCGTGCCCGACTTGCCCGCCACCCGGTAGCCGCTGATGGCGGCACGCTTGCCGGTCCCGTCGGCAGACACCACCTGTTCGAGCAGATGACGGACGTCACGCGCCGTGCGCTCGCTCACCGTGCGCTGCGGGGCCGCCTGGGGCAGACCCTTGATCAGACTCAGCATCGGCATCAGGCCGTTGTTGGCCAGCGCGGAATAGGCCCGCACCAGGTGCAGGGCGTTGAGCGACAGGCCATAGCCATAGGACGCGGTGGCCGTGGCGATCTGTCCCCACTCGGTGAAGTGGCGCAGCACCGGCACCGCCTCGCCGGGGAAGCCGGTGTACACCGGCTCGCCCAGACCAAAACGCTGATAACCGCTCCACACGTGCTCGGCACCCAGCCGCAGGCCGATCTTGGCGGCGCCGACATTGCTGGACTTGGCCAGCATCACCCCCAGATCGATCTCGCCCTGCGGGTGCAGATCGCGCACGGTGAGCGCCCCCACTTTCATCATGCCCGGCGCGGTGTCGATCATCGAGCCAGCGCGATACAGCCCCAGCTCCAGCGCCTGCGCCACCAGCAGGGGCTTGACCGTGGATCCGGGCTCGAAGCTGTCCGCCACCGAGCGGTTGCGGATGCCGGCGGCGCGGCGATCCTCGGGATTGTTGGGGTTGAAGCCCGGCTGCGAGGCCATGGCCAGGATCTCGCCGGTGCGGCTGTCGGCCACCACCACCAGACCGCCCTTGGCCTTGTGGCGGACCACGGCTGCCTTGAGCTCGCGGTAGGCCAGGTACTGGATGCGCAGATCCAGGGTCAGACGCAGATCCTGCCCGGACTGGGCGGGCTTGAAGGTCCCGAAGTCCTCGACCACACGACCGGCCCGGTCGCGCACCACGCGCCGCGAACCCGCCTGGCCGGCGAGCAGCGCCTGCTGGGCCCGCTCGAGTCCTTCCAGCCCGTCACCGTCGCGCCCGGTGAAGCCCACCACCTGGCCGGCGACTTCGCCGGCCGGGTAGTAGCGCGCATAACTGGGCTCGGAGAACACCCCGGGCGCCTTCACGGCGAGGATGCGCTGGGCCTGCGCCGGGCTGATCTTTTCCGCCAGATAGACAAACTTGCGCTCGCTGCGCGCCTTGAGGAAGGCCGTCAGCTCCGCCGGCTTGCGCGCCGTGAGGCGGGCAATGGCTTCCAGATGTTCGGGCGCGTCCAGCAGGGCGGCGGGCACCACCCAGATCGACTCCACCGGCGCAGACAGTGCGAGCGGCTCGCCGCGGCGATCTAGGATCGCGCCGCGATGGCCGGGGATGCTCACCGTGCGGATGTGGCGCTTGTCGCCTTCCTTCTGCAGAAACTCCTGCTCGAAGACCTGCAGATAGAAGGCACGGCCCTGCACCGCCACGGCGCACAGCGCCAGAATCCCGAGCACGCACCAGCGCCGCCAGGAATGAGTGGCGCTGGCGGCGGGGCGACGGGCGGCGCTCACGGCGCGGCCTCCACGATCACGTAATCGCGGGGCTCGGTCATGTCGAGCTGCTCTCGGGCGATTTTTTCCACGCGGCCGTGATGCGCCAGAGTGGCTTCCTCGAGCTGCAGCTGCGACCACTCCATTTCCAGACGCTGGCGTTCCTTGCGAAGCTCGTCGCGCTCGCTCACCAGCGCGCGGTTCTCGTGCTTGGTGCGGACCACGGCGAGCGCGGACACCATCACGGCAAAACCGAGCAGGATGGGCAGCAGCAGAGACCCGCGGCTCACGGCAGACGCTCCGCGACGCGCAACACGGCACTGCGGGCACGCGGATTGCGCGCGGTTTCTTCCAGGTCCGGCAGGTGCTTGCCGTGCAGGCGCAGGCGCGGCTGCTCGGCCTGGGCCTGGGCGCGCAGATAGCGCTTCACCAGACGGTCTTCCAGCGAATGAAAACTGATCACTACCAGACGCCCGCCCGGCGCCAGCACCCGGATCGCCTGGTCCAGCGCCTGCGGCAGCACCTCGAGTTCGCGATTGATATGGATGCGGATGGCCTGGAAGCTGCGCGTGGCCGGATGGATACGGCGCGACCGCGGACCGGGCACCGAGGCGATGAGGGCGGCCAGCTGCGCCGTGCTCTGCAACGGCGCGGCGGCGCGTGTCTCGATGATACGGCGCGCAATGCGCCGACTGTTGCGCTCCTCACCGTACTGCCAGAGCACGTCGGCGATCTCGGCCTCGGCAGCACGCGCCAGCCAGGCCGAGGCGGGCTCGCCCGCCTGGGGATTCATGCGCATGTCCAGCGGCCCGTCATGGCTGAACGAGAATCCGCGGCGCGCCTCGTCGAGCTGCGGGCTCGACACGCCGAGATCCATCAGCACGCCGTCAATCCTGCCCGCCAGGCCGGCCGCGCTCATCAGCGATTCCAGCGCGGCAAAATTGCTGTGGTGGATATGAAAATTGTCATGCCCGGCAAAGCTGCGGAACGCGTGCGCACAGGCTTCCGGATCCTGGTCCACGGCATGCAGCTCACCCGCTGGCGAGAGCTGCGCGAGGATGGCGGCACTATGTCCGCCGCGGCCAAAGGTCGCGTCCACATAACGCCCGTCTGCGCGGAGAGCCAGTCCGGCGAGCGCCTCGCGCATCATCACCGGCTGGTGTGCGGACATTGCGCTAGTCGCCCGCTGGACGGGTCGAAGGGAGTGGGGCAGCCGCATGGCGGGGGCTCACCGCTTGAGCGTCCGGAACGCGTCTTTCAACGCCGGCAGGATGCTGTTGGGGCCCTCGGCATACATCTCGCTCCAGCGATCTTCCGCCCACAGTTCAAAGCGGTTGATCTGGCCCACCAGCACCACGGTATTTTCCAGACGCGCCAGGCGGCGCAGCAGCGGCGGCAGTCCGATGCGCCCCTGCTTGTCGATCTCGCATTCCACGGCACGGCCCACGAAGGCACGCTTGAGCAGCTCCGCATGCTCGCGGTTTTCCATGGACTCGATGCTCTGCGCGATCCGCCCGAACTCGGGAGCCGGATACAGCTCCAGACAGGCCTCATACCCCATGGTCACCACCAGCTGCGAGGCGCATTCGTGCTCCAGCGAGGCGCGATAGCGCGCCGGGATCGCCAGGCGACCCTTGTCATCGACGGACAGCTGATGCGACCCAGCAAACACGGCGGCCCCCTCGTGGCGGGGAATGTTTTAACCCACTTTCCCCCACATAAATACACTTAATTGGGAATATAAACCACCCACCTGTGTTCCGCAAGCAGAATTTCCCGAAGAAACAGGGGCTTAGAAGATTTTAGGATTATTTACATGAAGTCATGAAAAACAATCAGTTAGCCGTCAAAGCTCATGTAACTTGGGAACAACGGTCGCAGGCCCACAAAAAAGCCCCAGACCCTGCTGTGTAGCGGGGTGTGGGGCTTGGGGGATAAGCGCCTGGCGGTGTCCTACTCTCGCATGGTCGATGCCACACTATCATTGGCGCTGAGTCGTTTCACTTCCGTGTTC
>JBKHXN010000078.1:0-7681 GCA_046565985.1 Gammaproteobacteria bacterium
GCCTGCATGACGTGCACCACCACGCCGTTGAGGTCCACCAGCGCCCATTCGCCCTGGTCCAGGCCCTCGACCCCCAGCGGACGCACGCCATTCTCCTTGGCCTTGTCCACCACGTTCTGGGCCAGCGACTTGACGTGGCGGTTGGATGTGCCGGTGCAGACGATCATCGCATCGGTCACGGTGGTGACGTGCTTGACGTCGAGCACGCGGATGTCCTGGGCCTTGAGGTCTTCCAGGGCGGCAACGGCCAGCTTAGTGAGTATTGGGGTTTTCATCTTCGGTCAGTGCGGCGCGGTCGGCCGGCGTCAGGGAGTTGAGGATCGCATCCGGCAGCAGGCCGCGTACGGAACGGCCCTTCTTGAGCAGCCAGCGGATGCGGGTGGAGGAGATGTCGAGCAGCGGCAGTTCCAGGCTGCGGTAGCGCCCGCGCAGCTCGGTGGCGGCCTCGGGCGGGGGCGCGAGCGCCACGCCGGGCCGGGCGATCACCGCCAGCTCGGCCAGCTCGAGGATCTCGCGCCAGCGGTGCCAGGTATGAAAGTGCGCAAAGGCGTCGGCGCCGAGCAGCAGGACCAGCCGCGCCTGCGGGTGGCTCTCGCGCAGCGAGCTGAGGGTGTCGATGGTGTAGGACGGCCCGCCACGCTGAATCTCGGCGTCGTCTGCGACCAGGCCTTTTTCCTTGCGGATCGCCAGCCGCAGCCACTCCAGACGGCGCAGGGCAGAAACCCGCGTATCCGGCCGGTGCATGGGCTGGGCGGTGGGGATCAGCCGCACCTGCTCCAGCCCCAGGCGGTCGCGCGCTTCCAGCGCCGCACGCAGATGGCCGTTGTGAAAAGGCGCGAAGGCGCCGCCGAAGATGCCGATCGACTTGCTCAGCGGCATGCGCGGACTTGCAGAGAACGGCCAGCCGGCTCAGCGCACATGGCCATCGCCGAGCACCACCCATTTCTGCGAGGTCAGCCCCTCCAGCCCCACCGGTCCGCGGGCGTGGAACTTGTCGGTGCTGATCCCGATCTCCGCGCCGAGGCCGTACTCGTAGCCGTCGGCGAAGCGGGTGGAGGCATTGACCATCACCGAGGAGGAATCCACCTCGCGCAGGAACACACGCGCACGGGTGAAGTTCTCCGTGACGATGGCATCGGTGTGGGCCGATCCGTAGGTATTGATGTGGTCGATGGCGGCCTGCAGGCCGTCCACCACGCGGATGGAGAGAATGGGCCCCAGATACTCGGTGCGCCAGTCGTCCTCGGTCGCGGGCAGGGCATCGGGCAGCAGGCGGCGCGTGCGGTCGCAGCCACGCAGCTCCACGCCGGCGTCGAGGTAGATCTGCCCCAGGCCGGGCAGCACCTTCTCGGCCATGCTCTGGTCCACCAGCAGGGTTTCCATGGTGTTGCAGGTGCCCAGGCGCTGGGTCTTGGCGTTGACGGCCACGGCGATGGCCTTGTCGATATCGGCGTCGGCGTCGATGTACACATGGCAGATACCGTCCAGGTGCTTGATCACCGGCACCCGCGCCGCCTCGGTCACCGCCGCCACCAGGCCCTTGCCGCCGCGGGGGATGACCACATCCACGTACTGCGGCATGGAGACCAGCTCGGTGACGGCGCGGCGGTCGGTGATGTCGAGCACCTGCACCGCATCCTTGGGCAGCCCGGCCTCCTGCAGCGCGCGCTCGATGCAGCGGGCGATGGCCTGGTTGGAACGCAGCGCCTCCGAGCCCCCGCGCAGGATGGTGGCGTTACCGGATTTCAGGCACAGGCTGGCGGCGTCGGCGGTCACGTTGGGACGGGATTCGTAGATGATCCCCACCACGCCCATCGGCACCCGCATCTTGCCCACCTGGATGCCGGAGGGACGCAGCTTGAGATCGGTGATCTCGCCCACCGGATCGGGCAGGTTGGCGACCTGGTGGACACCCTCGGCCATGCTCTCCACCCGCGCCTCGGTCAGCGTCAGGCGGTCGAGCAGGGCGTCGTCGAGCTCGGCGCCGCGCCCGGCGCGCAGGTCCTCGGCGTTGGCTTCCAGGATCTGCTTGCGCTGCTCGTGGAGGATGCGCGCCAGCGCAAACAGGCAGGCATTCTTGGTGCCGGTATCGGCACGGGCCATGGCGCGCGCCGCGACACGCGCGGCCGCACCCCGCACCTGCATGTATTCGGCGATGCCGGCATCCGCGCGCAACTTGGGTTTGCTGGGGCTCATGGGCGATGGGGCTGGGCGGCACCACTGGCCGCGAGTGCCAATGTTAGCAATTCTTCCCAGGCGGCCTGTTCGCCCTGGGTGCTCTTGGCCAGCTGGTCCACCCGCGCGGCGCGGCGCAGCCAGCCCAGGGGCTCGGCGGGACGGGTGCGCGACAGCGCCTTGCGGAACCGGTCCTGTTGCGCCCGGCGCACCCCGCCGGCCTCGCAGGCGCGGGTCAGGTCGCGGGTGCGGGCGTACACCGGGGCGGCGCGCGCCAGCTGCCGCACGCACCATAGTAGTGCGCCGAGTACTTCCAGCACCGCCACGCCCTCCTCGCGCAGCCGCGCCAGGCTGCGCGCGCAGCCGGCGGCGTCGCCGTCGAGCACGCGGTCGTTGAGGTCAAACGCGATATAGCGCGCGGAATCGGCCACCGCCGCCGCCAGCTGGGCCTCGTCCAGCCGCTGGCCGGGGTGCAGCAGCCTGAGTTTTTCGATGTCCTGGGCGCAGGCCAGCAGATTCCCCTCGGTGCGCTCCGCCAGCAGGCGCAGGGCCTCGGGCTCGGCGCTCAGGCCGGCCTGCCTGAGGCGCGCTTCGATCCAGCCCGGGAACTCCGCCGGCTTGAGCGGCCAGGCATAGACGCTGGCGCCCGCCTCTTCCAGCCGCAGGTACCAGGCGGCATTGCGGGCCCGGCTGTCCAGCGGCCCGGCAACGACCAGCAGCAGCACGTCCGGCGGGGGCCTGGCGGCGAGCTGCTGCAGCAGCCGGCCGCCCTCTTCACCGGGCCCGGCGCCGGCGAGGTGGATCTCCACGATCCGCCGGCTGGCAAACAGCGACAGGCTGGCGCAGCTGTCCGCCAGCCCCTGCCAGTTGTAGCCCTTGTCGGCGTGCAGGACTTCGCGCTCGCTGTAGCCGGCGGCGCGAGCGCTGGCGCGGATCGCATCCAGGGATTCCTGCACCAGCAGCGGTTCTTCCCCGGCCACCACGTAGAGCGGCGCCAGGCCGCGGGCGAGTTGGGCAGAAAGCTGGACAGGGGTCAGACGCATGGGGGCATTCTATAATGCGGCCATGGATCGCCAGTATTCCGCCGCCGACCGTCTGCTGATGCGCTGCAACGAGGTGCTGGGCCTGCTCGCGCCGCGCGAGGCGGCGCGCCCCAATCCCGCCGGTACAGCGCCCGCCGTGCCGCTGGACGAGACCGAGCGCCGGCACGCCGCCGGGCTGATGCGCGTCAATCACGCCGGCGAGGTCGCCGCCCAGGGGCTCTACCACGGCCAGGCGCTGACCGCGCGCAACCCCGAGGTGGGGCGGCATCTGCTGGAAGCCGCGCGCGAAGAGCGCGACCACATGGCCTGGTGCGCCCAACGCCTGGACGAGCTGGGCAGCCGCCCCAGCCTGCTCGGGCCGGTCTGGTACGCCGGTTCGTTCGCGCTGGGCGCCGCCGCCGGGCTGGCCGGCGACCGCTGGAACCTGGGCTTTGTGGCCGAAACCGAGCGCCAGGTGGCCGAGCACCTGCGCGAGCACCTGCAGGGCCTGCCGGAGCAGGATCAGCGCAGCCGCGCCATCGTGGCGGCCATGCACGAGGACGAGAGCCGCCACGGCGCCGAGGCCGAGCAGGCCGGCGGAGCGCCCCTGCCCTCGCCGGTGATACGGCTCATGCGGCGCATTGCCGCGGTGATGAAGTTCGGCGCCTACCGGCTCTAGCAGGCGGTGAGCCAAGGCCGCCATTCCCGTGCAGGCGGGAATCCAGCGTGCCGCGCCTGCCTTCACTTGCTCAGCACCACCCACAGCCTCCTTCCGGCATGGATCCCCGTTTGCACGGGGATGACGGGAGAGGGGCAAGGTGCAATAGCCAAGGTCGTCATTCCCGCGCAAGCGGGAATCCATCGTGCCGCGCCTGCCTTCACGCTCTCAGCACCACCCACAGCCTCCTTCCGGCATGGATCCCCGTTTGCACGGGGATGACGGCAGGGGGCAAGGTGCAATAGCCAAGGCCGTCATTCCCGCGAAAGCGGGAATCCATCGTGCCGCGCCTGCCTTCACGCTCTCAGCACCACCCGCAGCCCCTTCCGGCATGGATCCCCGTTTGCACGGGGATGACGTCGGGGAGGTGCCTCTGAGGGTTCGTCGTTCCCGCGCACGCGGGAACCCATTCGTACCGGCCCTTGCTGCAGCCCGGTCCGGACGGCTCAGCGCTGGATGTTGCGCCCGTAGAAGATTTCCTGGATCTCGTGATTGACGCGCTCGCGGATCTTGCGCGCCTCGCGCGGCGGCAGCTCGGAGACGCCTTCGCCGAAGAGATAGGTATCCAGATCCAGTTCCTTCAGGCACATCTTGGTGTGAAAGATGTATTCCTGGTACACGTTGACGTCCACCATCTGGTAGCGCTTGCCCACGTCGGCGGCGATGAAGTTCTGGATGGAGTCGATGTTGTGGTCGATGAAGTGCTTCATGCCGCGCACGTTGCGGGTGAAGCCGCGCACGCGGTAGTCCATCACCACGATGTCGCTCTCGAAGCTCTTGATGAGATAGTTCAGCGCCTTCAGCGGCGAAATCTTGCCGCAGGTGGAGACGTCAATATCGGCGCGGAAGGTGGAGATGCCGTTGTCCGGGTGCGTTTCCGGGTAGGTGTGGACGGTGATGTGGCTCTTGTCCAGGTGCGCGACCACCGAATCCTTCTTCTTGCCCGGTGTGGGCAGGCCGTCGTGGTGCCCTTCCGAGATCAGCATGGTCACCGAGGCGCCCTGCGGATCGTAGTCCTGACGCGCCACGTTGAGGATGTTGGCGCCGATGATGTGCGCCACCTCGGTAAGCATGTCGGTGAGCCGCTCGGCGTTGTACTGCTCGTCGATGTACTCGATGTATTCCTGCTGGTGCTCCTTGGAGCGCGCATAGCAGATGTCGTAGATGTTGAAGCTCAACGACTTGGTGAGGTTGTTGAAACCGAGCAGCTTGAGTCTGGAATTGCTGGTCGGTTTGGGTTTGGGCTTGGCCAATTCACGAATCCCCAAAGACAATATGGATGGCGCGCCCTCGCACGCCGCTGCTGGCATCCGGATATCGTGCGGCCCCACTGCAGGGGAGCCTGCGCCCGCCCCCGGGACAGCCAGGGGCGGATTATCCAATAAATCGTCTGGATTTGCGTCAAAAGACCTCGACAGCCCGGCCGCGTGCAGGCACGGCGGGGTTTGTCAGAGATGCCTCAGGCCTCGCGGATCTCGAAGCTGTGGCCGATCCTGCAGCCCGCGCGGCCGAGCATGATGGACGCCGAGCAGTATTTTTCCGCCGACAGCTCCACCGCGCGCTTCACCTGGGCTTCGCCCAGGCCCTTGCCGCTGACCACGAAGTGCAGGTGGATCTCGGTGAAGACCTTGGGCTCGGTCTCGGCGCGCTCGCCGCGCAGCTCCACCACGCAGTCGCTGACCGGCTGGCGCGCTTTTTTGAGGATCATCACCACGTCCACCGAGGAACAGGCGCCCACCGAGACCAGCAGCATCTCCATCGGCCGCGGGCCCAGGTTGCGGCCTCCGATCTCCGGCGGGCCGTCGATCACCAGCGCGTGGCCGCTGCCGGTTTCGGCAATGAAAGCCGCGTTTTCCACCCATTTGACTCGTGCCTGCACGTTGCCCACTCCGGCCTGGATACAAGAGTGTGATAGTTTCCGCCAAAAGTCAGGCTACGGCCAACCACGGAGGGTGTTCCATGTTCAGCAGTCCGGCGATCCAGCGCTTCATCGCCCTGGCGCACAAACGCAGCTATCCGCCCAAGCACAACATCCTGCATGCGGGCGACCGGCCGCAGTCGCTGTACCTGATCCTGGAAGGGTCCGTGAGCGTGCTGCTGGAAGACGAGGACGGCCGCGAAGTGGTGCTGGCCTACCTCAATCCGGGTGAGTTCTTTGGCGAAATGTGCCTGTTCCCGGAACAGCAGGTCCGCACCGCCATCGTCCGCACCCGCAGCCATGCACTGGTGGCCGAGATCGGCTATCAGGCCTTCCGCGACTTTGCCTTCCAGCATCCGGACATCATGTTCGAGATCGCCGGACAGCTGGCCGGGCGCCTGCGCGACACCAGCCGCCGCGTGGGCGATCTGACCTTTCTCGACGTGGCCGGCCGCCTGGCGCGGACCCTGCTGGACCTGGCGCAGAAACCCGACGCCATCCCCCACGCACGCGGCGTGATCGTGAAGATCAGCCGCCAGGAGCTCGCGCGCATCATCGGCTGCTCGCGCGAGATGGCGGGCCGGGTGCTGAAGAAACTGGAAGAAGACGGCATGGTGCAGTCGCAGGGCCGCAGCATTCTCATCCCCCGCGGCAGCGGCCTGAGCGCTAAGCCCGCAGCGCACTGAGCGCGGCGCCGGGCCGCGGCTGGCGCATCAGCGATTCGCCGATCAGGAAGCGGTGCACGCCGGCCGCGCGCAGGCGCGCCACGTCGGCCGGCGTGGCGATGCCGGATTCCGTCACTACCCGCGTCTCGGCGGGCAGGTGCGGCAGCAGCTCCAGGGTCGTCTCCAGGCGGGTCTCGAAGCTGCGCAGGTTGCGGTTGTTGATCCCCAGCAGCCAGCCCTCGCGCAGATCGGCGCGCAGCACCTGGTCCAGCTCGGCGCCGTCATGAATTTCCACCAGCACGTCCAGCGCCAGCTCGCGCGCGCAGGCGTGCAGCTCCTGCAGCTGCGCGCCCGACAGGCAGGCGGCGATCAGCAGCACGCAGTCGGCGCCGAGGGCGCGCGCCTCGATGAGCTGCAGCGGGTCCACCAGAAAATCCTTGCGGATCACCGGCAGGGTGCAGGCCGCGCGTGCCGCCACCAGATCATCATCGTGCCCCTGGAAGAAGCGCTGGTCGGTGAGCACCGAAAGGCAGGCCGCGCCGCCGCCGGTGTATTCCTGTGCCAGCCAGGCCGGGTCAAAGTCGGCGCGGATCAGACCCTTGCTGGGCGAAGCCTTCTTGATCTCGGCGATCACCCCGGCCTGGCCATCGGCCACCGCGCGATCCAGTGCGGTGATGAACCCGCGTACCGGGGGCTGCGCCGCCGCCTGCTCCCGCAGCTGTGCGGCACTCCGGCGCCGGCGCAGCGCGGCGATCTCTTCCTGCTTGACCGCGAGGATGCGGGTGAGGATGTCTGCCGCCATCAGCCCGCCCCGCGCAGACGCTGGGTGGCGGCCACGAACTGGTCCAGCTTGCGCCGCGCGGCACCGCTCGTGAGCGCCTGACGCGCCTGCTCGATCCCCTGCGCGATGTCCGGCGCGCGGCCGGCGGCGTAGAGGGCCGCACCGCTGTTGAGCAGCACGATGTCGCGCGCTGGGCCGGCGCCGCCGTCGAGCACCTCCAGGATGCGGTCGCGAGACTCGGTGGCGTTGGCCACCGCCAGCCCGCGGCTACCGGACATGGGCAGACCGAAGTCTTCCGGGTGCAGTTCGTATTCGCGTACCTGCCCGTCGCGCAGCTCTCCCACCAGGCTGGCGCCGCCGAGCGTCAGCTCGTCGAGGCCGTCCTGGCCCCAGACCACCAGC
>JBKHXN010000079.1:0-24833 GCA_046565985.1 Gammaproteobacteria bacterium
AGCATGTCCACCACCAGCCCGTCGATCTCGGCGCGCTCGGCGCCCAGACTGCGGCCGTAATCGGCCTCGATCAGATAGGCCTCCAGCAGGCGCCGGTATTTTTCCGCGAGATTGGCTTCCGGGTCCGCCATCAGGCGCCGCAGGTTGGCCACCCGCTCGCGGCGCTCGGTGGCGAGGAACGGCAGGTCGATCTCCACGAAGCGTTCCAGGCTGTCGAGCATGCGCAGCATCAGCGGCAGGATCTCGCGCTCGGTGCGCTCCATCTCCACCAGCTGGCGGGACAGCGAGGCCTTTTCCTCCGCCTGCCCGGCCTGGATCTTTTCCAGCTGCTCGGCATAGACGTTGAGCTGCTGCGCCTGCCAGGTGGCGGCGCGGTAGCGCTCCAGCAGGGCGCGGGTCTGGTCGTCGAGCTGGTCCACACGCTTCTGCGAGGCGCGGGCGGCGCGCTGCGCGGCCTCGGTGGCGTCCAGCGCCTTGTCCACCGGGGTGTTCTGGGCGCTGGCGAGGCCGGCGGGCAACAGCAGCAGGGCTAACAGCAGGCGGAGCGGCATCGGGCAGTCTCGGATCTGGAGGGTGTGATGGATCTGACTCAGGCAACGCGGGCGGCGCGTTGTTCCATCGGCCTGAGCCAGCTGCACAGGCTGACCACGGTATCGTCGGTGTCGTCGTCGTCGATCACCCAATGTCCGCGGTCCGGATAGAAACGGTGCGAGGCCTGCGGATAACGTGCCAGCAGCTTGCGCACCACGCTGGCCGGGGTGAGGACGTCGAGCCCGGCACTGACGATGTATACCGGGCAGCGCACGGCGCGCGCATCCACCGCGCTGGCGCGACTGAAATCGGCCCACCACAGGCCGATCTCGAACAGCGCCCGGCCCGATTCGTGCACCAGGCTCTGATACAGCGCACCGTGGCGCTCCACCGGCAGGCCGCGGAAATGCGAGCGCGCCGCGCGCTGGGGCAGCGGCTTGTGCGGCTTGCGCCAGAAACCCCAGCGCGTCAGCGCGCGGGAGAACGCCACGAGATTGGCCCAGGACAGGGCGTTGATGCCGGCGGGTGTCGCCGGGGTCAGCAGCACCAGCGCCAGTGGCTGGATGCGCGCCGCCAACTGCTGTGCCAGCAGGCCGCCCATGGAGTGGCCGACGAGCACCGGCGGCTGCGGGAAATTCTGCGCCGCGATCTCCGCCTCCAGGTGCGCCAGATAGGTCTTGAGGCTGAGCCCGCCCACCCGCAGGGGCTGGTCGGGCGTGGGCTCGTGCGCGGGCAGCGCGGGGACGAAGCAGCGGTAGCCACGGGCCTGCAACAGATTGCGCATGCGGTCCCAGACCGCGGGCGTGCACCACATGCCGTGGATCAGGACGATGGGCGGCAGATTGCGCGGCACAGCCGCGGTTGGGGCGGCCGCAACGGCCGCAGTGTGGGTCTGCAAGTGGGCTCTCCTCTGGTTCTGTGAATCTAGCACGCGGACTGCGGCAAAGAGTCTAGAATCCTGCGGGCATCCATACCAAATCGCAGCAGGAGGTTCGCATGGCACACAACCCGGCTTTCATGGCCCTGATCCAGGACGCCAAGACCCGTATCCGCGAAGTCCCAGCCAGCGAACTGGCGGACGCCCTGCAGCGCACGCCCGACGCCCGGCTGGTGGACGTGCGCGAGGAAAGTGAATATGCCGCCGGCCATGTGCGCGGCGCCCAGTGGCTGGGCAAGGGGATCATCGAGCGCGACATCGAGGCCCGCTACCCCGACAAGAACACCCCGCTGTATCTGTACTGTGGCGGCGGCTTCCGTTCGGCGCTGGCGGCCGACAACCTGCAGAAGATGGGTTACCGGCGGGTCTGGTCGGTGGACGGTGGCTGGCGCGCGCTCAAGGATCTGCTGCCCACCGAGTGATTCAGGCCAGCCGCAGCCGCGGTGCGGCGGCCGGCACGGGCCGGCGTTCGCGGCGCTGCCAGGCCTTCTCGTGCCAGTAGTAGGCCACCGTATTGACGCAGGGCTCGATCAGCGCGGTCAGGCTGCTCGCCAGCCAGTTGCCGGTGAGCAGGTAGGCCACGGCAAAGGCCACGCTGAAGTGAACGGCGGCAAAACTGAAGGTCTTGGTCATGGCGCTTCTCCGATCCGGAGAAGATGATAATGATTCTCATGATCTTTGGAAGTAAATCTTTCCTGGGATAACGATAGTTATTCCCAATCATCCGGCGCGCTGCCGTAGCGCACTGCTTCCACCACCAGCACGCTGTCCCCGCCGGGCAGCTGAACCCGCACCTCTTCCCCTGCCGCCCGTCCCAGCAGGGCGCGCGCCACCGGCGCGTCCACGCTGATGTGCCCCTGCCGGGGGTCCATCTCGTCGGCGCCGACGATGCGCCAGCGCCGCAGCACCCCCTGCCCGTCGCGGACCGCCACCCAGGCGCCGAAGTAGATGCGGCTGTGGTCGGCGGGCGTATCGGCCACCACCTGCACCTGTTCCAGCCGGGTGGTGAGATAGCGCAGGCGTGCGTCGATCTCGCGCAGCTCCTTCTTGCGGTACTGGTATTCGGCGTTTTCCGAGCGGTCCCCCTCCGCGGCCGCGGCGCTGAGGGCACGGACCACCTCCGGGCGGCGCTGACGCCAGAGCTGCTCGAATTCCGCCTTGAGCCGGGCATGACCGGCGGCGGTGATCAGCGGCGAGGACCCGGGCGGCGGCGCGCGATAGCGCGACATGGCTAATGCACCATGGCCGTCATGCGGGCGATACGCTCAGCCTGGATGCGGTTGAGATTGCGGAACAGTGTGGCGGCGATGGCCGGATAGCGCTGGCGCAGGCGCTCCAGATCCTGGGAATTGAAGCGCAGCACGCGCACCGGCGTCCTGGCCACCACGCTGGCGGTGCGGCGCTGGCCGAAGTAGCCCGCCTCGCCCATCACCGCCCCGCGGCCCAGCGTGGAGAGCGGCTTGCGCCCGTCACCGCGCTCGACGAAGGCCTCGACCGTGCCGTCGAGAATCACGTACATGTCGCGCGCCACCTCGCCCTCGCGGATGATCAGGCTGCCCGGCGTGGCGCGCTCCAGGCGTGCGGTGAGGGCGAACAGCCGCGCCTGGCGCAGGCTCATGCCGGACAGCAGGGGGATGGTGTGCTGCGGGCTCTGGCCGAGGTCCAGCCGGGCGAGGTCCCAGAGGGTGACGATGCGCAGCCGCGAGCCGAGCGCCGGGGTCAGCGTCAGGTCCGCCACCCAGGCGAGGAGCAGGGTCAGGGACGCGAGCGCGCCAAACTGGATCTGGTCACGCAGCTCGCTGCCGGTGAAGACCAGGAAGCCCAGCACCAGGGCGATGGAAGTCAGCGTCACCGGGCGGATGGTGCGCGCCAGCGCCGAGCGGATGGCGCCCTGCTCGTCGCCGGTGGCGCGCGCGTCGGCGTTGAAGCGCGCCAGGAAATGGATGGTGTCGTCCACCGCGATGCCGAGCACGATACAGGCCACCAGGCTGGTGGTCGGGTTCAGGCTCACGCCGGTGAACCCCAGCAGGCCGAAGTACACCGCGATCGGCACCACATTGGGCAGCAGCGCCAGCAGACCGCTCCTGAGCGAGTTGAAGAGGAACGCCAGCATGATCCAGATGGCGACCACGGCGAGCAGTACCGACTGCCACTGCCCGGCGGCGATGGCGCCGACGGTGCGCGTGGCCAGCACCGGCGTCCCGGTGAACTGTGCGCGCATCGAGGGCGGCAGCTGGGCCAGACGCCGCTCGGCGCGGGCCAGAAAATCCGCCATCTCCGCCGAGCCGTCCACGTTCAGCCGCACCGACAGCAGCGCGGTGCGGAAGCGGGCGTCCACCACGCGCCGGATCTCGTCGCTGCCGGCAAACAGCAGCATCTGCTTGGCCGCGGCGGCCGAATCCGGCACGGAGAAATAATCAGGATCGTTCTGGTTGAGACTCTGGTTGACCAGTTTCAGGTGGTCCACGTAGGACACCGCCCCGCCCACTTCCGGCTGCTCGCGCAGCCACTGCTGGAAGGCGTCCACCTCGCGGATCAGCTCCGGCTGCATCAGCGCGTCGTTGACGTAGGTCTCGATCAGTACCGCCATCAGGTTGGCGCCGTTGAAGGCCTGGTTGATGGCGTTGAAATCACGCCGCACCGCCGAGTCCTCGTCGAAGCTCTGGATGTACTCGGTCCCGGTACGGATCTGGCTGGCGCCCCAGAGGGCGATCAGGACCAGCACCACGCTGCTGCTGATGATCGCGGTCCGCCAGCGCAGGTCGAAATCGGCCAGGCGGCCGGCCAGTTTCTGCAGCAGGGCCTGACCGGTGGGCGCGCTCTGCCCGCCGCAATGGCCCAGGGACAGGGCAGCCGGCAGGAACACCAGCATCAGGCCGATGCCGATGATCACGCCGAGCACCGCGAGCCCGGCAAACTGGCGTACCGCCGGCAGCGGCGAAAGCATCAGCGCCATGAACCCGGCCACGGTGGTGGCGGCGCACAGGGCCAGCGGCAGGCTGGCGTGGCGCAGCACCCGCAGCCGCTGCGCCTCGGGTGACTGGCCGTCGGCGTACTGCGTGAAGAACTCGGAAATCACGTGCACCGAATAGGACAGCGCCAGCGTGACCACCAGCGGCGGCGCGATGGCGGTGATGAGGTTCATCGGCACGCCCAGCAGGGTCTGCAGGGCCAGGGTCCACAGCAGCGTCAGGCCGATGGTGAGCGCCGCGATCAGCGTGGTCTTGAGACAGCGGAAAGCCAGCCCCAGCACCAGCACGATGAGGGCGAAGATGGCCGGCAGCATGAAGGCCAGCGTGTCGAGCAGGGCCTGCGTGGTGGCGGCCTGGATCACCGGCGAGCCGGTGATCCACACGGCCTTGCCCGGCGCCTCGGCGACGGCGATGGCGCGCAGGCGCTCGGCGAGCCGCTGCGCGCGGAATGCCGCCTCATCCAGCTCGCCCAGGGCCACGGCGAACAGGGCGGTCCGCCCGTCTGCCGATACCAGGCTGCCCTGGTAAACCGGATTGGCGGCGAACTGGGCGGCCAGTGCCGGGATGCTGGCGGGATCGGCCCGGGCCTGGCTGACGAAGCTGCCCAGATCAATGGCCTCGTCCGCGGCGAGCACGTTGGGCACGGTGGCCAGCGAGACCACGCTGCGCACCCCCGGCTCGGCCTGCAGGCGGTCGGTGATGCGCGCCACGGCATCGAGGTTGGCGGCGTCGAATACCGGATCGAAGGCAACCGCCAGCAGTACGGTATCGGCGTCGCCAAACAGGGTCTGGACCCGCTCATAGACGGCGCGGTCGTCGTCACCGGCCGGCAGCAGGCGCTGCAGGGAGGAATCCACGCTCAGGCGCGGGCGCAGGGTCTGCCAGTCGAGCAGCGCCGCCAGCGCCGCCGTGGACAGCAGCAGCGTCAGCAGGATGGCAGCCCAGGGATGGCGCGCGAGAACGGCGAGAACCCGGTCCACGGGGGATCAGTTTCCGATGTGGAACATGCGCGGGTTGAAGTAACGGCCGGCCAGATCCTCGCCGCTGACCACGCCGGTGATGCGCAGGCGGGTCTGGGTCCCGGCTTCCAGGTCTTCCATCAGCGCGCTGCCGGCGTACCAGTGCGGCCCGGACTGGCGCAGCTCGGCGGCGGGCGCGCGCAGGCGCTTGTGCAGCTTGCCGGCGCGGGAGAATTCGATTTTCAGCGCCACGCAGGATGCCGAGTCCACCCAGGCCTGGATCTGGTCGAAGCGGGTATCGGCCGCGGCGCCGGGGCGCAGGTCCAGCAGCTGCACCGGGCGGCCGTCGAGGGTCTGCGGGGCCAGCAGGCGCATCTCGCCGCCGGCAAAGGCGTGATGGATCTGCTTGAGATCGTTGTAGCTGAAGTCGGTGCCGAACAGGCCATTGTCACGGGTGCCACCGGCCACGCGGCGGACCTTGTTGAGCGCCGGCAGGAAGACGTACATCTCGTCGCTGGCGGGATCCGCCTCGCGCAGCAGATAGGCGGCCCCGCGCAGATCGGTGGGCGCTTCCAGCCGCAGCATCACACGCAGCAGATCCTGCTCCCGCTGGCCGTAGAGCCGGCCCTGCAGGCGGCGTTCGCCGCCACCGCGATCCACCGAGACCAGCTCGAAGCTCTGGATGCGCAGGGTCTGCGGAATATTGGCGCGCATGCAGGCGAGCAGGCTGTCCAGCGCCGGGCTGGCGGCGAGGCCCGGCGGGAAGCCCGCCAGCAACAGTACGGCCAGTATGCGTCGGTATGTCACGAAACCCCCGGATCCTTCCCTCGGACAGGCGCCAGCATAACCCCGCTTGCGTCCGGACGCCGAGACAGGCACCTTGCGCGCAGCCATCCAGCGGAGAGCCCAGATGATTCTACTGATCGGTGCCGGGGCCGTGGGGACGATCCTGGCGGCGCACCTGGTCAGCGCGCGCCGCGAGCCCGTCAAGCTCTATGTGCGCGACAAGGATCTGGCCGAGCTGCAGACCGCGCAGGAGATCCGCGTGGATCACGTGCTGGGCGGTCGGCCGCCCCTGGTGGCGCCCAAGCCGGCGCTGACCACGCGCATCGAACTGGCCGGCGTTGACTACCTGTTCATCTGCGTCAAGTTTCCCGACCTGCAGGGCGTGCTCGATCAGCTGCCCGAGATTCCGCCGGGCTGCACCCTGGTCTCCACGCTCAACGGCGTGGGCGCGTTGCGCGTGATCCGCGACCGCTTCCCGCAGGCGCGGCTCGCGCCGATGACCATCCAGTTCAACGCCCAGCTGCTGTCGCCGCTGCGGGCCCGCATCACCACGCGTCCGGCGGTGCGGGTCGGGACCGATGACCCCCGTCTGCTGGCCTGCTTCGATGGCAGCGGCATGGACGTGCGCCGCGCCGCGGGCGAATCCGCCGCCTGGGGCAAGCTGCTGGTGAACCTGGCCAACGCCATCTGCGCGCTCACCCACACCACGTTCAAGGATCTCTACCTCCACCCCGACCTGCGCGCCTGCTACGCCGGCGTGCTCGACGAGGCCGTGAGCCTGCTCGACAAGGCGGGAGTGACCTATCCCCTGCCGATGCCGCTGCCCTACCCTCTGTACCGGGCGCTGCTGCGCCACGGCGGCCCCCTGCCCTGGTGGTTTGCCCGCCTGCGCAGCGGCCTGCAGGACGGCAGCTATCCGTCCATGGTCGCCGACATCGAGCACGGCCGCCTGACCGAGATCGGCCAGCTCAACGGCGAGATCGTGTGCCTGGGCCAGCAGCATCGTGTCCCCACGCCGGTGAACGCACGGCTGGTCTCGCTGGTGCAGCAGATTGAAGGCCGGCCGGCGGTCAAGTACCTCACGCCCGGCGAGCTGCGCGAGCGGCTGGGCATCCCGCGCGCCTGAGCCGGGCGCCGGCGTTTACCCCTTGCAACCTGCTGGAGTGCCGTCCATGTCCCGTATCCTGCTGCTGCTTGCCCTGGTCCTCTGCCCTGCCCTGGAGGCGCGCGACGCGCCGGTACCGCCCGCCGAGCATCCCCAGCTGCGCGCCATTGCCGCTGCGCCGTCGCCGCAGCGGATCGAAGCGGATATCCGCAGGCTGGTGGACTTCGGCACCCGCCACACGCTCTCGGACACCGCTTCACAGACGCGCGGCATCGGCGCGGCGCGGCGCTGGATTCATGCCGAGTTCGAGCGCATCTCGCGCGCCTGCGGCGGCTGCCTGGAAGTGCGCTATGTCAGCGGCACCATCAGCGGCCAACCGCGCATCCCCGACCCGGTGGAGGTGGTCAGCGTCATGGCCATCCAGCGCGGCCGCAGTGATCCGGATCGCTACGTGATCATGAGCGGCGATATTGATTCCCGCGTGAGCGACGTGATGGACGCGCAATCCGACTCGCCGGGCGCCAATGACAATGCCTCCGGTCTGGCCGGTACGCTGGAGGCGGCGCGCGTGCTCAGCCAGTACCGCTTTCACGGTTCCATCGTGTACGCGGCGCTGGCCGGCGAGGAACAGGGACTCTACGGCGGGCAGATCCTCGCCGCGCAGGCGCAGCGCGAGGGCTGGCGCATCGAGGCGGTGCTCAACAACGACATGATCGGCAACATCCGCGGCATCACCGGCGTCACCGACAACACCACGGCACGCGTCTTTGCCGAAGGCACCCGCGCCACCGAAACCGCGGAGGAGGCGCGCATCCGCCGCTACACCGGCGGCGAGCTGGATTCACCGACCCGCAATCTGGCGCGCTACATCGAACGCATGGCCGACTACGTGCCCAATCTCGAGGTCATGATGGTCTACCGGCTCGACCGCTACGGCCGCGGCGGCCACCATCGCCCGTTCAACGACCTGGGGTATCCCGCGGTCCGGGTCATGGAGACCCACGAACACTACGACCGCCAGCACCAGGATCTGCGCACCGAGAACGGGGTGGTCTATGGCGACACGATCGACGGTGTGGACTTTGACTACGCCGCCCGGCTCACCGCGCTCAATGCCGTGAGTCTGGCGGGCATGGCCTGGGCGCCCCCACCGCCCGCCGGCGTGCAGATCGAAGGTGCGGTCAGCGCCCATACCACGCTGCGCTGGCAGCGCCCGCCGCGCCGGCAGGCGCCGCAGCTGGCCGGCTACCGGGTGTACTGGCGCCTGACCACGGAACCACAGTGGACACGCAGCGTGTACGTGGGCGACGTGGACACACACACGCTGCGCAATGTGGTGATCGACAACTATTTCTTCGGCGTTGCGGCGGTGGCGAAAGACGGCAGCGAGAGCCCGGTGGTGTTTCCGGGCGCGGCGGGCAGCTTTGGCGGCTATGCCGCAGCGCGCTGAGTACGGCCTCAGCGCGAGCGCGGCCCCAGCAGCAGCCAGAGGATGAAACCCAGCAGCGGCAGGAACAGGATCAGCAGGATCCACAGCACTTTCTTGCCGTTGGAAACGCTGCTGCCGACCACATTGACGATGGCGTAGATCACCGCCACCAGCAGCAGGAAGCCCCAGATCCCCATGCTGCTCATGCTGATGTTCAGATCCATTGCAGATTCTCCTTATTGGTCCGGGTGCAGTGTAGCGCGGGCGATGTCCATCCCGTCAGCCCTGCCCATACGCCTCCAATAGGCGGACTGCGGCGGCGGCGCGCCGCGCAGTGACTCGAACAATACCTTGTGCCAGCTCGCGGCCAGACGGTCGGCGCGCTGCGGCTCACCGCGCATCATCAGGTCCAGAACCTGCGGCTCCAGTTGCTCACGGGTGGCGTGCAGGCGCGCGCGCAGGCCCGGGTCCGCCAGCGCCCAGCGGTGGAGCCACTCATGGCGCCGCCACAGCGGTGCAGCGAGCTGCTGCTCGGGGCGGGTGAGCACGCTCCAGGTACCGCTGAACGCCGCCGGGCGAAAGATGGACAGGCAGGGCGCGGAGGTGCCGGTCCACAGCATGTGCGTGGCATCCGGCGCCAGGCGCAGCAGCAGGCTGCCGGTGGTCTGCAGGGGATGCAGCCAGCCGGCGTGGCGGCATAGCCCGGTGACGCCGGCCGGATCCGGCGCATGGGCGCGCAGCTGATGCAGCAGGCCGGCCCAGTCCGGCGTGCTGGCGGCGTCCAGGCGCGATTGCGCCGCCGCCTGGCGCCAGCGGGCCGTGTGCAGGGCCGGGCGCCAGTGCGCCGCCTGTTCAGCGGCAAAGTCGGCACCTCCGGGTGCGGTACCGGTGCGACCGGGCTGGTGCAGCAGCGGCGCGGCGCACAGGGCACGGGCGCCGCTCAGGCGCGCGCAGGTCCAGGTGCGGCCGGCGGTTTCCAGCAGCCAGGCCTCGCGCGCATCGGCCACCAGGAAGCGGCTGCCGCCCGTCGCGCTGCGCCGCCCGTAACGGTCGGGGCCGCCCTGGCCGTACTGGTCCAGCAGCTGGACCAGCAGCGCCACCGCCGCCGCGCTGCTGGCCGTGCGTTCCAGGCCCAGACGCAGCAGGTCAGCACCCAGCAGCGCGGGCGCGCGGACGGGCGTGCGGGTATGGAGATCCTGCCGGAGGATGGCCACTCCGGCCTCGTTGACGCCCATCTCACCACCCCAGCACCAGGCCGGCTGGGCGAGGATCACCGCCAGCCGCTCGGCCACCTGCGGAATCTCGATGTGGGTGCAGCGCAGCGTGCCACCGGCACCGCCGCGGGCGGCGGGATGATGGACCACCGGCAGGGCTTCGGAGGGATGGCGCTGCGTGTTCTGGGCCAGCCAGATGGCAGTGGGGGTGACGTGGATGAGGCTGTCGGACATGCTGCAAGTGCATCACACTAGGGCCTGTTAACACTACTGGTATCGCTGCGTTGCTACCTGTTTTTTCGGCAGGCAAGGCGCGACTGAGGAAATTTGGTTACTCCAAATGACGAAGGAGCAACGCCGCATGGCGAAAAAACAGGCAGCAACCCGAAGGGGCCGGCCGGTTCTGGCCCTACGCTTCGTTGGTCGTCGTTCATTTGGAGCTACCAAACCTCACTCCTCCCGCCTCGCTCAGGGCCAGAACCGACTCGGCCGCGGCGAGCCCAGTAGTGTTAACAGGCCCTAGCCATGACAACACTAACTCCCACACCCCTGCACAGCCTGGAGACGCTGCACCACGACCACCGCTTTGCCGCGCTGAGCCCGGAATATTTCTCCCTGGTCCGTCCCACGCCGCTGCCCGAGCCGCGCCTGCTGCATTTCAACGCGGCGGCGGCGGCGCTGATCGATCTTGATCCCGCCCAGGCCACACGCCCGGAATTCACCGCCATCTTCGCCGGCAACCAGCCGCTACCGGGCGGACGGCCGCTGGCCACGCTCTACGCCGGGCACCAGTTCGGCCAATGGGTGCCACAGCTGGGCGACGGGCGCGCCATTCTCATCAGCCAGGTGCGCAACCGGCGTGGTGAAAGCTGGGATCTGCAGCTCAAGGGCGCGGGGCGCACGCCCTATTCGCGCTTTGGCGACGGCCGTGCGGTATTGCGCTCCAGCATCCGCGAATACCTCTGCGGCGAGGCCCTGCACGGCCTGGGGATTCCCACCACCCGCGCCCTCTGCCTGATCGGCTCGCCCGAGATCGTGCAGCGCGAGACCCTCGAGACCGCGGCGGTGATCTGCCGCATGGCGCCCAGCCATGTGCGCTTTGGCCATTTCGAGGTCTTCTACGCACGTAATCAGTACGAGCGGCTGGGACCATTGGCCGATCACATCATCCACGAACACGCTCCGCAGCACGCGGGTGATTACCCGGGCTGGCTGGACTCGGTGAGCGCCGACACCGCCAGGTTGATGGCGCAGTGGCAGAGCGTGGGCTTCTGCCACGGGGTGATGAACACCGACAACATGAGCATCCTCGGTCTGACGCTGGATTACGGGCCGTTCGGATTCCTCGACGCCTTCGACCCGGCGCATGTCTGCAACCACAGCGACGAGGGCGGGCGCTACGCCTACCACCGCCAGCCGCAGATAGCGCACTGGAACGTCTCGCGCCTGCTGCAGGCGGCCCTGCCACTGCTGCACGCCGAGCCGGAAACGGCCGTGCGCATCGGCAACGAGATTCTCGCGCGCTACCCGGCGATCTACGCCGCGGAGGTCACCGCGCGCTGGCGGGCCAAGCTGGGCCTGCGCGAGTCACGCGAGGAAGATGTGGAGCTGATCAACCGCTTCCTCGAGATTCTGCAGGCCGGGCGCTCGGACTTCAGCCGCAGTTTCCGCCTGCTGTCACAGCTGCGCAGCCAGGGGACGGACAGCGGCCCGCTGCGCGACGAGCTGGCCGACCTTGCCCGCTTCGGCGCCTGGTGCGTGGATTACCGCGCGCGCCTGCAGGCCGAGCAGTCCGACGATGCCGAGCGGCGCCGGCGCATGGACGCGATCAACCCGCTGTACGTGCTGCGCAACCATCTGGCCCAGCGCGCCATCGAGCGCGCACAGGCCGGAGATACGCAGGAGATCACCACCCTGATGCGCCTGCTGCAGGCGCCCTGCGTCGAACAGCCGGGCTGCGAGGCCTACGCCGCGGCACCTGCGCCGGGCACGGCCCAGGTGCCGGTCAGCTGTTCGTCCTGAGCCGCTTCAGAACGGCTCGTCCACGTAGCCCTCGTCGTAGGGCAGTGCGTCGTCGTAGTCGCCGTCGAGCATGCGCTCCAGCTCCTCGAAGCCGCTGCGGATGACCGGGTGCTTCGCATCCGCCTCCGAGCCGTGACCGGCGAGATTGAGCCGGTTGGGATCGTCGGTCCCCAGCAGGGCGCCGAAGAAACCGGTGCCGGTGGTCCCGGCGGACTGGCCCTCGCGGTGGCGCAGCACGTTGTAGAAACGGGTGGGGATGCCCGCGCCGACCAGCGCGGCGGCCATCTCCCGCGCCTGGTTGTAGACCACCAGGCCGTCGTTGACGGCGTGGATCACCGCCACCGCACGCAGACGCGTGCGCGCCATGTCGGCGGTGCGCAGGACGGGCGAACGGCGCACATAGGCCTCCGGCACCTGGTCAGGGCGGCCACCAGCGTCCTCTTCGAGGTTGGCGGCCACTTCCGGCAGCGCGGCGCTGGCCTCGGCCCAGGCCTCGAACTGGTTGCTCAGCCCTTCCACGTTCACCCAGTAGTCGTACAGGCCGCTGCCGTCCGGCGTCACATGCACGGACTCGCTGATCGCGGTGCCGGAGATGGCCCCGCCCATGGACACGCCCAGCAGGTATACGCGACGGATGCCCGGAAACCGGGCCTTGGCCATCAGCGTGGCGGCGATGGTGTCATGAGCGCCGCGCAGGATCGGAAATTTCAGGTTGTCGCGGTAGTTGGTGGTCACCACCACGCGCCCGGGCCGGATCGTGCCGAGCACGTGCTGGCGCCAGGAGTCCTCCACGTTGTGACCCAGGCCGTGGCAGAACACGATCAGCTCGGTGGGGTTGTCATCGGCGTAATAGGCGAGCAGGCCGGTGGGCTGGCCCGGATCGCGCTTGCCACGGCTTTCCGGCGCGGCGGCCTGTACGGCGGAGGCATCGGTGCGGATGGCCTCCACCACCAGCTGCGTGGGCAGCGGCGCGGAGGTACATGCCGACAGCAGCAGTGCCGTGACGATTAAGATGCAGCGCATGGACAGGATCCCGGGCATCGGGACTCTCCCTCAATGGATATGGTTTGTATGGCAACTCTACCCCAATGTGTGAACGGAGTCTCAGTTACATGAACGCCCACCCCGCCCCCGTTATTACGCGCCGCATCCCGCCGCTGGACTGGCTGATGCTGGCCCTGGCGCTGGTCTCCATCGGCCTGCTGAGCTGGGAGACCTGGGGCACGGTCAGCGAGCAGCAGCGGCGCTGGATCCTCAACGCCGATTACCTGATCTGCGGCATCTTCGCCGTGGAATTCCTCTACCGCTGGCGGGCACAGGGCTGGACGCGCGGCTTCGTGGCGCGCAACTGGTACGAGGTACTGGGCATGATCCCGGTAGCGCACCCGGCGATCCGCGGGTTTCGGCTGTTCCGCGTCATCCGCATCGTCATCCTGCTGGCACGCTTCGGTGGTGCGGCGGACCGCGCCTTCGGCGACGAATTCACCTACCGCCTGGTCAACCACTTCACCGGCAGCATCGTCGAGGCGGTCAAGCGGCCCATCACCATTGCGGTGCTCGAGGAAGTGGCGGCGGTGCTGGAAAAAGGCCACTACACCCGCAACGTGGCCCGCGCGCTGGAGGAAAACCAGCGCGAGCTGCGGCAGATGATCCAGGAAAAACTCCGCGAAGACCCGCAGGCGGGACGGCTGTCTCGCCTGCCGTTCTACAACGACATCGTCGAATCGGTGGTGGACGCGAGCCTGCGCGTCGCCGAGCAGGTGCTGCACGATCCGCGTACCGACGAGCTGGTGGCCGACATCCTGCGCGAGAATCTGGAACAGCTGCGTGCCGCGGTGCGCCAGCGGCAGGTTGCGGAGGCGGGTCTCAGGACCCGGTCATGAGCGATTCGTCATCCAGCTGCGGCGCGCCGAGCTGGGTGTAGCGGATCTGCGAGCGCGCCTGCTGCTTGACCTGGTAGAGGTTGCTGTCGGCCTCGCGCAGCGCGCCCTGCAGCGTCAGCGCAAAATTGGGCCAGGCCAGTACCGCGCCGCCGCTGACCTTGACGTCCTTGAGCCCCGGCACCTCGTATTCCAGCGCCTGGATGCTGGCCATCAGACGGGCCTGCAGGTCCTCGAACCAGACCCGATCCACGTCGTACCAGACGGCGACGAACTCATCGCCGCCGAAGCGGCCCGCGGCATCCAGCGGGCGCTTGACGAGATTCTTCAGCAGCAGCGCGATCTCGCGCAGCACCGAGTCGCCGGCGAAATGACCGTGCTGGTCGTTGATGGCCTTGAAGTGGTCCACATCGAGAATCAGCAGGCCCACCGGGCGGCATTCCCGCTGCGCCTGCGCCCAGGCCAACTCGGCGCGCACGCGGAAGGCGCGGCGGTTGAGCAGGCGGGTGAGTGAATCGTGCTGCGCCAGATAGGAAAGCTCGCGCTGCATCAGGAAGGCGAGACGGTCCTGATACTCGAAGGTGTAGCGGCCCAGCAGGCCGATGACGTTGGCAACCAGCAGGTAGAAGACCGCATACATCAGCATCGGCACCTCGGCGGAGCCGAGCAGATGGCTGCCGACAAACGCCAGCCACATGCCCAGCCCGCAGAACACCGCCCGCCCCCAGGGCAGGCCGGCCAGGTAGTACACGTACATGGTCACGAGCAGCAGCGGCTCGTAGGGAAAATCCGGACGCGCCGCGCGGCCCAGCCAGACCACACCGACCATGGACAGCGCCAGGATCCAGGTGCAGACCAGCATCAGCTCCGGCAGGTGCTGCTTGTTGCGCAGAAAGGTGCAAAAAAATGGAATGAGCAGCGACAGCCCGGAAATCACCAGCATAAATTCCGATGAAGGGGGCTGGATGTGCTGGCCGAAACCGCGATCCATGACCACGAAGAGCAGGATCAGTGACAGCGCACTGAGGCTCGCCACACGGATGCGGGAGACATTGATGGCGACGAAGCTTTCCAGGTACTCGGCTTCCAGCTCCGGGTCGAATTTCAGCGCGGGGAAGCCCGAACGGCGCTGGCGCGCGTAGTAGGTGGCCGAGAAGCGGGGATAGAATTCTTCCGTCTGCGGCATGAGCAGCCGCTGGAAGAATTTGAATACAGCTCTGAATGACATCACCTCGCCCATCCCCCCGAATTGGTCCAGCCTGGTTTTTTAGTATCGAGCCGCGCGCAACCCTACTTTTGCACAAAAAGCCCTGCTGGCACAAATGGCCCCGCCGGGGGATGTAGCCCTGCCGCCACGGGCCTACAATGGCAGGCTCACACTCCAAGATCAGAACCCATGAGCACTGTGTTGAAGGACCGCCCGGTGGCCGACGTGCAAGCCCGGGCGCCGCTGCGCTTCGTCACGGCAGCCAGCCTGTTCGACGGCCACGACGCCAGCATCAACATCATCCGCCGCCTGCTGATGAGCCTGGGGGCGGAGGTGATCCACCTCGGCCACAACCGCAGCGTGGAGGAGATCGTCACCGCTGCCCTGCAGGAAGACGCCCACGGTATTGCCGTGAGCTCCTACCAGGGCGGGCACATCGAATTCTTCAAATACATGGTGCAGATGCTGCGCGAGCGCGGCGGTGAAGAGATCCGCGTGTTCGGCGGCGGCGGCGGTGTGATCGTGCCGGAGGAGATTGCCGAGCTGCACGCCAGCGGCGTGACCCGCATCTATTCCCCGCACGACGGCCAGAAACTGGGCCTGGAAGGCATGATCGCCGACATGGTCGAGCGTGCCGGGCACCCGCTCAGGGGCAAGCCGGAGGAGCTGCTGCTCAAGGTCCGGGGTGGCGACCGCCGGGCCCTGGCGCGGCTGATGACCCTGATCGAGAACCAGGCCTGTGATGTCAGCCAGATCGCCGCGCGTCTGACGCACAGGGCGCCGGTGCTGGGCGTGACCGGCACGGGTGGCGCCGGCAAGTCCAGTGTCACCGATGAACTGGTACGCCGCTTCCGGCTGGACCAGGACGATGCACTGAAGATCGCGCTCATCGCCGTGGACCCCAGCCGGCGCAAGTCCGGTGGAGCCCTGCTGGGTGACCGCATCCGCATGAACGCCATCAACCATCCGCACATCTTCATGCGCTCGCTGGCCACGCGCGAGGGCGGTGCCGAGGTCTCGCGCGCCCTGCCCGGCGCCATCGCCGCCTGCCAGGCCGCCGGCTTCGACCTGGTCATCGTCGAGACCGCCGGCATCGGCCAGGGCGACGCGGCCATCACCGAGCACGCCGACGTCTCGCTGTACGTGATGACCCCGGAATTCGGTGCCGCCAGCCAGCTGGAGAAGATCGACATGCTGGACTTTGCCGACTTCATCGCCATCAACAAGTTCGACCGGCGCGGCGCCGAGGATGCCGTACGCGACGTGGCCAAGCAGGTGCAGCGCAACCGCAAGGCCTTCGACCAGCGGCCGGAAGCGATGCCGGTGTACGGCACCATCGCCTCTCGCTTCAATGATGACGGCGTGACCGCGCTCTATCACGGCCTGGCTGCCGCGCTCGCGGCCAGGGGCCTCAAGCTCGGCGCCCACCGGCTGGCCGCGCCGCCAACCCGCAGCTCCACCCGCGCGCACAGCATCGTGCCCGGCAGCCGGGTGCGCTACCTGGCCGAGATCGCCGCCAGCTGCCGCGCCTACCGCCAGCACGCCGAGGCCCAGGCCACCATCGCCCGGGAACGCCAGCACCTGCGGGAAACCATCCGCATGATCGAGCACGCGGAGACTGCGCCGCCCGAAGCCCTCGGCGCGCTCAAGGAACAGATGCACCAGCGCGTGGAGCGCCTGGAACCGGACTGCCGGCAGCTGCTGCACGCCTGGCCGCAGACACGCGAGGCCTATTCCGGTGACGAGTACGTCTACAGCGTGCGCGGCAAGGAGCTGCGCGTGCCGCTGCACCGGGTCTCGCTCTCCGGCACGCGCATTCCGCGGGTGGCCTTGCCCCGTTACCACGACGAGGGCGACCTGCTGTGCTGGCTGCTGCTGGAAAACCTGCCCGGCCAGTTTCCGTACACCGCCGGCGTATTTCCCTTCAAGCGCGCGGGTGAAGACCCGGCCCGCATGTTTGCCGGCGAAGGCGGGCCGCGCCGCACCAACGAGCGCTTCCACCTGCTGTCCAAGGGCCAGCCGGCAGCGCGCCTGTCCACCGCGTTTGACTCGGTGACGCTGTACGGCGAAGACCCGGACCTGCGTCCGGATATCTTCGGCAAGGTCGGCAATAGCGGTGTCAGCATCGCCACGCTCGACGACATGAAGGAGCTCTACGCCGGCTTTGACCTGTGCGCGCCCATGACCAGCGTGTCCATGACCATCAACGGCCCGGCGCCGACCCTCCTCGCCTTCTTCCTCAATACCGCCATCGATCAGCAGGTCGAGAAGTTCAGCGCCCAGAACAAGCGCGCCCCCACGGATACGGAATACGCCGGGATCCGTGCGCGCACGCTGGCCACGGTACGCGGCACGGTCCAGGCCGACATCCTCAAGGAGGATCAGGGCCAGAACACCTGCATCTTCTCCACTGAATTCGCGCTCAAGTGCATGGGCGACATCCAGGAATATTTCATCGAGCACGACATCCGCAATTTCTATTCGGTGTCGATCTCCGGGTACCACATCGCCGAGGCCGGGGCCAATCCGATCTCGCAGCTTGCGTTCACGCTCTCCAACGGCTTCACCTTCGTGGAGGCCTACCTCGCCCGCGGCATGAAGATCGACGACTTCGCGCCCAACCTGAGTTTTTTCTTCAGCAACGGCATGGACCCGGAGTACAGCGTGCTGGGGCGCGTGGCACGGCGCATCTGGGCGGTGACGATGCGCGAGAAGTACGGCGCCAACCCGCGCAGCCAGATGCTCAAGTACCACATCCAGACCAGCGGCCGTTCGCTGCACGCGCAGGAGATCGATTTCAACGATATCCGCACCACCCTGCAGGCGCTGATCGCGATCTACGACAACTGCAACAGCCTGCACACCAATGCCTTCGACGAGGCCATCACCACTCCCACCGCCGAATCCGTGCGGCGCGCGCTGGCCATCCAGCTCATCATCAATAACGAGTGGGGCGTGGCCAAGAACGAGAACCCCAACCAGGGCAGCTTCCTGATCGAGGAGCTCACCGATCTGGTGGAGGAAGCGGTACTGCAGGAATTTGAGCGCATCAGCGAGCGTGGCGGCGTGCTCGGCGCCATGGAAACCGGCTATCAGCGCGGCAGGATCCAGGAAGAAAGCCTCAGCTACGAGCATCTCAAGCACAGCGGGGAGCTGCCGATCATCGGCGTCAACACCTTCCTCAACCCGAACCCGCCGCCGGAGAAAACCGAGCTGGAACTGGCCCGCTCCTCGGACGCGGAAAAGCATGACCAGCTCAAGCGCCTGCAGGACTTCCACCGGCGCCACGCCCAGGCCGCGCCCGCCGCGCTGGAGCGGCTGCGCGAGGCCTGCATCGAGGATCGCAACATTTTTGCGGAGCTGATGAACGCGGCTCGCGTCTGCTCACTGGGGCAGATCACCCACACCCTGTTCGAGGTGGGCGGCCAGTATCGCCGCAACATGTGATGCGCGAGGCGCAGTTGCACACACGGCGGCACCCCATCCGCTGGCGCCTGCCCTGGCTGGCGCTGGTCCTGCTGCTGGTCGCCTGCAGCGAGCCGGTGCCGCCACTGGCGCCGCTGGCGAGCGACGCAGTGGTGCTCGCCTTTGGCGACAGCCTGACCCACGGCAGCGGCACCACGCGCGAGCGGGCCTACCCGGCACGGCTGTCCGGCCTGATCGGCCGAGAGGTGGTCAATGCCGGCGTGCCGGGCGAGACCACCGCCGAGGGCTTGCAGCGCCTGCCCGGCGTGCTGGATACCGTACAGCCGCAGCTGGTGCTGCTGTGCCTGGGCGGCAATGACCTGCTGCGCCGCATGGATCGCACAGCCCTGCGCGCCAACCTGGCCGCCATGATCGGCGAGATCCGCAGCCGCGGCGCCGAGGTGGTGCTGCTGGGCGTGCCGGAACCCCGGCTCATTAATCTTGAAGCCGAGCCACTCTATACCGCGCTGGCACAGGAGTTCCAGATTCCGCTGGAAGCCCGCGCCATCGCGCGCGTGCTGGGCGACCGCGGCCTGAAATCCGACCAGATCCATCCCAACGCCGAGGGCTACGCGCAGATCGCCGAGGCGCTGGCCACCCTGCTGAAGAAGGCGGGTGCGGTCTGAACGCGGCCATCCCCGACGCCGATACCGTACGGGCCCAGACCCGTACCTGGCTGGAGCGCGCGGTGATTGGCCTGCGTCTGTGCCCCTTTGCGCAAGCTGCCTACGTGCAGAACCGCGTGTGGCTGGCCGTCAGCGCCGCGAGCACCCCGGATGAGCTGCTCGGCGATCTTGCGCGCGAGCTGGAAGACCTGCACGCCGCCGACCCCGCCACCCGCGAGACCACCCTGCTGATCCACCCCGGGGTGCTCACGGATTTTCTCGATTACAACGATTTTCTTGAACTCGCCGACGCCACTCTGGATGCGTTGGACCTGAGCGGCATCATCCAGATCGCCAGCTTCCACCCGCAGTACCAGTTTGCCGGTACCGCGCCCGAGGCCATCGAGAATTACAGCAACCGCTCGCCCTACCCGCTGCTGCACCTGCTGCGCGAGGACAGCGTGACCGCCGCAGTGCAGGGTGTGCCGGACGTGGCCGCCATCCCCGATCGCAACATCGCCACCCTCCGCGCGCTGGGCACGGAAGGCTGGGCACGGCTGTGGGAAGACCCCACGCTCCGGCGCTGAGACCCTAGCGACGCGGCGCGTCCGGGTGCTGCGCCAGCACGCGGCGCACCACGGCGTCCACGTAAAGATGCAGCAGGCGCAGCGGCACGAAGCGCGCCAGCGCATAGGTGAATTGGGCCCGCGCGCCCGGAACCACCATGAACCGCCGGCGGCGTCCGGTGTTGTCCAGGATCGCCCGCACGACCTGGTCCAGGCTGATCACCCCGGCCGTGTCCTTGAGCTTGCGCTGCACCGGGTGCTCGTGCCGCATTTCCTTCTCCACCATCGGTGTCGGCACCTCTGGCGGGCAGACCACGGCGATGTCGATACCCAGCGGCCGGTACTCCACACGCAGCACATTGGCCAGGCCCACCACGCCGAACTTGGACGCGGAATAGGCCGCGTAGGCGTAGTTGCCCACCAGCCCGGCCATGGAGGCGATCAGCGTCAGCTGCGCGCCCTGGCCCATGTGCGGCAGCACCGCCCGCGCAAAATGGCGGCTGCCCAGCAGGTTGACGTTGATCACGCGGGCGAAGGTCTCGTCATCAAGACGCTCGAAGTTGCGCGTGGCGTTGATGCCCGCACAGTTCACCGCGAGCTGCGGCGGGCCGATCTCGCGGCACGCCTGATCCACGGCAGTGCGCACCGCCGGCGCGTCAGTGATGTCCACGGTGCAGAACTGCACGGGCTGCGCATCCGAGCTACGCGCAGCCAGGATCTGCGCCCGGCCGTCTTCGTCAAACTGGCGGTCAAACAGCGCCAGACCGCTGCCCCGCGCCGCCAGTGCGCAGGCGAGCGCGCGGCCGATGCCGCTCCCGGCGCCGGTGATGTAAGCGGTCTGCGTGTGGGGGCCGTGCTGCATGCCAGTCTCCGGATCAGGGCAGTGATCAGGCCAGCATAACGCGAGCCCGCACGGCCGGTCTTTTCTGTCACGGCGGACTTGCTAGAATCCGCGCCGCTCATCCGTCACCAGGCCCGCCATGTCCACCGTCATCAAGCAAGCCACCCTGGGCCCGCTGCCCAGCCTGATCTTTTCCTCGCGCTGGCTGCAGCTGCCGCTGTACCTGGGACTGATCGTCGCGCAGGGCGTGTATGTGGTGCTGTTCCTCAAGGAACTGTGGCACCTGATCGGTGGCGCCTTTGAGCTCAATGAGCAGCAGGTGATGCTGATCGTGCTGGCGCTGATCGACGTGGTGATGATCTCCAATCTGCTGATGATGGTGATCGTGGGCGGCTACGAGACCTTCGTTTCCCGCCTGCGGCTGGAAAACCACCCCGACCAGCCGGAATGGCTGAGCCACGTCAACGCCTCGGTGCTCAAGGTGAAGCTGGCCATGGCCATCATCGGCATCTCCTCGATCCACCTGCTCAAGACCTTCATCGAGGCCGGCATGCTCGGCGCACTGCCGGTCTGCGCCAGCGTGGCGGCGGGCGTGAAGTGCACCACCACCACCGAGGCCGGGGTGATGTGGCAGACCATCATCCACATGGCGTTCATCGCCTCGGCCATCGGCATTGCCTGGACCGACCGGCTGATGCACGCCGGCGCGGCCGGGCGGGTCCGGCAGGGCGCGGAGGCCGCTCCGACGCACTAGTCGGCGGGCTGCGCCGGCAGGTCCAGCCGCGCCAGCGGGACCGGCAGGTTCTCGGAAGTCAGATACCAGCTGCGGCCGTCGGCGCTGAAGCTGCCGGCCTCCATCTGCGTGTAGCCCGGCAGGGGAATGACCGCGGCCGGGGCACGGCGCAGCGCGGCGGCCCAGTCCTCGCCGTCGCGCCGCGGATACAGGTACAGGTGACTGAGCGTCATCACGCCTGCGCGGCGGCCGGCGGGGTCAAAGTCCAGGGCCGTCACCCAGTTGTAGCTGTTGCGTTCCCAGGGTGTGCCGCTCTCGGCGCGGGGGATGCGAATCTCGCCCAGCGCCTCGGCCTGGTGGATCGCATCCGCCGGCCCGGGCACCGTCAGCGGCAGGCGGTAGAGACGCGGCAGCGGGTCGCGCTTGCTGAGCAGATAGACCTGTCCGGCGGCCTCATCCACGGCCACCGCCTCCACGTCGCGCGGGCCGTCGGGATAGCGCAGGCGCAGCACCCGCCGCAGCGGCAGTGAATCCACCCCGTCCAGCACCGCCGGCTCGGCCACCAGGTAGAGCGCCACATGGGGCCGCAGCGCGCGGTTGTCGCCGGTATCGGCGATCAGCAGCCAGGGTTGCGCGTCCATCCGGAAGGCGGCGAGGTCTTCCCAGTCCACGTTCAGGGCATCCGCTACCGGCAGCGCGGCCTGAATCTGACCGTCCAGCCCCAGCGCGTAGAGCACGGGTGTGTTGCCGCTGTCGTTGACCGTCCAGAACCGCGTGGCGTCATGGCCCGAGCGCGCCAGGCCGCTGGACTCCGCCACCGCGGTGCTGGCGAAGAAGACTTCGAACGCCACGCCCGGCGCCGGCGGGTTCCGGCGCAGCCCGAACCCGGCCAGCAGGGCCAGCGCCAGGACCACCACGGCGAGGATGCGCCAGACGCCCATCAGAACGCCGGCTTGCGGATGTTCTTTTCCTGCATGACCACGGTGGCGATCTCCTCGATGGAACGGCTGGCCGAGCTGACAAAGGGGATATTCAGGCGCCGGTACAGTTGTTCGGCCTGGCGCAGCTCGAACGCACACTGCGTGAGCGAGGCATAACGCGAACCGGGCCGGCGCTCGTTACGCACCTGCGAGAGGCGCTCGGCGTCGGAGGTGAGCCCAAAGCACTTGCTCTCCAGGCCTTGTAGCGCGCTGGGCAGACGCGGCTGTTCCAGGTCCTCCTCCAGCAGGGGGAAGTTGGTGGCGAAGATCCCGTGCTGCAGCGCCAGGTACAGGCTGGTGGGCGTCTTGCCGCAGCGCGAGGGGGCGATGAGGATGATGTCGGCGCGCGTCAGGTCGCGCACCGACTGGCCGTCGTCATGCTCCATGGCGTAATTCATGGCGGCGATGCGCGCGTTGTAGCGGCGGATGTCGGCCACCCCGTGCGCGCGCCCCTGGGCATGGGTGGATTTGGCCGCCAGCTCGATCTCCAGCGCCGGGATGAAGCTGTCGAACAGGTCCAGGAACAGCGCCTGGGCGCTGCGCAGGATGCCGCGCACCTCGTCGTTGACCGTGGTACTGAGGATCAGTGGCCGGCTGCCTGACTCCTGGGCGATGTGGTTGATATAGTCCACCGTGACGCGGGCGCGCTCGGCGGTATTGATGAAGGGCAGCGTCGCGGTCGTGAATTCCACCGCCTCGAACTGGGTCAGCAGGGTATTGCCGAGGGTTTCGGCGGTGATGCCGGTGCCGTCGGACACGAAGAACACGTTGCGGGGCGTCATGGGTGGGTTCGGCATGCAGGCACCAACTTAATTCAACGATGAGCCAGGACACAATGAGCAAGCACGTACGCTGGTACTCGGAACTGGGCATGCACGACGTGGACAGCGTCGGCGGCAAGAACGCCAGCCTGGGCGAGATGATCCGCAACCTGGCGCAGAGCGGCGTGCGCGTGCCGGACGGCTTTGCCACCACCGCCGATGCCTATCGCGAATTCCTCTCCCACGAGCAGCTCGCGCAGCGTATCAATGATCTGCTCGATGCGCTGGACGTGGACGATGTGCAGGCCCTGGCGCGCACCGGCCGGCAGATTCGCGAGGCGGTCATCAAGGCGCCCTTTCCCGCCGCACTGGAAGCCGCCATCCGCAGCGCCCATGCAAGCCTGATCAAACAATCCGGTGCGGAGATTTCCGTGGCGGTGCGCTCCTCCGCCACCGCTGAAGACCTGCCGGACGCCAGCTTTGCCGGCCAGCAGGAAACCTTTCTCAACGTGCAGGGCATCGACAATGTGCTGCTGGCGGTCAAGGAGGTATTTGCCTCGCTGTTCAACGATCGCGCCATCGCCTACCGCGTGCACCACGGATTTGCCCACGCGCAGGTAGCCCTCTCCGCCGGCGTGCAGCGCATGGTGCGCTCCGACTGCGGCGCCTCGGGCGTGATGTTCACCATGGACACCGAATCCGGCTTCCGTGAGGCGGTCTTCATCACCGCCAGCTACGGGCTGGGCGAGGCCGTGGTACAGGGCGCGGTCAACCCCGACGAGTTCTACGCCTACAAGCCCAACCTGCGCGCCGGCCGTCCCGCCGTGCTCAAGCGCGGGCTGGGCGAGAAGGCCAAGAAAATGATCTATACCACCGACCGGACGCTGGGCAAGACCGTGGAATTTGTCCCGGTCACACCCGCCGAACGCGGCCGCTTCTGCCTGGACGACGCCGAGGTGGAAGCCCTGGCGCGCCAGGCGCTGATCATCGAGGATCATTACGGCCGGCCCATGGACATCGAGTGGGGCAAGGACGGTGTGGACGGCCAGCTCTATATCCTCCAGGCGCGGCCGGAGACGGTGCAGTCCCGCAGCTCGGCCAACCTGTTGCGCCGCTACAAGCTCAAGGGTCAGGGCAAGCGCCTGGTGGAAGGCCGCGCCATCGGCCAGAAGATCGGTGCCGGCCGGGTGCGGCTGCTGAGCTCCATCGAGCAGATGAGCCGCGTGCAGAACGGCGACGTGCTGGTGACCGACATGACCGACCCCGACTGGGAGCCGATCATGAAGCGTGCCTCGGCGATCGTCACCGATCGAGGTGGACGCACCTGCCACGCGGCGATCATCGCCCGCGAGCTCGGCATCCCCGCCGTCGTCGGCACCGGCTCCGCCACGCGCACCCTCGGCGACGGCCGTGAGGTCACCGTCTCCTGCGCCGAGGGCGACACCGGCAACGTCTACGACGGCCTCGTCGACTTCGAGGTCGAGGAGACCCGGCTGGACGCCATGCCGGAGATCCCGACGAAGATCATGATGAACGTCGGGACTCCGGAGCAGGCCTTCGCCTTCTCCCGCCTGCCGCATTCCGGTGTGGGCCTGGCCCGGCTCGAGTTCATCATCAACCGGCAGATCGGCATCCACCCACGCGCGCTGCTCGAGCACGACACTCTGGACGACGACGGCCTGCGGGAGGAGATCGCGGAGCGGACGGCCGCCTACCCCACCCCGCGGGAGTTCTTCGTGCAGCGCGTGGCCGGGGGCGTCTCGATGATCGCCGCGGCCTTCGCCCCCGAGCCGGTCATCGTGCGGATGAGCGACTTCAAGTCCAACGAGTACGCCAACCT
>JBKHXN010000080.1:0-12458 GCA_046565985.1 Gammaproteobacteria bacterium
CGCCAGGCAGTTGTACAACGCAAACTCGCTCCACGAAGCGGGTTTTTGCCCCAGGAGCACCTGGTGCCAGGGTAGCGCGTGCCGTTGTTCCAGCCTCTGGTGCAGGGCGCGGATCACCTGGCGGTCAAAGACGAAGGGGGTGCCCACGCGCGTGTTGATCTCCCGTGTATCGTCAAACGGGGTGCCGAGCAGCCGGTGCGCGGTTTCGGCCCAGCGGTGCTCCAGGCCGGGGCCGTGGCGGCGCAGCTTCTTGGGGCATTCCATCAGCAGGGCTTTGCCGTTGGGGGCAAATTCTTCCAGCCTGAGGGGTTTGCAGAGGATCAGATCGGAGTCGAGCACCACGAAGATGTCGGCGTCCAGCACCACGGGGGCCTGCAGCTTGGTGATCTGCTGGATCTGCCAGCCGTAGTGGCGGATCCAGTTGTACCAGCCAAAGCGCTTGTTGAGGCTGCGGCGCAGGCGGGCGATGTGGCGGTTGTCCTGCGCGGAGCGGCGCAGGCATTCGACGCGGCCGGCTTCCACTTCAGGCGGCAGGATCCCGGCGGTGGTGTGCAGCCGCATGCCGCCGCTGGCCAGGGGGGCGAACAGATCCCGGTCCTCGGTCTGCACCACCACGTGGTGTTCGGCATCGCCCAGCCCAAAGCGGACGAGCGAGCGCCGCAGCAGGCGGAAGTGATCAAAGTCGCCGCGCCAGGTGGGCGTGAGCAGGACGATGCGGGGTGGGCTCAAGCGGTCTGTTCCAGTAAGGCCAGCAGACGTTGCAGGGTGCCGGCGTTGGCCGCCAGCGCGGCCTGGGCGGCGCGGCCCATGCGCTGGCGTTCCGGCGCATCCTGCAGCAGGCGGGAGACGGTGCCGCTCAGGGCATGTGCATCCGCGAGTTGTAGTGCGCCTTGCGCGGCCAGGAGCTGGTCGCGCGCGACGATGAAGTTGTGCATATGCGGGCCAAACAGGACAGGCAAACCCAGGGCAGCGGGTTCCAGCACATTATGCCCGCCCACGGGCGCCAGCGAACCCCCCACGAAGGCGAGGTCGGCCATGGCGAGGTAGAACCACATCTCGCCCATGCTGTCGCCCAGCAGCACCTGGGCGTATTGGGCCTGGCCGCCCTCGGTGGCCCTGCTGCGGCGGGTGTAGCGCAGCCCGGCGCGCTGCAGTTGCTGCTCCACCGCGGCAAAGCGCTGCGGGTGACGTGGCACGAGGATGAGCCGGGCCTGCGGCAGCACCGCCAGCAATTGCCGGTGGGCCTGCAGCGCGGCGGTCTCCTCGCCCTCATGGGTGCTGGCGGCGATCCACACCGGCTGGCCGGCGGCAAAGCCGGCGGCAAAGGCGCGCCCGGCGCTCACCTGCTGCGCGTCGGGCTGGATGTCGAACTTGATGTTGCCGGTGACGTCCACGCGCGAGGCGCCCAGGGCGCGAAAGCGTTCGGCGTCGGCCGCGCTCTGCGCGGCGATGAACTGCACGTCGCCCAGCACCGAGCCGATGAAGCGCCGCACCCGCAGATAGCCGCGGAAGGATCCCGGCGACAGGCGTGCGTTGGCGATCAGCAGCGGCACGCGGCGCCGGGCCAGGCCGCGGTACAGGCAGGGCCAGAGCTCGGTTTCCATGATGACCACCTGCCGCGGCTGCATGCGGTTGAGAAAGCGGCGGATGACGTGGGGCAGGTCGTAGGGCGCGTAGCAGTGCAGCACGCTGTCAGCCAGCGCGGCGCGTACGCGCTCGCTGCCGGTGGGGGTGCCGCTGGTGACCAACACGCGCTGCGGGCCGTGCTTTGCCACCAGGGCGCGGATCAGCGGCAGCGCGGCCAGGGTCTCGCCCACGCTGACCGCGTGCACCCACACCGCCACCGGCCCGGGCGGCGGCGGCACATGGCCAAAGCGTTCGCGCACGCGGGCAGACTCCAGCGGCAGGCGCAGGTTGCGCCCGTACTGCCAGAGCCAGATGCCGGGGGCCAGCAGGTAGAGCAGCAGCACGTAGAGCAGGCGCATGGCGCGGAGCATAACTGGTAGCATTTTCGGATGACCAACGCCGCTGCCCTGCCCCGCGCTTTCCTGCACCCGCGTTATTGGGCAACCTGGCTGGGGATCGGCCTGCTGCGCCTCATCACGTTGCTGCCGCTGGCGTTCAACCGCCGGGTGGGCGCGGCGCTGGGGGCGCTGCTGGGGCGCTTGATGAGCAGCCGCCGGCGCGTGGTGCGGGTCAATCTGCGATTGTGCTTCCCGCAGCTCTCGGACGCGGAGCGCGAGCGCCTGCTGCGCGCGCACTTCCGCGCCGTGGGTGCGGGGGTGTTCGAGGCGGCCTTTGCCTGGTTTGCCAGCGATGCGCGCGTGCGCCGCTGCGCGGAGATCCGCGGGCTGGAACATCTGGACGCGGTGCTGGACGCCGGGCAGGGCGCACTGCTGCTCACCGGGCACTTCACCACGCTGGAGCTGGGCGCACGCATACTGGCCACCGCCCGGCCGTTCCACGCCATGTACCGGCCGATCAACAACCGGCTGATAGACCACTACATGCGCCGCTGGCGCGCCGAGCGCTCCGGCCTGCCGGCGCTGCCCAAGGATGACCTCAAGAAACTGGTGAAGGCGCTGCGCGCGGGGCGGCCCATCTGGTACGCGCCGGACCAGACGCTGGGGCGCCAGACCGGCGTATTCCTGCCCATGTTCGGGGTGCCCACCTTCACCATCACCGCCACCTCGCGCCTGGCCGAAATGGGCCGGGCGCGCGTGGTGCCCTTCTTCACCCGCAAGGAAAAGGGGCGTTACATCGTGGAATGCCTGCCGGCGCTGGAGGGCTTCCCCAGCGGCGATGACGTGGCCGATACGCTGCGTATCCACCAATTGATCGAGACCGCGGTGCAGCAGGCCCTGCCGGATTATTTCTGGCTGCACCGGCGCTTCAAGGAGCGCCCGCCGGGCATGCCGGATCCTTACGCCTGATCGCGGCGCTTTCGCCGCGGGGCCTCAGTGGCCGTCGGGGCCTGGGCCCGGCGGCTGCGTTGCGCTCAGGTGCGGCGAGACGGCTGGCGCCGGGGGAATCGTCCTGACCGCGCCCGCAGCGCGGGCCAGGCGTTCGCAGACGCCTTTCGGCAGTCGCGGCAGATCGCCGCCTTCGTAGTAACTGAGTGCCTTGAGCGCGTCCTGGGCCGGAAAATTCCGGAACAATGCCTGAGCGGTGGCGAGGCCGGCGGCCAGATCGTATCCGGATGCCAGGATGGCATCGATGTCCAGGTAGTCCTTGGCTTCCACGCGCTGCAGCATCACTTTCAGTTTGTGGCCGAGCAGATCCCGAAGCGCGGCGACTTCCATCACGCCGTCTGGAGTGACGGTAGGCGCCTCGATCCGCCCAAACGTGAGCCCACCGAACAATGAGACCTTGACCTGGCCGGGGCCGCACGGGATCAGTACCGTCAGCGTGTTCGGCCCCTGCTGGAGGACGGCCGCGGCGCGCAGGAACGGGAGACTCTGTTCCAGATTCGAGGGCTGGAAGTCGCTGTTGGTGAAGAAGTCGAAGTCCAGCGATTCACGATGACCGAGCCGCAACGCGACCGCCGTGCCGCCGTAAAGGACAAACCCACACTGGCGCGCCGGCGCCAGTTCTGGCCAGAGCCTGCGCTGCGCATCCGGCAGGATGTCGAGGCGCGGAAATGCCTTCACGGGTAATGGCGCTGGGGCAGTGCGGGCACTTTGCCAAAACCGGCCAGACCCAGCGCATAGTGCCAGTAGTGCCAGGACCTGGCAGACAGCCAGCCGGGCTGAGCCGTACGCAGGACATCCGCAAGAGCGGCATCGCCGACGGCCTGACGCAGCTGCTCGGCGTCATCGTGAGTGCCCAGATCCATGACCTGCGCGATGATCCGCCGGGCATCATGGGGGGCGCCATCCGGCGCCTGCCACCAGAGGTACTTTGCTGCCAGCCGTGAGAGCAGACCGTGGTTGACGGCGAGCGGGTGCGGTTCAATGCGGTCGGGCTGGGCGGGCTGCATGATCGGGCTGCGGATGTAACGGGCAGTAAGCCTCGTGACAGGCGATTTCTCTGCGCATTTTATCAGTCGCGCCTGCGGGACGCAGGCAGGTGGCGGGGGCTGAAAAGACGCAGACAACGCCCGGTTCCCGCCACCTTTCCCGCCCGCCGCACTGGACGCCTGATCGTGGCGCACGCGGTATTGATATAGTGCCGCCTGATCTGTTGCCCGTTGGATGAGGCGCCCGGCGTGAACGTCAAACTGCTCTGCTGTACCGTCCTGGCCGCTGGCCTGCTCGGCGCCCTGCCGGGCGTGGTCCACGCGTCCGCCTTCGATGATGCCCAGGTGCTGATCCAGCAGGGCAAGCTCGAGGCCGCGCTGAAGAAACTCGACACCCATCTGCGCCGCAACCGACAGGACGCGCAGGCGCGCTTCACCCGCGGCGTGGTGCTGGCCGAGCTCGGCCGTGTGGAGGAAGGTGTGAGCGCCTTTGCCACCCTGGTGCGGGACTACCCCGAAATGCCGGAGCCCTACAACAACCTGGCGGTGCTCTATGCGCGCCAGGGCCGCTTCGAGGATGCGCGCGCCGCGCTGGAAGCCGCCGCCGTCCTGCAGCCGGACGCGCCCGCCACGCAGGAAAACCTCGGCGACGTGTACGCCGCCCAGGCCCGGGCTGCCTATGCCCGCGCCCTGGCCCTGGACCCGGACAACGCCGCCCTGCAGCGCAAGTGGCAGCAGCTGAGTGGTGAAGCAGCACCCGTTACCGTAGTGCCACCCTTGCCGGCGACGCCGCCGGAGGTGGAAGCCGAAGCGGCGCCCGCACCGGCCCCCGCGCCGCCGGCTGCTCCGGCAGAGCGCGATGCCCTGATCGCCGCCGTGCAGAACTGGGCCGAGGCCTGGTCGGCACAGGATCTGGCCCGCTATATCGGCGCCTACGCGCCCGACTACGCGCCGCCCGAGCAGTCGCGTGCCGAGTGGGTGGCCCAGCGCGAGGAGCGCATCCTGGGCGCGCAGGATCTGCGCGTCAGCGTGGTGGACCCGCAGGTGGACGCGCAGGGCGACAGCGCCCGGGTGCGCTTCGTGCAGCGCTATGTCTCGCGCCAGTTTTCAGATGAAGTCGTGAAGTGGCTGGACTTCCGGCGGCAGGACGGTGTCTGGTACATCGTCGGCGAAATCACCCGCTGAGCCACACCGGACGCTGCCCATGACGACGCCGAAGCGCCTGCTGGCCGGCTGCCTGATCGCCCTCTCGGGTTTGCTGCTGCTGTGGGCCTGCACCACCTCCCACGAGGCCGGCCAGCAGGCCGCGCCGGCTGCGGCGGCACCGCTGGCGCAGGTCGTGGCGCTGCTGGAAGCCGGAGAGCTGGACCAGGCGCTGGAACAGGTTGCCGCCGTTCCCGCCGACGCGCCCGACTACGCCGTGGCGCAACTGGTGCGCGGTGATCTGCTCGCCGCCCGCAAGGGCAGCCCGGACCGCCCGCCGCTGCGCGACGGCGATCCGCAGGTTGTCGCGCTGGCCGAAGACGTGCGCCTGCGCCTGCGCAGCGAGGACGCGGTACCGCCGCCCGGCACCGTACCCAACACCGTGTTGCAGCTGGCCGCGCCCTATCGTCATCTGGTGGTGGTGGACCTGGGCCGCGCCCGCCTGTACCTGCTGGAAAACCGCGGCGCGGACGGCTTGCAGCTGGTGCGCCATCACTACGCCGCCATGGGCCGCAACGGCACGCGCAAGCAGGAACGCGGCGATCTGCGTACGCCGGTGGGCGTGTACCACATCACCCAGTGGATCCCGGACGCGCAGCTGCCCGAGCTGTACGGCGCCGGCGCGTTTCCGGTGAGCTACCCCAATCCCTGGGACCGCTTCCTGGGCCGCACCGGCTATGGCATCTGGCTGCACGGCGTCCCGCGCCAGACGCTCACCCGCCCGCCGCGTTCCAGCGAGGGCTGCGTGACCATGGCCAACGAGGATCTCGACTGGCTGCGGCCCTACCTGGAGATCGGCCAGACACCGGTGATCTTCAGCGACGAACTCGAGTGGGTGCCGCCCGCCGAAGCCAGCCGGGAACTCGATACCTGGCTGGCCCGGGTCGAGGACTGGCGCAGCAAGTGGTCGGCGCTGGATACCGAAGGCTACCTCGCCTATTACGGCGATAACTTCACCACCGCCGGCATGAACCGCAGCCAGTTCGCCGCCCACAAGCGCCGCGTCAACGCCGGCAAGCGGTTCATTGACGTGCGGTTGCGGGATCTCAACGTCTTCAACTACCCCGGCGCCGGCGAGCCGCTGATCCTGGTGGAATTCACCATGGCCTACCGCAGCGACAACTACGCCATGACCACCAAGAAACAACAATTCTGGCGCCGCAACGCGCAGGGCGAGTGGCAGATCTTCCGCGAAGAAAACCGCTGACCTGAAACGTAAAACCTAATGACGTAAAATGCATTGCAGATGCAATACAGGAGTCTGCCATGAAGTCCGCCACCCTCCCGCCACTGCGCGTCACCCCCGATCTCCGTGCCGCCGCTGAAAGCGTGCTGGAAGACGGCGAATCGCTGTCCAGTTTCGTTGAGACCTCCGTCCGCAAGCAGATCGAGTATCGGCGGGTGCACAGGGAATTCATCGCCCGTGGCCTGGCTTCCCGCGAAGAGGCCCGGCGCACCGGCGAGTACTACAGCCAGAAAGAAATCATGGCCTCGCTGCGGAACATTCTCGACAAGGCCAAGAAGAAGCAGAAGCGCCCGTGACCTACAGGGTTCGGTTCAGCGCGGAGGCCCGCTCCGACATCGAACGGCTCTACCAGTTTCTGGCCGACCACGACATCCAGGCGGCCGAATCAGCACTGGAGACACTGGGCAGGGCGTGGGACCTGCTCAGCCACTTCCCGTTCGCCAGCCGCAAGGCCGACCCTGACAGCCCGTTTCTGCGGGAGCTGGTGATCCCCTTTGGGCACACGGGCTATGTGGCCCTGTTCGAAATCGAGAGTGATACCACCGTCACGCTGCTGGCCCTGCGCCACCAGCGGGAAGACGACTACCACTGATCGAGCGCCCACCCCACAACCTAAAACGTAAAACGTAAAACCCCAACCTAATCGGCCCCATCCCGCCACCACAGGCTGCGCCCCGCGATGACCCCCAGCAGCGGCCCGGGCAGCAGGGCCAGCAGCAGATAATCCGGTGCGAGGCGGGGTTGCAGCCATTCCAGCAGCCACAGGCTGCCGATGCTGAGCGCAAACCCGGCGCAGTTGCCGAAGGTCAGCGCGGAGCCCACGGCCTGCGGTGGCGCGTGGCGCGCGGTCAGGGCCGAGAACTGCGGCGAATCGCCCGCTGCGCTCAGACCCCAGAGCAGCAGAAAGGGAAAGAACAGCCAGGCCGGCGTGCCGAACATCAGCGGCGAGACCAGGCAGCACAGGCCGGAAGTGCCGAGCTGCAGCAGCGCCACCCGCCCGCCGCCCAGCCGCCGCACCCACAGCCCGCCGCCGGCGCAGCCCACGGCGCCGATGCCGATCACCGCAAACGCGGTGAACGACAGCGCCGGGCCGCTCAGGCCATAGGCCGCCAGCCACACCGGCATGAAGGCCCAGAAGGCGTAGATCTCCCACATGTGGCCGAAGTACCCCAGCGAGGCGCTGCGGAAGCGCGGCACGCGGTAGGCTTTCCAGATGTCGGACCAGTGCACCACGCCGCCGCGTCTGAGGTGCGGGCCTTCGGGCAGCAGGGCGGCCACGACCCCGGCCACGGCCGCCAGCGCCGAGGTGCCGAACAGCACCAGCCGCCAGTCGGCCTGCGCGCCCAGCCCGCGCAGCAGGTGCGCCGAGGCGGTGCCCAGCACCAGCGCCGCCACCAGAAAACCCAGCGCGCGACCCAGCCCGCTGCCGTACCAGGCGGCGGCCATCTTCATCCCCACCGGATAGACGCCGGCCAGGAAGAAGCCGACGGCAAAGCGCGCCACCAGCACGGCGTGGAAGTGCTCGTGGACCCACACCACCAGCAGGTTGGCGAGCGCGCCGGCCACGGCGCAGACCATGAACAGGGGACCGGGGTGAAAGCGGTCGGCCAGTGTCAGCCAGGCAAAACACAGCGTGCCGCTGACAAAACCCAGCTGCACCGCGGTGGTCACGGGGCCGACGCCGCCGCTGATGCCCCAGCCGGCCTGCAGCGCGTCCATGACCGCGTTGGGCGCAAACCACAGGCTGGTGGCCAACAGCTGGGCCAGCACGATTCCGGGCAGTATCCAGGCGGGCGGGTGCGGCAGCGGCTTCAGCGCTCGTCTCCGCGGGCCAGCTGTTCGCGCATCTGCGCAAAGCGCGCGGCCTGTTCCTCGCCGGGCTGCGGGTAGGCGAGCTTGAGCGACTGCAGGCTGGCGATGAGGATCTGCGCCACGCTCAGGCGCATCCAGGACTTGTTGTCGGCGGGGATGGCGTACCAGGGCGCGTGCGGGCGCGAGGTGGCGTTGAGCGCGTCCTCGTAGGCGGTCATGTAGGTATCCCAGTGGGCGCGCTCGGCGACGTCGGCGGGGGCAAACTTCCAGTTCTTCTCCGGCTCGTCCAGGCGTGAGAGGAAGCGCGCCTTCTGCTCATCGCGCGAGACGTTGAGCCAGAACTTGAGGATCACCGTGCCGTTGCGCGCCAGGTGTTCCTCATGGGCGCGGATGGATTCGTAGCGTTCCGCCCACAGGTCCACCAGGCGCTTGGGCCGGCGCGGCAGTTTCTGCGCGTCCAGCCATTCCGGGTGCACGCGCACGGCCAGCACTTCCTCGTAGTAGCTGCGGTTGAAGATGCCGATCTTGCCGCGCGGCGGCAGGCGCCGGGCGGTGCGCCAGAGAAAGTCGTGATCCAGCTCCTCGGCGCTGGGCTGCTTGAAGGCGTGCACCTCGCAGCCGGCCGGGTCCACGCCGGAAAAAATGGCGCGGATGGTGGAATCCTTGCCTGCCGCGTCCATGGCCTGGAACACCAGCAGCACGGCGTGCTTGTCCTCGGCATAGAGCTGGCGCTGCAGGGTGTCGAGCAGTTCCACCGCCGTGGCCAGATCGGCCTTGCGGGTTTTCTTGTCCACCACGTCCGGCGGCGGTTCGGTCGGCGCCTCGGCCAGCCGGAAGCTGCCGTCGAACGGCACCAGGTAGGGATGCGGGATGGCGCTGAACTCGGGCTTCATGGCGTGAGCAAGTCTAGGCCGGCGGCGCCGGCACGACGTAGAAATACACCGCGAAGAAATGCAGCACGCTGCCGCCCAGCACGAACAGGTGCCAGATGGCGTGGTGATAGCGCAGCCGCTCCCAGGTGTAGAACGCCACGCCACCGCTGTAGCTCAGCCCGCCCGCCGCCATCAGGATCAGCCCGCCCGGCTCCAGCGCGCGGAACAGCGGCTTGACCGCCACCACCGCGCACCAGCCCATGAGCAGGTACACCGCGAGCGAGATCTTCTCGAAGCGGCCGGTGGTGAAGATCTTCAGGCCCACACCCACAAAGGCCAGCCCCCAGGTGAACAGGAACAGGCCCATGCCCCAGGGATCACCGTGCAGGGTGACGAGCGTGAACGGGGTGTAAGTGCCGGCGATCAGGAAGAAGATCAGCGAGTGGTCAATGACTCGCAGCACCCGCTTGGCGCGCGGCAGCGGGATGCTGTGGTAGAGCGTGGAGGCGGTGTACATCAGGATCAGCGTGGCCCCGAACACGCTGCAGGCCACGATGTGGCGCGCCTCGCCGTACAGCGCGGCGCGTGTGACCAGCACGCACAGACCGACGATGGCCAGCACCACGCCCAGCCCGTGGGTGATGGCGTGGGCCAGTTCCTCGCCCAGACTGTAAATCTTGTCGCGCGCCGGGATCAGCGCGTCCGGGACTTCCATGCGCGGCTTGCGCAGCGGGATGGGTGCCTGGCTCATGCGCGCTCCACGCGCAGCGTGGCGCCATCGGCCGCCACCACCCTTACCTGGCTGCCGGCCGGGGCATCGGGCCCGCTGATGCGCCACTGGCTGTCGTCCACCCGCAGCTTGCCGATGCCGTTGACCAGCGGCTCGGTGAGGGTGAAGGTGCGGCCCACGTAGGATTCACCCCGGCGGTTGAGTTGCGGCTGATCACTGGGCGCCAGCGGTTGGCGCTTTGCCCGCCATAGCAGGATGGACGCCACCGAGAGCCCGCCCCAGAGCGTGAACTCCACCGCCCAGCCCAGGCCGGGGACGAGCCAGGTGACGGCGCCCACCACCACGGCCGCCACGCCCACCCACAGCAGCACGAAGCCGGTGGGCAGCAGCATTTCCAGGATCAGCAGCGCGAAGCCCAGCGCCAGCCAGTGCCAGTAGAGAATGTCCATGCGCAAAGCTCCTTGGCTCAGACGGTCTTGGCGCGGCCGGCGGTGCGCGCCAGCTCGGCGATGCCGCCCAGCGCGCCGATGACGTTGCTCGCCTCCAGCGGCATGAGCACCAGCTTCTCGTTGGGGCTGGTGGCGATGCGCGCCAGCGCGTCCACGTATTTCTGCGCCACGAAGTAGTTGATGGCCTGGATGTCGCCCTTGGAGATCGCGTCCGACACCATCTGCGTGGCCTTGGCTTCGGCCTCGGCCAGGCGCTCGCGCGCCTCGGCATCGCGGAAGGCGGCTTCCTTGCGCCCTTCGGCTTCCAGAATCTGCTGCTGCTTGTCCGCCTCGGCGGCGAGGATCTCGGCCTGACGCGCGCCCTCCGCCTTGAGGATGGCGGCCTGGCGGAAGCCCTCGGCCTCCAGGATGTTGGCCCGCTTCTCGCGCTCGGCCTTCATCTGCCGGGCCATGGAATCCACCAGGTCCTTGGGCGGGCGGATGTCCTTGATCTCCACGCGGGTGACCTTGAGCCCCCAGGGCGTGGTCGCCTCGTCCACCACCGTGAGCAGCTTGGCGTTGATGTGGTCGCGCTGGCTGAGCAGCTCGTCCAGGTCCATGGAGCCCATCACCGTGCGCAGGTTGGTCATGGTGAGATTGAGGATGGCGTATTCCAGGTTATGCACCTCGTACGCCGCCTTGGGTGCGTCCAGCACCTGGTAGAACACCACGCCGTCCACGCCGACCATGGCGTTGTCCTTGGTGATGACCTCCTGGCTGGGCACGTCGAGCACCTGTTCCATCATGCTCAGGCGCCGGCCGATGCGGTCCACGTACGGCACCAGCCAGTGGAAGCCCGGGTTGAAGGTAACGCGGTAGCGGCCGAAGCGCTCCACCGTGTACTCCATGCCTTGCGGCACCGTGACCACGCCCTTGAACGCCGTGACCAGCAGAAAAATGCCGATGACGATGCCGACGATCTCGCCCATGTGCCACTCCCTGTAAGTGCCGCCGTATGAGGCCCGATTGTAGGGCAAGAGGATGACGGCGCCAGTGCTCAGGCCGGCGCGCCCGCAGCCAGCTGGCGGATGCGCTCGACCATGGCGTAGAAGCCGTTGCGCCGGTTCATGGTGATGTGGTTTTCAAAGCCCAGGCGCGTGAAGGCGTCCTTGATGTCGGTCTCAAGGATCTCCGCGCGCGTGCGGTCCTGTACCAGCAGGAACAGCAGGGCGATCAGCCCGCGCACCAGGTGGGCGTCGGAATCACCCTGGAAATGCAGGCGCTCGCCCTCGGCGCGGGCGGTCATCCACACCTGGCTCATGCAGCCGCGCACCTTGGTGGCTTCGGTCTTGTCGGCTTCCGGCATGGGCTCCAGCTTGCGGCCCAGGTCGATCAGGTGCCGGTAGCGCTCTTCCCAGTCGCCCAGCAGTTCAAAGATTTCGGCCAGTTCTTCAATGTTCATGCGGCTATTGTAGGCGCCGGGCTTATACTGCGCGGTCTTTGCACCGCCAACAGGATCCCACGTGACCCGCCCTTCCGGCCGCCGGCCCGATCAACTCCGCCCCGTTCAGCTGGAACGCGGCTACACCCGCCACGCCGAGGGCTCGGTCCTGGTCAGCTTTGGCCAGACGCGGGTGCTGTGCACCGCCAGCATCGAAGACCGCGGCCCGGCGTGGAAGAAGGACGGCGGCTGGGTCACCGCCGAGTACGGCATGCTGCCGCGCGCCACCCACGAGCGCAGCCGGCGCGAGGCCGCACAGGGCAAGCAGTCGGGCCGCACACAGGAGATCCAGCGCCTGATCGGCCGCAGCCTGCGCGCCTGTGTGGACCTCAAGGCCCTGGGTAGCCAGACCATCACTCTGGACTGCGACGTGCTCCAGGCTGACGGCGGCACCCGCACCGCCGCCATCACCGGCGCCTACGTGGCACTGGTGGACGCGGTGAGCCAGGCGCGCAAGACCGGCAAGCTCAAGACCCAGCCGCTGCTGGGGCAGGTGGCGGCGGTCAGCGTGGGCATTTTCAACGGCACGCCGGTGCTCGACCTGGACTACGCCGAAGACTCGCAGTGCGAGTGCGACCTGAACGTGGTGATGAACGAAGCCGGCGGCTTCATCGAGGTGCAGGGCACCGCCGAGGGCCACGCCTTCCGCCGCGAAGAACTGGACCGCCTGCTGGATCTGGCCAGCGATGGCATCCAGCAGCTGCTCAA
>JBKHXN010000081.1:0-20862 GCA_046565985.1 Gammaproteobacteria bacterium
ACCCGGCGGCCGCCGGAGGGGTTCACGATGAAGCGATGGGCCGCGGCACTGCTCGCCGTTACCAGCCTGGCCAGCGGCACCCCGGTGCCGGACGCGCAGGAGATCCACGCGCTGCCGCCGGCCTTGCGCGCGCAGGTTCAGGCCGGGCTGCAGCAGCAGGGCGCCCTGCCGGCGCGTGAGCGCCTGGACTGGCTGATCCGTTTCGTCTTCAGCCCGCAGGGCCTGGGGCTGCACTACGACGACCACCGCACGCGCACGGTGGCCGAGGCGGTTGCGGACCGCAAGGCCAACTGCGTGTCGTTCACGCTGCTGTTCATGGCTCTGGCGCAGGAGGCGGGCCTGCCGGCCAAGGCGCAGGAATACGACCAGGTGCTGATGCTGTACCCGCAGGGCGATCTGATCTACACCGCCCGGCACATGAACGTGCGGGTACGCGCCGGACTGCGCGGCTACAGTGTGGACATAGACCGTCATGCGCTGGTGGCGCGTGACGCCGCCCGGCCGGTGTCACTGGGGCGCGTGCTCGCTCACTACTACAACAACCGCGGCATGGAACTGATGGCCGCCGGCGATCTGGCCGCTGCCAGGGCGCACCTGGACCAGGCCCTCGCGCAAGACCCGCGCTATGTGCCGGCCTGGAACAATCTGGGCGTGCTGCTGCTGCGCAGCGGCGACGCCGCACAGGCGGAGGCGGCCTACCTGTCGGCGCTGGTGCTGGCGCCGGAGCACACGGCCACGCTGTTCAATCTGGCCGGGCTGTATGCGCAGAACGGCGATGCATCACGTCAGGCAGCCTTCCAGCGCCGCCTGCAGCAGGCACAGGCACAGGACCCGACGCAGCAGTTCCTGCTGGGCGTGGAGCGCGAGCGACTGGGCGATCATGCCGGGGCCATTCCGCACTATCGCCGCGCGCTGCGGCACTTTGGCAACGTGCACCAGCTGCATTTTCATCTGGCACGCGCCTACCGGCTGGCCGGTGAGCCCCGCCGTGCCGCGCATGCGCTGCAACGTGCCTGGCAACTCGGCGACGACGCCGCGCGCGCACGTTACCGCACCCTGCTCGACGAGCTGGGGTACTGAGCGCCCGGCCGCCCTAGAGCGAGACGATGGTGCGGAAGCCGCCCCAGAACATGCGCTTGCCGTCGAACGGCATTTTCTTCGGGTCCACCATCTTCGCCAGGCGCGGGTCGGCCATCGCCTTGGCGTTGGTGCGGTCACGCCGGGCGCGCGAGGCGTGGACGATGTAGGCGAACACCACCGTCTCGCCCGGCTTGAGCTTCACGCTCTGCGGAAAGCTGGTGTGCTTGCCGGGCTTGACGTCATCGGCCACGCATTCGATGTATTCCAGCGCGCCATGCTCGCGCCAGACCTTGCCGGCCAGCCGCGCCAGCCGGCGGTAGGCGGCCAGGTTCTTCTTGGGTACGGGTACGACAAATCCATCCACGTAAGTGGCCATGGTCACTCTCCTTGTTCCGGGCTTCCGGGTTGTGGGTTGATGGCGGCGCCCTGCCCGGTGCGCGGGGCGCTGCGGATGGGGCGGATGGGCCGCACCTCCACGCTGCCGACCTGGGCGGGGGGAATGCGGGCGGCGAGCTGGATGGCCTCGTTCAGATCACGCGCCTCGATCAGGTAGAAACCGGCGAGCTGCTCCTTGGTCTCCGCGAACGGGCCGTCCGATACCGACATCCTGCCGTTGCGCACGCGCACGGTGGTGGCGGTGCTCACCGGCTCCAGGGCCTCGGAGGCCAGGCAGTGCCCGCTGGCTCGCACGCTGGCGTCGTAGGCCAGGCATTCGTGGTCATCCAGCGTGGCGATCCGCTCTTCCTCGCCGTACACCAGGCAGAGATATTTCATGTGAGTCTCCTCAAGAAAATGAACCTCATGCGGGCTGGTAGTAGAGCGCGGTGAGCCCGGCGCTCCAGGTCTGCACCTGGCTGAGCCGCAGCGGCAGACGCTCGGCGATGTCGCGGAAGGTCCGCCGCCCGCGGCCCAGCACGATGGGCGAGACCAGCAGGCGATACTCGTCGATCAGCCCGTGACGCATGAGCGTGGATGCCAGATCCGCACTGCCGAACAGGGCCAGATCTCCGCCCTCCTGCTGCTTGAGGCGGGCGATGGCACCGGGGATGTCATCGCGGATCAGCTGCGAATTTGCCCAGTCCAGCCGGTACAGCGTCTTTGAGCAGACGAACTTGGGCAGTGCATTGATCCGCTGCGCGTCGGCGCCGCTGGCGGCAGGCCAGTACCCGGCAAACAGTTCGTAGGTGGCGCGGCCGAGCACGATGCCGCCGATCGCCTGCAGCATCTGGCTGGCATAGCGGTCGAACTCCGGATCGGCATACCGCGCGGTATCCGCCAGCTCGCCGCCGGGGCCTTCCATGTAGCCGTCGAGCGTGGTGCTGATCTGCCAGAACAGTTTTCTCATGGCAGGCTCCCGCGCAACGGTACGGTCGGGGTGTCCGGGTACATGGCGGCCTCAGCGGTTCCTGGAAACCTGCTCGTAGGTGCGCTCGGCGTGCTCGCGCAGCTCGGGGGTGAACTGCTCGCCAAAGTCCTCCGGCTCGAATACCTGGCGGATTTCAATCTCGGAATCGCCGGGCATCGGGTTGGGGCAGCGCTTGACCCATTCGATGGCCTGCTGCAGGGAATCGACCTTCCACAACCAGAAGCCGGCGACCAGTTCCTTGGTCTCGGCAAAGGGCCCATCGGTCACCGTGCGTTTGCTGCCGGAAAACCGCACGCGGGCGCCCATGGAACTGGGCCGCAGGCCCTCGCCCGCCAGCATGATGCCGGCCTTGGCCAGCTCTTCGTTGTACTGGCCCATGGCGCGCAGCAGCTCCTCGCTGGGCAGTACACCGGCCTCGGAATCCTGTGTGGCCTTGACGATGATCATGAATCGCATGAGTTTCTCTCCTTGATGGGGTGTGGATGTCAGCCCGCGCCGCGATGGCGGCGGGGGCTCTCCTGAGGTAGTCGAACGGCGACGGCGGTTTTCGACAACACCCGATCAATCTTCCAGTTCCGCCAGGCGGCGCTGGAGAAAGCGCTGCTCGGTTGCCTGGCGCGTCAGCGCCAGGGCGCGGGCGTAGGCGGTACGTGCGGCCTCACGCTGGCCCAGGCGGCGGCACAGGTCGGCGCGCGCGGCATGTGCCAGGCGGTAATCGTGCAGCTCTCCGCGCGCGAGGATGGCGTCCACCGCCGCCAGGCCGGCTGCGGGTCCGTCACGCATGGCCAGCGCCACCGCACGGTTGAGTTCCACGACGGCGCTGGGCTCGGCGCGCAGCAGCAGATCGTACAGGGCGACGATCTGCGCCCAGTCGGTGGCGGCGGCAGTGGCGGACTGCGCGTGCACGGCGGCGATGGCCGCCTGCAGCGTGTAAGTGCCAAAGTGACGGCTGGCCAGTGCCTGTTCCACCACCCGTACCCCGTCTGCAATCAGCGCCGCGTTCCAGCGGCTGCGATCCTGCGCGTCCAGCAGCACCAGCTCACCGTCGGCGCCCGTGCGCGCATCACGCCGCGATTCGTGCAGCAGCATCAACCCCAGCAGGCCCAGCACCTCCGGATCGGGCAACAGCTCCGCCAGTAGCCGGCCCAGGCGGATCGCCTCGCCGGACAGATCGGCGCGCGTCAGCTCGGCTCCGGAACTGGCGCTGTAACCCTCGTTGAAGACCAGGTAGATCACCCGCAGCACGGCGTCCAGCCGCTGCGGCAGTTCGGCCTTGCCGGGCACTTCATAAGGGATGCGCGCGTCGCGGATCTTGCCCTTGGCGCGCACGATGCGCTGCGCCAGCGTGGGCGCCGGTGTGAGGAAGGCGGCGGCGATGGCCTCGGTGGTGAGCCCGCAGACTTCGCGCAGGGTCAGCGCCACCTGGGCGTCGGGGTTCAGCGCGGGATGGCAGCAGGTGAAGATCAGCCGCAGGCGGTCATCCTCGACGCTCTGCGGGTCGTATCCCGCCGGCTCATCCGCCGCGTCGTGCACCTCGTCCTGCAGGGGCTCGAAGCGCGCCAGGCGGCGCAGCTGGTCAATCGCCTTGAAGCGCCCGGCCGAGACCAGCCAGGCACGCGGGTTGGCCGGCACGCCGCCCTTCGGCCATTGCTCCAGCGCGGCGCGGAAGGCCTCGTGCAGGGCCTCCTCGGCCAGGTCGAAATCCCCCAGCAGACGGATCAGAGTGGCCAGCACCGCGCGCGATTCGGCGCGGTACACCGCCTCCACCCCCGCGTGCGCACTGTGCGGCTCGGCCGACACGGCTCCTTCCATTGGATCTGCCCGGACAGTTCTGGGCGCACTGTAGCCGATCCCCCGCACCCTCCCAATCCCCGGGCACAAAAAAGCCGGGGCGGATCACCCGCCCCGGCCAGGTCTTGCAACGCTGGTTCTTCTTGTCAGGCCAGACCGCGGCGACGCCGGTACAGCGCCACGCCCAGCAGCGGGAGCAGCAGCAGACCCAGTGCGCCACCTCCGCCCACGCGGCGCGGCGTCTCGGGCGGTGCGGGCGGGGGCGGCGGGTTGTTGGGCGGGCCGACCTGCACCGATGCCTTGGCCTGGGCCTGCTCGCTGTTGCTGTCGGTCACGGTCAGTGTCGGCTGGAAGCTGCCCGCCCGGGTGTAGACGTGGCTGGCCACCGGGGTGGTCTGCGTCACCGAGCGGCCGTCGCCGAAGTCGAAGGTATAGCTGACGATGCTGGCGCCATCGGCTGCAAACGAGCGGGAGCCGTCGAAGGTGACTTTCAGCGGCGCCTGGCCGCTGGTGCGGTCCACGGTGAGCTGCGCCACGGTCTCGTTGCCCGGCGTCACGGTGATGGTCACCGTGGGGGTAATGACCACCGGATCGGATACCGCCACGTTCTCGCTGCCATCCTTGACGATGACCTTGGCCTTGAAAGTGCCGGCGGCCTCGTAGGTGTGCGTGATGGTCGGCGAGGACTGCGGCTCGGATTGCTGTCCGTCACCGAAGACGAAGGTGTACTCCGGCGCAATGATCGCGCCTCCTTCGGTGTAGCTGGACGCCGAGGCGTCGAACTGCACCAGCAGGGGTACTTCTCCGCCGCTGCGGTCGGCGCTCAGGCGGGCGGTGATCTCGCCCGGCACCACTTCTTCCTCGGCCTGGGTGATGGTCACGTCCAGGCTGGCGGTATCGGCCGCGCCGAAAGCGTCGGTCACCGACAGGCTGACGGTGTAGGTGCCCGGCGCAGCGTAGGTGTGCATGGCCGTGGCACTGGACTGGCTGACGGTGCTGCCGTCACCGAAATCGAAGAGGTAGGTCAGCACATCCCCGTCGGCGTCGGTGGAACCGGCGCCACTGAAGCTGAGCGCCTCGTCGGTCTCGCCGGCCTGGGGGCCACTGAGCGCCGCCACCGGCGCCACGTTGGTGCCGCACAGGCGGTTGGCGCGCAGCTGCAGGGTGCCCACGCGGCTGAGACCGTCGGGCATCTCGTCCATGACCAGCGAGGCGTTAGGGCCGGTGCCCACGGGGTTGGTGCTCTGCACCACGCCGGCGTTGAAGCCGGACAGCAGGCGGGCCTCGGGAGCGCTGCCCACACTGAGGTCTATCATCAGATCGGCCGGGTCCACCATGAAGCGGATCTCGCCGGTCTCCCGGTCCAGCTCGCCGGTGGTGGGCTTGGGCTGGCTGACGAACCGCCCGTCGGTGATGCCACCGCTGCTGGGGGCCACCACATAGGTGATGAAGGTCGGCGCCGCCGGGTTGCTGACCACCATGCGCACGCCACGCAGTAGGCCATCCGGCGCCAGGAAGCTGGCGTAGTAGGCGCTGCCCGGGGTGAGCGGATCCAGGCTCGCCACGCGCAGGGTGAAGTGCAGCTTGGCCGGCACGCCGCGTTCATAGACCTGGCCGATGGTCAGGCTGCGCAGGTCCTGGCTGTCGAGGTTCACCGGCAATTCCGGCCCGCCGATCAGCACACCGCCGGTGATGTTGAAATCCCCCAGACGGTCGGTCAGCAGGGTGACGCCGGGCAGGCCGCACTGCTGCGCCTCGTCGAACAGCGGCGGGTCCACCGGCAGGGTGACGGTGAAGGGCAGCCCGAAGCCGGGGAACAGGTCGGCTTCCGGGCCGGCACTGTTGGCCGGCGCGGGGGCGTAGTCCAGCGTCATGCCGGTGCCGGTCTCCGCGCTGTCCACGCGGATGTTGTGGATGGGCGCGTTCAGCGGCGGATAGCCCAGCGCGTGATAGGGCACGGTGAACTCGATGACATTGCCCGCACGGGTGACCTGCGTCGCCGGCGCCGTATTGCCCGCTCCCTCCTCGGCGGCAGAGACGCCATCCGCATTGGCGAGGATCTGGGTGGAGAACGCCTCGCCGTTGACATTGCTGCGCACCCGGTAGGTGATGCCGCTGGCGGGCGAGAAGGCCTGCGCGTCGCGCACCGTGAGCCGGTAGGTGATGCCGCTGACCTCGTCGAGCACGGTCTCTTCCATGCTCAGGGAGAGGATATCGGCCGCACCCGGGATATTGGTCCTGGCGGCGCTCTCGATCACGGTCACCGCGCCGGGGGGTGCCGTGCCGTCCTTGGCCACGCCCACGGCATCAAGCGCGGCCTGCAGGTTGAGCAAGCCGGCACCAAAGCCGAAGTGGACGGTGCCGTCCGGGTTCTGCGGATCGGGCACGTACTCGCCCACGGTTTCCACCTTGCGCGCGGTGTTCTGCAGCAGCAGCTCGGCCTCGGGCGGGGTGAGGTCCGGCCGGGCCTGGTAGAGCAGCGCCAGCGCCCCGGCCACCTGCGGCGTGGCCATGGAGGTGCCGGAGATGGTGCCGTACAGCGGCGCCCAGCGCGTTTCCGCACCGGAGGAGCAGGTGATCTGCCCCTGCAGGCCCTGGGCGCAGGTGGAGGTGATGTTGCTGCCGGGCGCGGCGATGTCGGGATACTCGGCGGGCTTTGTCACATCGCCGCGGCTGGAGAAGCTGCTGAGCCCGGCGCGCACGCTGCCGGTGCCGCGGTCGTCGTAGCTGGCCACGCAGACCACGCCCGGGTTCGGGTCTTTGCAGGTGGACGAGGTGCTGTCCACCGTGCCGTCGCCGCCGCTGTTGCCGGCGGCCCAGACCACGCTCACGTCCTGGTTCACCAGCGCCTTGACCAGGCAGGAACGCACGCTGCCGGAGTTGTAAGGCGTGCCCGCGGCGTCGCCCAGCGAGAGGCTGGCCACGCGCGGACGCGGTTTGATGGTGTCTAGGTTGTACAGCAGGTGCTGCAGGCCGGAGTTGATCCACAGCAGCGCCGCCACCGGGACCACGCCCACCGGCTCGAGCACGTCGCCGATGCCGTACATGATCAGGCTCACGCCCGGCGCGGTGCCGGCAAACGTGCCCGCCACGCCCGGGGTGGTGGCTGCATTCAGGTACTGGGGCACTGAGGACGCGCCGCTGCCGCCCACCGTGCCGGTGACGTGCGTGCCGTGGCCGCTGGTCAGGTCAGAATCCCCATAGCCCAGGTCCACGAAGGTGCTGGGCCCGGTGAGGCCGTTGAAATCACCGGTGATCTTGAAGTTGTGCACCACGCGCCCGGCAAAATCCGGGTGGGCGGCGTTGAGGCCGGAATCGAGCACCGCCACGGTCACGTCCTTGCCGTCCAGCACATTGCCGTTGACATCGCGGTACGGGCCGCCGGAGACCTGCTCCTGCAGCGGCCGGATGCGCGAGGCCCAGGCGGCGGTTTCGCCCATGAACTGGTACAGGCGGTTCTCTTCCATGAAGGAAACCCAGTCATGCGCGGCCGCGGCACGGAAGCCGGAGACCGGGCCCACGGCATACACGCCGGTGGAGTAGCGGCGGAAATCCTGCTGCACCCGCAGGCCATAACCGGCCAGCAGCCGGTCCTGCTCGGCGATGGAGCCCATGGAGAAATGCACGAACGCGCCGTAGAGCGAAGCCGGATCACGCGTCTTGAGATCACGCGCCAGCCCCGGGCTGAGGCGGGTCTGCGGCGTGGGTGCGCCGGTGAAGTTGCAGCTTGGCAGCTCGCCGGTCTCCTCGGGGCCCTTGATCAGCAACGCCGTGGTCACGGCAGACTCGACGCCGCCGGAATAGGGCACCACGCGGATCTCGTAGCGGCCGCCGGAGCGCGCCGAAAAGCTCAGGGACTCGGGAAAGCCGGGCTCATTGCCGGAAGACGCCACCTGGACCAGGCCATTCTCCTCATTCCGGGTATAGACGTACAGGTCCATGTCGGCGACCAGCGGGTCCCAGCGCAGGTCCACCTGCACCAGCGGGTTGGGGTTCTCCACCAGGTATTCCGGGGTGATGATCACGTCCAGCAGGTGGATGCCGCAGGGGTTGGCGCCGTCATCACAGACGCGGCCACCGGTGTTCCCGATCAGTGCGGACTCGTTGGGCAGCAGGAAGGGGCCGCTCTCATAGCTCACCGGACCTTCGGCGCCGGGGCCAAGCGTCTGGCTCTCCTGCGCCGGGGCCGCCCCGGCCACCACCAGAAAGAACCCGGCAACCAGCATACCCAGCGAATCAGTACGCACCATGACAGAACTCCGCGGAGGGCCCGGCCGGAGGGGTGGCCGGAGCATGCCGCACGCTAGGCGGACCTGAATGGACTGTCAATGAAGAAAACTACCCAGTCCGGTATAGGGCTTGGCCGGGCAGCGGCGGCTGCTATCCTGCCCCGGCCACCGCCAGGAGCCGCCGATGCCCGCTGCCAAACGCCTGAACCCGCTGGACTGGACGTTCCTTGCCGCCGAGACCCGCGAATCCATGATGCACGTGGGTTCGATGATGCCCTTCTCCCCGCCGGCCGACGCTCCGCCGGACCTGCTGCGCCGGCTCATGGACGAGGTACGCGCCGACGCCGTCGCCTGCCCGCCGTGGAACCTCAAGCTGCGCTACCCACAGTTTCTGGCGCACCCGCTGCAGGCCTGGGTGGAAGATTCCGACTTCGACGTGGACTACCACGTGCGCCGCTCGGCCCTGCCCGCACCGGGCGACGAGCGCGAGCTGGGCATCCTGGTCTCGCGCCTGCACAGCCACAGCCTGGACTTTCACCGCCCGCCCTGGGAGGCGCACTTCATCGAGGGCCTGGAGGGCGGGCGCTTTGCGCTGTACTTCAAGGTGCACCACGCGCTGATTGACGGCTATACCGGCATCCAGCTGGTCTCGCGCAGCCTGTCGCGCTCGGGGGCGGAACTGGATACGCCGATGTTCTTCACCCGCGAATCCCCGGCCGCGCCGCCGCGCGGCGACAAGCCGGCGGCACCCACGCTGGAAGCCCTGCTGCATCTGCTGCGCGAACAGCTGGGCACCACGCGCAACATCGCCGGGGCGCTGGCGCGCACGCTCAAGTCCCGCAACCGCAGCCTGGTGGCGCCGATGCAGGCGCCCAAGTCCATCCTCAACCAGAAGATCAGCCGCAACCGCCGCTTTGCCACGCAGCAGTTCCCGGTACAGCGGCTCAAGGACGTGGCCCAGCACTTTGGCGGTACGCTCAACGACATGGTCATGGCGCTGTGCGCCGGCGCGCTGCGGCGGCTGCTGATGGAGCAGGATGCGCTGCCGGAGCGGCCACTCACCGCCATGATCCCGGTCAACATCCGCCCCAAGGGCGACCCCGGCGGTGGCAACGCGGTGGGCGCCATCCTCGGCTCGCTGGCGACTGACGTGGAAGACCCGGCGGAGCGCATCAAGACCATCATCGCCTCCACCCGCGAGGCCAAGGCCCAGCTCCAGGGCATGAGCAAGGCCGGCATCATGCAGTACAGCGCGCTGCTGATGGCGCCGATGATGCTGTCGCAGATCCCCGGCGCGGTCGGCCGCGTGCGCCCGGCCTTCAACCTGGTGATCTCCAATGTGCCGGGCCCGACCAAGCCGCTGTACTTCCGCGGCTTTCACATGGACGCCTACTACCCCATGTCCATTCCCTTCCACGGCTACGGGCTCAACATCACCGTGGTGAGCTATGTGGACCACCTGGATTTCGGCTTCATCGGCTGCCGCGACGGCCTGCCGCACCTGCAGCGGCTGGCGGTGTACAGCCGCGAGGCGCTGGAGGAACTGGAAGCGCGGATGTGATCAGCCGGCCAGCCGGGCGGCGAGGCGCTCCAGGGCATGGCGCGACTCGGCACGCACGCGGCGCCACATGAGCAGGTCATTGGCCAGGCGCAGCCACCACGGACGCAGCCGGTAATCCAGCGTGCGGGTGAAGCGGGTGCCGGTGCCCTCGGGCGCCAGTTCATAGAGCAGGCGCAGGTGGCTGCCGTCGTCCATCTCGGCGCGCGCTGCCCAGCGCTGGCCGGGCTCGGCCTGTTCCACGGTCCAGCGCAGGTGCCGCCTGAAGCCGGCAGAGCGCACGTCTTCCTCGAAACGCGCGCCGGCGGGCAGCGATTCCAGCGCGTGCGCGTCAGCGCGCAGCGAGGACGGGTGCCATTCCTTCCAGCGCGCCGGGCGGGTCACGTAGTCGTACACCACGGCGGGCGGCGCGGGCAGGGTCTGTTGCAGGCGGATCACGGTCATGGCCCGAGCTTAGCGCGCGGGTGGGCCGCTTGCTATGTTGCGGATCCCGCCCTGCCCGAGACCGGCCCATGAGCACCGACCCTGCCGCCCCCGTCCTGATCGAGCGCCGCGCGCCGCTGTTCCTCGTCAGCCTGCAGCGCCCGGCACAGCGCAACGCCGTGGATGGCCCCACCGCGCGTGCGCTGGCGGAAGCCTTCCGCGAATTCGAGACGGGCGCCGAGTACCGGGTGGCCATCCTCAGCGGCAGCGGCGGGCACTTCTGCGCCGGCGCCGATCTCAAGGCCGTGGCCAGCGGCGACGCCACGCGCGCCAACCGCATCGAGACCGACGGCGACGGCCCCATGGGCCCCACCCGCATGACGCTGTCCAAGCCGGTCATCGCCGCGGTCAGCGGCTACTGCGTGGCGGGCGGGCTGGAGCTGGCCTGCTGGTGCGACCTGCGCGTGGCCGACGAGACCGCCGTGTTCGGCGTGTTCTGCCGGCGCTTCGGCGTGCCGTTGATCGACGGCGGAACGGTGCGCCTGCCGCGCCTGATCGGCATGAGCCGGGCGCTGGATCTGATCCTCACCGGCCGGCCGGTGGCGGCGGCCGAGGCGCTGCAACTGGGCCTGGCCAACCGCGTCGTGCCCGCCGGCCAGGCGCTGGCGGCGGCGGAACAGCTGGCGCTGGAGCTGGCCGCCTTTCCGCAGGCCTGCCTGCGCAACGACCGCCACAGCGCCTACGCGCAGTGGGGACAGAGCGAGGCCGAAGCCATGGCCGGCGAATTCCGCCACGGGCTCGCCACCCTGCGCTCCGGTGAAACCCTCAGCGGTGCCGGCCGCTTCAGCCGCGGCAGCGGCCGCCACGGACAATTCTGAGAACCGCCATGGAAACCCTGAAGACCCTGACTTACGCCGTCACCGGCCGCATCGCCCGCATCACCCTCAACCGGCCGGAGCGCGGCAACGGCATCACCCTGGATCTGCCGCGCGAACTGGCGGCCTGCGTGGAGCGCGCCGATCTCGATCCGGCGGTGCACGTCATCGCCCTGTCCGGCAACGGCAGCGGCTTCTGCGGCGGCTACGATCTGGTGGACAGCGCGCAGAACATGGCCGCGGCCGGCTTTGGTGACACTGCACTGGCCGGCAGCGCGCTGGACCCGGCCGTCATCGCGCACAACCACGACCCGCGCCAGACCTGGGACCCGACCGTGGACTACGCGATGATGAGCCGCAACGTGCGCGGCTTCATGAGCCTGTTCCACTGCAACAAACCGGTGGTGTGCAAGGTGCATGGCTTCTGCGTGGCGGGCGGCACCGACATGGCGCTGTGCTCGGACCTGCTGGTGATCGCCGACGACGCCAAGATCGGCTACCCGCCGGCGCGGGTCTGGGGCTCACCCACCACTTCGCTGTGGTTCTACCGGCTGGGCATCGAGAAGGCCAAGCGCCTGCTGTTCACCGGCGACTGCCTGACCGGAAAGCAGGCCCAGGAGTGGGGGCTGGCGATCGAATCCGCACCCGCGGCCGAGCTCGATGCGCGCTTCGAACAGCTGCTGGAGCGCATCGCGCGCATGCCAGTGAACCAGCTGGTGATGATGAAGCTGCTGCTCAACCAGAGCCTCATGGCGCAGGGCCTGCACGGCACGCAGCTGCTGGGCACGCTGTTCGACGGCATCACCCGTCACACGCCGGAGGGCTACGCCTTTCAGCAGCGCGCGGCCGAGGCCGGCTTCAAGCAGGCCGTGCGCGAGCGCGACGAGCCCTTCGGGGACTACGGCCTGTCCACGTTCAAGGGCTGAGCCCGGCGCGCTGCTCGGTGATGGCGCTGCCCAGACTGTGGCCGTCAATGTCGAGATAGAGCTGGCGCTCGGTGACCGAGACCGCCAGACGCGAGCGCCGCTGCAGATGCGCGGCCGCGGCGCCGAGAAAGCCGCGCTCGAAGCTGTACACCGGGATCTCGGCCGCGCGGTGGATGCGGCGCCCCGCATAGAGCGCGAGCAGGGGTTGCGGGTCACGGTGGGCATAGACCGCGGTGCGCCCGGCCAGCTTGCTGCCGCGGTGCACCCGCTCGGCATCAGGCGCACCCACTTCGATCCAGGCCGTGACCTGGCCGGTGAGATCACGTACCCAGACCGCGGGCGCATCCACCGCCGCCACGCCCTCGGTAAGGGCAATCCCCTCGGTGTATTCCAGGCAGTAGGCGAGCACCCGCACCAGCATGAACTCTGCGGTCTCGGATGACTGCTGTGCCACGCGCAGCTCGAAGTCGGCATAGACCGCACGGTCCATGTCGGCAAGCTGCACGGCAAAACTGTGGAGGGTGGTGGCCTGGGCCATGCGCGGAGTATGCGGCAGCGCCGGGCCGGGCGCGGCTCAGGCTTCCAGCTGTGCGCGGATCGCCGCGGCCTGCGCGTCCAGCCGCTGCCGCGGGATGCGCGACTCCGGGCGCGGCAGCGCCAGCGTGGTCACGTGCCAGGCCAGCCCGGCCAGCGTGCGCAGGGTGTCGCCCGCGTAACGCGGGATGACGTGGATGTGCACGTGCGGCACGGTCTGGCTGGCCGCACGGCCGTCATTCACCAGCAGATGCTGGGCGCGGCTGCCCAGCGCCCGCTGCTGCGCCTGGCCGATGCGCACGGCCAGGTCCAGCAGCTGCGCACGCGCGGCCGGTTCGAGCTCCGCCAGGGTGGCCACCGACTGGCGCGGCACCACCAGCACGTGGCCGGGGCGGATGGGGTTGATGTCCATGAACGCGGCGTGGTGCGCGTCGCGGTGGACGAAACTGGCCGGCAGTTCGCCGTCCATCAGGCGGTTGAAGATCGTCATGGCTGCCAGGGGTGGGGAAGGTGGGCCGATGATCCGGGCCCGGCGCCGCTTGCGCAAGCACCACGCCAGGGGATGCGGTTTATGCTGGCGCCATGTTGCGCATCACGCCCCGGCTGGCCCTGCCGCTCGACGAGATCGAGCTGATCCCGATCCGCGCTCAGGGCGCGGGCGGGCAGAACCTGCACAAGACTTCCAGCGCGGTGCAGCTGCGCTTCGACATCCGCGCCTCCTCGCTGCCGCCCGCCTGCCAGGAGGCCCTGCTGCAGAGCCGCAGCCGGCAACTGAGCCAGGACGGGGTGATCGTGATCAAGGCACAGGAGCACCGCAGCCTGGAACAGAACCGCACGGCGGCGCTGGAGCGGCTGCGCCGGCTGATCGAGCGCGCCGCCACCCCGCCCCGTCCGCGCAAGGCCACCCGCCCCAGCCGTGCCGCCCGCGCGCGGCGCGTGGACCAGAAAACCCGGCACGGGCGCATCAAGCAGCTGCGCGGCAAGATTGCCGACTGAGGCCGCATGGCCGCCGCCTGGACGGCGGGATAGACTCGAAGCACCCGCCCACACCCGGAGCCCCGATGAGCGATGACCGTCTGCATACCGTGCTCGAGCAGCTGCGCGCCGAAGTGGAGCGGCTCGGGACCAGCGATCCGGCCGGGCGTGCGCGGCTGCAGGCCCTGATCGAGGATCTGGAAGGGCAGCTCGACGCGGCAGCCGACGAGAGCAGCCAGGCCGATCTGCTCGACAGCCTGCCGGACACCCTGCGCCAGCTCGAGGTGGAGTACCCGCGGCTCACGGCGATTCTGGGGCGCGTCGCCTCCACGCTCAGTTCCATGGGGATCTGACCCGGCGCGATGTTCCGCATCCGCAAGATCCACGACGACACCACCGCCGCCAACCGCGAGGCGATCGCCCAGGTGGAGGCGATCAGCCGCGCGCAGTTCCCGGACTGGCATCCGCTGGAATCCGAGAGCCTCACCGAGCGCCTGCGCGACCCGCTGCGCTTCCGCTACCGCAGCGTGCTGCTGGTGCTGGAGAGCGGGCTGGACAAGGTGCGCGGCTTCGCCCTGCTGTTGCACATGCCGGACCTGGGCATTGCCTACCTGGACCTGATCTCGGTCGCCCCGGGAAAGACCGGCGGCGGCGTGGGCGCGGTGCTCTACGAGCGTGTACGCGAGGAAGCGCGCGCCCTGCACGCCCAGCACCTGTTCCTGGAATGCAGCGTGGACAACCCCGCGCTGGTGCGCGACGAGGCCACGCTGCAGCAGAACATCCAGCGCCTGCGCTTCTACGAGCGCTACGACGTGCGGCCCATCATCAACAACCGCTACGCCTCGCCGGTCACGCCCGGCGACCAGGACGTGTATTTCCTGATGGTGGACCCGCTGGATGCACCGCACCCGCTGCCGCGCAGCGTGGTGCGCGAAGTGGCCAGCGCGATCCTCGAACGCCGCTACCCGCACCTGTTCGACAGCCAGACCATCCGCGGCATCGTGGAGTCCTTCGAGGACGATCCGGTGCAGCTGCGCGAGCCGCGCTACCTCAAGGCCGAGAGCCGGCCGCACTCGCCGGCCCCCGCGCCCGGCCCGCGCCGGATAGCGCCGATCGCCCTCATGGTCAACGCGCGCCACGAGATCCACCACGTGCGCGACCGCGGCTACATGGAGGCGCCGGTGCGCATCCCGGTGATCCTCGACGAGATCGGCAAGACCGGCCTGTTCAACCCACTCACGGTGCGGCACACGCCGGAACGGCTGCTGCGGCGCGTGCACGATCCGGCCTATCTCCATTACCTGGAGCGCGCCTGCGCGCAGCTGCCGGCGGGAAAATCCATCTACCCCATCATCTTTCCGCCGCGCAACCAGCAGCGGCCGCCGGAGGATATCGAGCTCCAGGTCGGCTATTACTGCACCGATACCTTCACGCCCCTGCACCCCAACGTCTGGCTGGCCGCGCACGGCGCGGTGGACTGCGCCTACACCGGCGCGCAGGCGCTGCTGGAAGGGTATGAACTGGCCTATGCGCTGGTGCGTCCGCCGGGCCACCACGCCGAGCGCCGCAGTTTCGGCGGCTTCTGCTATCTCAACTCCGGCGCGGTGGCGGCGGAGTTTCTGAGCCAGTTCGGCCGCGTGGCGGTGCTGGACGTGGACTTTCACCACGGCAACGGCACGCAGGACATCTTCTGGGAGCGCAGCGACGTCCTCACCGTCTCCATCCACGGCGCGCCGCCGCACGCCTACCCGCACTTTGCCGGCTTTGCCGACGAGCAGGGCGCGGGTGCGGGGCTGGGCTACAACCTCAACCTGCCGCTGCCACCCAGCATCACCGCCGAGCGCTACGGCAAGACCCTGGACAAGGCGTTGCGGCGCATCCGCGACTTTGCCCCCGCGCATCTGGTGGTGTGCCTGGGGCTGGACACGGCCAAGGCCGACCCGACCGGCACCTGGCCGCTGGTAGCCCGGGATTTCCAGCGCTGCGGCGAGCAGATCGGCGCGCTGAAACTGCCCACGCTGGTGGTGCAGGAAGGGGGCTACCGCACGCGCACGCTGGGCATCAACGCCCGGCACTTCTTCCTGGGCCTGGCCGGCAGCCGCGGCTAGCTACCAGCGCAGCAGGACCGAGCCCCAGGTCATCCCGCCGCCCACGCCCTGCAGCAGCACGCGCTGGCCGGGCTGGATGCGCTGGTCGCGCACCGCGGCGTCCAGCGCCAGCGGCACCGAGGCGGCGGAGGTGTTGCCGTGGCGCGCTACCGTGCTCACCACGCGCTCCGGCGGCAGGCCCAGCTTGTCGGCAATGGCCTTGATGATGCGCAGGTTGGCCTGGTGCGGGATGTACCAGTCCAGCTCGGCCGCGCTCATCCGGTTGTGCTCCAGCGCCTCGCGCGCGCATTCGTCGAGCACCCGCACGGCCAGCCGGAACACCGCCGCGCCGTCCATCTCCAGAAAGGGGTTGCCGCGGACCTTGCCCTCGGCGATGCCGCCGGCCACGCGCAGGATGTGGCCGTGGCTGCCGTCGGCGTGCAGGTGGCTGGAGAGGATGCCCGGCGCTTCGCTGCGCCGCAGCACCACGGCGCCCGCGCCATCGCCGAACAGCACGCAGGTACGGCGGTCGTTCCAGTCCAGCAGGCGCGAGAACACCTCCGCCCCCACCACCAGCGCGCAGCGGTGGGCGCCGCTGGCGATGAACTTGTCGGCGGTGGCCAACGCGTAGATGAAGCCGGTGCACACCGCCTGCACGTCAAAGGCCGCGCCCTGCTTCACGCCGAGCTTGGCCTGCAGCAGGCAGGCGGTGGAGGGGAACACCATGTCCGGCGTGGTGGTGGCCACTACGATCAGGTCAATCTCGTCGGCGCCGACGCCCGCGGCCTCCATGGCTCGGCGCGCGGCGTGCAGGGCGAGATCGCTGGTCAGCTCGTCGTCGGCCGCGACGTGGCGCGCCTCGATGCCGGTGCGCGAGACGATCCACTCGTCCGAGGTCTCGATGCGCGTCTGCAGCTCGCGGTTGGTGACCACGCGCTCGGGCAGGTAGCTGCCGGTACCGCAGATGCGGGAGTGATACATGCTCAGGCCCTGGCCAGCACTTCGCCGAAATAGGCGCGCAGCTTCTCCACCTTGGGCAGCGCCACGGCGGCGATGTAGGGCTGGTCCGGGTGCAGCTCGGCGTAATTCTGGTGGTAGGCCTCGGCCTCGAAGAAATCCTTGAGCGGCTGCAGCTGCGTGACGATGGGCCGCTTGTACACGCCCGCCGCGTCGAGCTGGCGGATGTAGGCCTCGGCGATGCGCCGCTGCTCCTCGTCCACGTGGAAGATGGCCGAGCGGTACTGCGTGCCCACGTCGTTTCCCTGGCGGTTGAGCTGGGTCGGGTCATGCGCCACGGCGAAGAAGATCTTCAACAGCTGGCCGAAGCGGGTCTGGCTGCGGTCGTAGGTGATCTGCACCACTTCGGCGTGCTCGGTGGTGCCGCTGCACACGGTCTTGTAGTCGGCGGTCTCGGCGCTGCCGCCGGAATAGCCGGACACCACGGCGCGTACGCCGCGCAGTTCGCGGTACACCGCCTCCACGCACCAGAAGCAGCCGCCGGCCAGCACCGCCAGCCCGGTCTGCGGGGTGGCGGCGAGCGGCTCGTCCAGCACCGGATCGGGGAACTGTTCGAGCTTGGGGCGCGGGGCGCCGAAGGGGTTCTGGATCATGGTCCGCTACTCCTGGCCGTGTGGCCGAATGCCGGGTCAATAATGGGGTGGGATCTCGTCGCTCAGGCTGCTCTTGTACGGCGCCTCGCCCAGGCTGGCGAGCCGCCCCTGCAACTGGCGGCAGACCTGCTCGAGCTGGCTGATCTGCATCTGCTGGCGCGCCACCGCGTCGTTGAGCGATTGCAGCGTGGCCTCCTGGTAGGCCAGCTTGGTCTCGAGCAGGATCAGGCGTTGTTCGTTCATGCGGGCCTCGCGGGCGGCCGGGGGGCACAGCATAACCCTACTGCGGCAGGGCTCGCGTAAGATGCGATTCACCTTTCCTCTGCTGCCGGAGATCCCCATGTCGCTGTCGATGTACCAGGCCTCGGTGCCGGTCTTCACCCGTACGCTGCACAATCTGCGCGCCATTCTTCAGAAAGGCGAGGCTCACGCCCAGGCGCGCAAGATCGAACCCTCGGTACTGCTCAACGCGCGGCTCTACCCCGACATGTTCCCGCTGGTGCGCCAGGTGCAGATCGCCACCGACATGGCCAAGGGCGCCGCCGCCCGGCTGGCCGGGGTGGAAGTACCGCGCTACGAGGATACCGAGACGCGCTTCGACGAGCTCTGCGCGCGCATCGACAAGACCCTGAGCTTCATCGGCCAGTACGGCGCGCAGCAGGTCGACGGGTCCGAGGAGCGGCCCATCACCCTCAAGACCGGGCGCGGCGAGCTGCACTTCAAGGGCCAGGCCTACCTGCTGCACTTCGTGCTGCCCAATCTGTATTTCCACAGCGCCACGGCCTACAACATCCTGCGCCACAACGGCGTGGAGCTGGGCAAGCTGGATTTCCTGGGTACGGACTGAGCCCGTGCAGCCCGGCGCACCACTGACCCGCGCCGCCCTGGCGGCGGCCGACGCCCAGGACCCGCTGCGCGAGCTGCGCCAGCGCTTTGTGCTGGCGGATAACCTGATCTACCTCGACGGCAACTCGCTCGGCGCCCTGCCCGCCGCCACGCCGGCGCGGGTGCGGGAGGTGGTGGAACAGCAGTGGGGGCAGGACCTGATCCGCAGCTGGAACGCGCACGGCTGGGTGGACCTGCCGCAGCGCGTGGGGGAGAAGATCGGCCAGCTCATCGGCGCACGGGCCGGCGAGACCCTGGTGAGTGACTCCACCTCGGTGAATCTCTTCAAGCTGCTGGCCATGGCGCTGGCAGCACGGCCGGGGCGGCGCGTGATCCTCACCGAGGCCGGGCATTTCCCCACCGATCTGTACATTGCCCAGGGCCTGTGCACGCTGCTGGGCGAGCGCGCGGAACTGCGCGTGGTGGCGCCGGACGCGCTCCTGGACGCCCTCGACGAGGACGTGGCCGTGCTCTCGCTCAGCCACGTGGACTACCGCAGCGGACGCCTGCACGACCTGCCCGGCCTGACCCGCGCGGCCCACCAGCACGGCGCGCTGGCGCTGTGGGATCTGGCGCACTCCGCCGGCGTGGTGCCCCTGCAGCTCGCCACCGACGGCGTGGATCTGGCCGTGGGCTGCGGCTACAAATACCTCAACGGCGGGCCGGGCGCGCCTTCGTTCGTGTACGTGAGCAGCGCGCTGCAGCACCTGTCCTCGCCCATCGCCGGATGGTTTGGTCACGCGCGCCCGTTTGCCTTTGAACCGGACTACCTGCCCGCCGCGGGCATCGGCCGCCTGCTCGCCGGCACGCCGCCCATCCTCAGCCTGGCGGCGCTGGAACCCGGCGTGGACCTCGCGCTGGAAGCACCCGCCGAGGTGGTGCGGGAAAAGTCCATGCGCCTGACCGAGCTGTTCATCGGCCTGGTGGAGCAGGAACTTGCCGGGCACGGGCTGGAACTCGCCTCGCCGCGCGACGCGCAATCACGCGGCAGCCAGGTCTGCCTGCGCCACCCCCAGGCCTGGCCGCTGATGCAGGCGCTGATCGCCCGCGGCGTGGTCGGCGACTTCCGCGCCCCCGATCTGCTGCGCTTCGGCTTTGCCCCGCTTTATATCGGCTATGCCGATCTCTGGGACGCCGTGGCCATCCTGCGCGACATCCTGCAGCATCGCAGCTGGGACACGCCGGCCTGCCACGCCCGCCAGGCCGTCACCTGAGCCGCCATGAAACTCCTCACCACTCTGCTCCTGTCCATGTCCCTGCTCAGCGCCTGTGCCACCCTGCCCCCGCCGCTGAGCTGGCAAGAGCTGAACGCGCGCGCGCTGCCGCTGCCCGGCCTGCGCGTGGCCTACGGAGAAGCCGCGCCACAGTTTGGCGAGCTGCGCCTGCCCGCCGGCCGCGGGCCTTTTCCGGTGGTGGTGCTGATCCACGGCGGCTGCTGGCTGCAGCAGTTTGACTACCGCCACGCCACCCGCGTGGCCGACGCCCTGCTGCCGCTGGGCGTGGCGGTGTGGACCATCGAATACCGCCGCCTCGGCGACGACGGCGGCGGCTGGCCGCACACCCTGCTGGACGTGGCACGCGCCACCGATCACCTGCGCGTGCTGGCGCAGACGCAGCCGCTGGACCTGGGGCGCGTCATCGCCATGGGCCATTCCGCCGGCGGCCAGCTCGCGCTGTGGCTGGCCGCGCGCACGCAGCTGCCCGCCGACAGCCCGCTGTACCGGCCCGATCCACTGCCGCTGCGCGGGGTGCTGGGCCTGGCACCGATCACCGACCTCGCCACCTACCGCATCGGCCCCGCGGGCAGCTGTCACAGCGCGGTGGAACCGCTGCTGGGCGGCACGCCGGAGGAACAGCCCGCGCGCTACGCCCAGGCCTCGCCGCTGGCGCTGCTGCCGCTGGGCGTCCCGCAGCAGCTGGTGCAGGGCGCGCGCGATCCCATCGTCGCCGCCGACAGCGTGGCCGCCTACACCCGCGCCGCGCAGGCGCAGGGCGATACGGTACAGCTGCACACCGTGGGCGCCGCCGGCCACTTTGAGCTGGTGGCGCCCGGCTCCGTCGCCTGGCCCGCCATCACCCGCGCCCTGCAGGCGCTGCTGGCGCCGTGAAGCAGCTGCTGCTGGTGTACAGCAGCCAGACCGGGCGCACGGAACGACTCATGCGCGCCGCCGCCGAGGGCGCCGCCGAATTTGCCGATGAAGTGAACTGCCAGCTCAAGCGCGCGCCCGAAGCCGGCATCGACGACCTGCTGGCGGCCGACGGCCTGCTGATCGGCAGCCCGGAAAACTTCGGCTACCTGTCCGGCCTGGTCAAGGACTTCCTCGACCGCACCTACTACCCGGCCGAGGGCAAGACCATCGCCCTGCCCTACGCCGTACTCATCAGCGCCGGCAACGACGGCAGCGGCGCCGTCAGCGCCCTGCAGCGCATCGCCAGCGGCTACCGCTGGAAACTCATCGCCCCCGCGCTGATCATCAAGGGCGAACCCGACACCGCCGGCCTCACCCAGGCCCGCGAACTGGG
>JBKHXN010000082.1:0-5266 GCA_046565985.1 Gammaproteobacteria bacterium
GGGAGTGCCAGATGAAATTCGACGACAAGCACAGCTTCGGCAAGCCGGCCGCCACCGTCATCAAGATGTTCGGTGACCGCAGCTACTTCGAGCGCAAGTACAAGGAAGTCGGCGCCTGGGACATCGAAGTGCTGGACCACGAGAAGACCGACAAACAGTTTCGCATCAAGGTGCGCTACACCATGAAGTCGGAGGCGGGACTGCCCGACTTCGCCAAGAAATTCATCGGCGATTCCAGCGTCATCACCCAGACCGACGCCTGGGATCTGGTGAAGAAGACCGGCCGCATCGAGGCCGAGATCAAGGGTGCGCCGGTCAAGGTCAGCGCCGAGATGAGCCTCCGGGACGAGGGCCAGGGCTCGGCCAACCTGCTCAAGTGGACCGTCAGCTGCGGCATTCCGCTGCTGGGCGGCAAGCTGGAGAAGATCATCTCCGAGGATATCCAGGCCAAGTCGCGCAACGATCTGGCCGTGTCTCGCAAGCTCCTCGCGGGGTACTGATGCACCGCACGGCCGGCGCCGAGCCGCCCGACGAGCCGCCGCCGCCGGGGCTGTGGGAGACCATCCAGAGCGTCGCGGCAGCTTTCTTCGGCGTGCAGAACCGGCGCAACCGCGAGCGCGACTTCACCCGCGGCAGGCCGCTGCACTTCATCCTCATCGGCCTGGGCATGACCGTGCTGTTCGTGCTGGTACTGGTGGTGGCGGTCCGGCTGGCCCTGCGCGGCGCCGGGCTGTAGCCGCTGGCTAACTAGCCCTGGCCCAGGCTTTTCTTCAGACGGTACAGCCAGTCCAGCGCCTCGCGCGGGCTGAGCTGGTCCGGGTCCAGTTCCTGTAACTGCCGCAGGGCCTCCGGCTGCGGCGCCGGGAACAGCGGCAGCTGCGGCACGGCGGTGCCCGGCTGCGGTGCGGGAGCGGCCTCCAGCGTGGCCAGTATGGCGCGCGCCGCCTCGATCACCGGCTGCGGTACGCCCGCCAGCTGGGCCACGTGCAGGCCATAGCTGCGGTTGGCCGGGCCGTCCTTGACGCGGTGCAGGAACACCAGCCGCTCTCCGTATTCCGCCGCGTCGAGGTGGATATTGGCCACGCCCGGCAGTGTCTGCGCGAGCGTGGTCAGCTCGAAATAATGCGTGGCAAAGAGCGTCAGGCTGCCTACCGTATGCGCCAGGTGCTCGGCGCAGGCGCGCGCCAGCGAGAGCCCGTCGTAGGTGCTGGTGCCGCGCCCGATCTCGTCCATCAGCACCAGGCTGTGCGGCGTGGCGTTATGCAGGATGTTGGCGGTCTCGCTCATCTCCACCATGAAGGTGGACTGCCCGCCCGCCAGGTCGTCGGCGCTGCCGATGCGGGTGAAGATGCGATCGATCGGCCCGATCACGGCCTCCTCCGCCGGCACGAAGCAGCCGGCGTGGGCCAGCAGCACGATCAGCGCGGTCTGCCGCATGAAGGTGGATTTGCCGCCCATGTTCGGCCCGGTGATGACCAGCAGGCGTCGCCCGCTGTCCAGCTGCAGGTCGTTGGGCACGAAGGGCGTGTCCAGCGCGGCTTCCACCACCGGATGACGGCCGCCACGGATCCGCAGGCCGGGGCTGTCGTCCAGGCGCGGACGCACCAGGCCCAGGCGCGCCGCGCGCTCGGCGTAGCAGGCCAGCACGTCGAGCTCGGCCAGGCTGCGCGCCGCGGCCTGCAGGCCGGGCAGCTGCGCGCCCAGGCGGTCCAGCAGGGTGTCATAGAGCTGCTTCTCGCGTGCCAGCGCGCGGTCGCGTGCCGACAGCACCTGATCTTCGAACTGTTTGAGTTCGGCGGTGATGTAGCGCTCGAAGTGGGTCAGCGTCTGGCGCCGGGTGTAATCGGCCGGCACCTTGTGGCTGTGCACCTTGCCCACTTCCAGGTAGTAGCCGTGCACCCGGTTGTAGCCCACCTTGAGCGTCTCGATGCCGCTGCGGGCGCGCTCGCGGGTTTCCAGTTCCACCAGGAAGCCGTCGGCGTTCTCGGCCAGCGCCCGCAGCTGGTCGAGCTCCGCGTCGTGGCCGGCGCGGAACACGCCACCGTCGCGCGCCAGCAGCGGCAGCTCCTCGGCCAGGGTGGCGGCCAGCTCCTGGGCCAGGGTCTGGTGACCGTCCAGCGTGGCGCCCAGCTGGCGCAGCATGGCCGCCTCGGTGCCGGCCAGTACGCGGAGCACGTCCGGCAAGGCTTCCAGGCTCAGCCGCAGGCCCAGCAGATCGCGCGGGCGGGCCGAGCGCAGGGCGATGCGGGCGAGGATGCGTTCCAGGTCCTGCACCGGCCGCAGCGCGCGGCGCAGGGCCTGTTCCGGGTCCTGGGAGCAGAGCGCGTCCACGGCGTCGTAGCGGGCCTGCAGCACGTCGGTCTGGCGCAGCGGCTGGAGCAGCCAGCCGCGCAGCGCCCGCGCGCCCATGGCGGTGACACAGGTATCGAACACGCTCACCAGGCTGGGTGCCGGCTCGCCGCTCAGGCTGCGGTCGATCTCCAGGTTCCGGCGCGTCGCGGGATCGAGGATCAGCCGCTGTGCCGTGTGCTCGGTACGCAGGCTGCCCAGATGCGGCAGGGCCGCCTTCTGGGTTTCCTGCACATAGGCCAGCAGCGCGCCGGCGGCGGCCACGGCCGCGGGCAGGTCCTCGCAGCCGAAGCCGCGCAGGTCCCGGGTACGGAATTGCTCCAGCAGCAGGCGGCGGGCCGAGGCGGGGTCAAACTGCCAAGGCGCGCGCCAGCGCGGCGGCGGCAGGTCGCCGGCCAGTTGCAGGCCCTCCGGCAGCAGCAGCTCGCTGGGGCGGATGCGTGCCAGCTCCGCCGCCAGCAGCGCGGCACTGGCACATTCCATGAGATGAAAGCGCCCCGAGGAAAGCTCCAGCCAGGCCAGGCCATAGCGCTGGTCCTGCCGCGTCACGGCCGCCAGCCACACCGTCTGGCGCGGATCGAGCAGGGCGTCCTCGGTGGCGGTGCCGGGCGTGACCACGCGGGTCACCTCGCGCCGTACCGGGCCCTTGTCGGCGCCCACTTCGCCCACCTGCTCGGCAATGGCGGCCGATTCGCCGGCGCGCAGCAGCCGTGCCAGGTAGTTGTCCAGCTGGTGGTGCGGCACGCCGGCCATCACCACTGGCGCGCCGGCGGATTCACCGCGCTGGGTCAGCGTGATGTTGAGCAGCCGTGCGGCCTTGCGCGCATCGTCGTAGAACAGCTCGTAGAAGTCGCCCATGCGGAACAACACCAGGGTGTCCGGGTGCGCGGCCTTGATGCCGAGATACTGCTGCATCAGCGGGGTATGGTCGCTAAACGGGCGATCGTTCATGCGGGGCGGGCGAGGGCAGGGCTTATACTGTGCGCGCATTATCGCCCGTATACCGACTCCCGTGACCCTACCCCCAGACTGGCGCCCCGATTCCTGGCAGCACAAGGTGGCGGCGCAGCAGCCCCAGTACCCCGATCCGGCCGCGCTCCAGGCCGCGCTGGCCCAGCTCGCGCGTCTGCCGCCGCTGGTCACCTCCTGGGAGGTGCAGCACCTGCGCCAGCAGCTCGCGCGGGCGCAGGACGGCGGCTGTTTCGTGCTCCAGGGTGGCGACTGCGCCGAGAGCTTCGCCGACTGCGAACCGGCGCTGATCACCAACCGTCTCAAGGTGCTGCTGCAGATGTCACTGGTGCTGGTGCACGGCATGCGCCAGCCGGTGCTGCGCATCGGCCGCTTTGCCGGGCAGTACGCTAAGCCGCGCTCGGCCGATCTGGAGACTCGCGACGGCCAGACCCTGCCCAGCTATCGCGGCGATCTGGTCAACGCCGCGCCCTTTACCGCCGCCGCGCGCACGCCCGATCCGCAGCGCCTGCTCGAAGGCCACATGCGCTCGGCCATGACCATCAACTTCGTGCGTGGGCTGATCGACGGCGGCTTTGCCGACCTGCACCACCCCGAGTACTGGGACCTGGACTGGGTCCGGCACTCGCCGCTGGCCGCCGAGTATCAGCGCATGGTGGATGCGCTGGGCGACTCGGTGCGGTTCATGGAAACCCTGGCCGGCAAGCCGATCGGCGATTTCTCGCGCGTGGATTTCTTCACCAGCCACGAGGCCCTGCTGCTCTGGTACGAGCAGGCACAGACGCGCACCGTGCCGCGCGCGCCGGGCTGGTACAACCTCTCCACGCATTTTCCCTGGATCGGCATGCGCACGGCGGCGCTCGACGGCGCCCATGTCGAATACTGCCGCGGCATCCGCAATCCGCTGGGCATCAAGGTCGGCCCCGGCATGGACGCCGGCTGGGTGCTGGCCCTGTGCGAGCGCCTCAACCCGGACAACGAGCCCGGCCGCCTCACCCTGATCCACCGCATGGGCGCCGGCCGTATCGCAGAGGCCCTGCCGCCGCTGATCGAGGCGGTGCGCCGCGCCGGCCATCGTGTGCTCTGGCTCTGCGACCCGATGCACGGCAATACCCAGACCACGCCGGGCGGGCTCAAGACGCGGCCGTTCGACGACATCCTCAGTGAGCTGACCCAGGCTTTCACCATTCACCGCGAAGCGGGCTCACGCCTGGGCGGCGTGCATCTGGAACTCACCGGCGAGGACGTGACCGAATGCACCGGCGGTGCCCGCAACCTCTCGGCCACCGACCTGCAGCGCGCCTACCGGTCCGAGGTGGACCCACGCCTGAACTACGAACAGGCGCTGGAACTGGCGCTCAAGATCGTCGGCATCAGCCAGGGCTGAAGTCTGGGGAGCCTCGTCTCCACACGCACCGGCTCTTGCCAGGGCGGCACACGGTAGCGGCATGGATTCCGGCTCGCGCTCACTCACGTTCGCTTGGCCGGAATGACGAACCTGCATGGGAATGGAGATTCCATCCTTCCATAACCACCTCACACACTATCGTCATTCCCGCGCAAGCGGGAATCCATCTCTCCGGTCCTGCCTTCACTCCCTCAGCGCCACCCGCAGCCCTCTTCCGGCGTGGATCCCCGTTTACACGGGGATGACGGCACGGAGGTATCTCTAATGGGGTTCGTCATTCCCGCGCAAGCGGGAATCCATCGCGCCGCACCCGCCTCCACTCCCGCCTGGCGAGGTGTCGCACACCAAACAGCTAGTGCGGCGCGTGCGCCGCCGTGGGCCCGCCGCCGGTCTCGAACAGCTCGGCCAGGAAGGCTCGGCCGCCCTTGCGCAGCAGCGAGGCGCCAAACAGCAGCCCCAGCAGCAGCAGGCTGGCCTGCTGCCAGGGTGCCGCGGTCTCGCCGTGCGCTGGCGTCAGGCCGGCCAGCGCTGCGGCCGGCA
>JBKHXN010000083.1:0-6331 GCA_046565985.1 Gammaproteobacteria bacterium
CAGCGAGCGCGCCTTCTCCGGCGGCGCCGACATCCGCGAGTTCAACTCGCCCAAGGCCTTTGCCGAGCCGGCGCTGCCGACGCTGATCGCCCAGATCGAGGACTGCCCCAAGCCGGTGATCGCCGCGGTGGGCGGCGTGTGCATGGGCGGCGGGCTGGAGCTGGCGCTGGGCTGCCACTACCGGGTGGGCCACGCGGAGGCGCAGATCGCGCTGCCGGAGGTCAAGCTCGGCATCCTGCCCGGCGCCGGCGGCACCCAGCGCCTGCCGCGGGTGATCGGCGTGGAGGCGGCGCTGAACCTGATCGTCTCCGGCGCCACGGTGCCAGCGGCGCGCTTCAAGGGCAGCCGCCTGTTTGACGAGCTGACCGACGGCGACCTGCTCAAGGCGGCGCTCGCCTTTGCGCGCAAGCGGGCCGGACAGCGGCCGCTGCCGCGCATCCGCGACCTCAAGGCCGAGCACCCCCACGCCGCGGCGTATTTCCAGTTCGCGCGCAACTCGGTGCGCGGCGTCGCCGGGCCGTTCCCCGCGCCGCTGAAGTGCGTTGACGCGGTGGCCGCCGCGGTGCGCAAGCCCTTCGACGAGGGCCTGGCGCTGGAACGCGAGCTGTTCGCCCAGCTGGTGCAGACGCCGGAATCAAAGGCCCTGCGCCACGCCTTCTTCGGCGAGCGCCTGGCCGGCAAGATCCCCGACGTGCCCGAGGACACGCCCACGCGCGAGATCCGCACCGCCGCGGTGATCGGCGCCGGCACCATGGGTGGCGGCATCGCCATGAACTTTGCCAACGCCGGCATCCCGGTCACCGTGCTGGAGATGAAGCAGGAGGCGCTGGACCGCGGCCTGTCCACCATCCGCGCCAACTACGAACGCTCGGCGAAGAAAGGCAAGCTCAAGCCCGAACAGGTGGAGGCCCGCATGGGCCTGATCACGCCGACGCTGGACTACGCGCAGATTGGCAGCGCCGACATCGTGATCGAGGCGGTGTTCGAGGACATGGCGGTGAAGCAGACCGTGTTCGGGAAGCTCGACCAGGTGATGAAGCCGGGCGCCATCCTCGCCACCAACACCTCGACGCTGGACGTGGACCGCATCGCCGCCTTCACGCGCCGCCCGCAGGACGTGATCGGCACCCATTTCTTCTCCCCCGCCAACGTCATGCGCCTGCTGGAAGTGGTGCGCGGCCAGGCCACCGGCAAGGACGTGCTGGCCACCGTGATGCGGCTGGCCAAGAAGATCCGCAAGCTCGCCGTGGTCTCCGGGGTCTGCGACGGCTTCATCGGCAACCGCATGATCAACCAGTACAGCGCCGAGGCCATGGTGCTGCTGATCGAAGGCGCCCTGCCGGCGCAGATAGACCGCGCCCTGGAGCAGTGGGGCATGGCCATGGGTCCCTTCCGCATGGGCGACCTGGCCGGCAACGACGTGGGCTGGTACATCCGCAAGCGCCAGTACGCCGAGCACCCGGACATGCCCCGCCAGGTGATCGCCGACCGGCTGTGCGAGCAGGGCCGCTTCGGCCAGAAGACCGGCAAGGGCTGGTACCGCTACCAGCCCGGTGACCGCAACGCCTACCCCGATCCGGAAGTGGACGCCCTGGTCACCGCCTACGCGGCCGAGCTGGGCGTGGCCCGCCGCCCGATCCCGGACGCGGAGATCGTCGAGCGTCTGATCTATGCCCTGGTCAACGAGGGCGCGCGCATTCTCGAGGAGGGCATCGCCCTGCGCGCCTCGGACATCGACATGGTGTATCTGAACGGTTACGGCTTTCCGCTGCACCGCGGCGGCCCCATGCACTACGCCGACCAGCAGGGCCTGTACAGCGTGGTGCGCCGCATGCGCCGCTTCGCGCAGGGCCCGCTGGCGCGCACCGCGTTCTGGGAGCCGGCCCCGCTGCTGCAAAAGCTCGCCGCGCAGGGCCGGAGCCTGACCGCCTAGCAGGCGGGGTTGATCCCACAGGAGTACCGCCATGCACCCCAATGCCCAGCTGATCGAGACTTTCTACTGTGCCTTTGCGGCGCTGGACGCCGCGACCATGGCCAAGTGCTACGCGCCGGACGTGGAATTCCGCGACGAGGTCTTCAGCCTTCGCGGCCAGCGCGAGACCGCCGGCATGTGGGCCATGCTCTGCGCCGGGGTGCTGGAAAAAGGCGCGGCCGACTGGCAGCTGAGCTGGCGCGACATTCAGGCCGACGCCGAAGGCGGGCGCGCCCACTGGGAGGCCCGCTATCGCTTCAGCCTCACCGGACGCATCGTGGTCAACCGCATCGACGCCGAGTTCCGTTTCCGCGACGGGCGGATCGTGGCCCACCATGACCGCTTCGATTTCTGGCGCTGGTCCCGGCAGGCCCTGGGCATGCCCGGCCTGCTGCTGGGCTGGACGCCGCTGATCCGCAACAAGGTGCGCGCCACCGCGCGCGCCAACCTCGACCGTTTTCTGGCCGGCGCGGCCTGAGCCGCGCCCTTCACCCTTTCAGGAGTCTGCAATGACCGACGCCGTCATCGTTTCCACCGCCCGTACCGCGCTCGCCAAATCCTGGCGCGGCTCCTTCAACATGACGCACGGCGCCACGCTGGGCGGGCATGTGGTGCAGCACGCCGTGCAGCGCGCCGGAGTGGACCCGGCGGAAGTGGAGGATGTGATCATGGGCTGCGCCACGCCGGAAGGCGCCACCGGCTCCAACATCGCGCGGCAGATCGCCCTGCGCGCCGGCCTGCCGGTGACGGCCGCGGGCGTCACCGTCAATCGCTTCTGCTCGTCCGGCCTGCAGACCATCGCCATGGCGGCGCAGCGGGTGATCGTGGACCAGGTGCCGGTGATGGTCGCCGGCGGGGTGGAGTCCATCTCCTGCGTGCAGAACGAAGCCAACACCCACATGCTGCGCGAGAACTGGCTGATGCAGCACAAGCCGGAACTCTACTGGCCCATGCTCCAGACCGCCGAGACCGTGGCCAAGCGTTACCAGATTCCGCGCGAGCGTCAGGACGAGTACGGCGCGCGCAGCCAGCAGCGCGCCGCCGCGGCACAGGCGGCCGGCAAGTTCCGCGACGAGATCGTCCCCATCACCGTCACCGCGGGCGTGGCCGACAAGGCCAGCGGCCAGCTCATCACGCGCGAGGTGACGGTGAGCGAGGACGAGGGCATCCGCCCCGACACCACTTACGAGGCGGTGGCCAAGATCAAGCCGGCGCTGCCGGGCGGAGTGATCGCCGCCGGCAACGCCAGCCAGTTCTCCGACGGTGCCGCCGCCTGTGTGGTGATGAACGCCCGCCTGGCCGAGCAGCGCGGCCTGCAGCCGCTGGGCATCTTCCGCGGCTTTGCCGTGGCGGGCTGCGAGCCGGACGAAATGGGCATCGGCCCGGTCTTTGCCATCCCGCGCCTGTTGCAGCGCGCGGGCCTGAAGATGGACGACATCGGCCTGTGGGAGCTCAACGAGGCCTTCGCGGTGCAGGTGATCTACTGCCGCGACAAGCTCGGCATTCCCGACGAACGGCTCAACGTCAACGGCGGCGCCATCGCCGTGGGCCATCCCTACGGGGTATCGGGCGCGCGCCTGGTGGGCCATGCGCTGATCGAGGGCAAGCGCCGCGGGGTGAAGTACGTGGTGGCCACCATGTGCATCGGCGGCGGCATGGGCGCCGCCGGCCTGTTCGAGGTGGCGTAGGCGCTTACTCCAGGCGGAACGGCTGGCGCGCGAGCAGCGCTTCCAGCCCTTCCGTCGGCAGGCCGGGGCTGACCAGAAAGCCCTGCATCATGTCGCAGCCCATGTCGCGCAGCATCTGCGCCTGTGCGAAGGTCTCCACGCCCTCGGCCACCAGCACCGCGCCCAGATTGTGGCCCATGCTCATCACCGCCTCGACGATGGCGCGCGCGCCCTGGTCCGAGCCCAGATCGCGGACGAAGGAGCGGTCGATCTTGAGCTTGTTCACGGTGAAGCGGGTGAGGTAGCTGAGGCTGGCGTAGCCGGTGCCAAAGTCATCCACCGAAATGCCCACGCCCATGCTGGTGATGCGCTTGAGCTGGTCGAGGGTGACCGGGTCCTTGCCCAGCACGGTGCTTTCGGTGATCTCGATTTCCAGCCGGCCGGGGTCAATCTCCAGTTCGCTCAGCCGTGCACCCAGCCAGGGCACGAAGTCCTCGTGCGAGAGCTGCACCGGCGAGACGTTGATGGCCATGGAGCCGCGGAAACCCTGCTCGCGGCTCAGCCGCTGCAGTTCCTGCAGGGCACGCAGCGAGACCAGCTTGCCCAGTGCGTCCACCAGCCCGCTCTCCTCGGCGATCTGCACGAACAGGCTGGGCGGTACGCTCATGCCGTTCTGGCGTGTCCAGCGCACCAGCGCCTCGAAGCCGCTGACCTGCCCGGTCCACAGGTGCACCTGCGGCTGGAAATGCACGGTCAATTGTTCGCGGTCCAGGGCCTGGCGGAGCTCCATCAGCAGCTGGCGGCGCTCGCCGTGAGTGATGCCGCCGTCCTGGGCGTCGCGGTACACCGCAAAATGCCCGCGCGCGGTGGACTTGGCGGCGTGCATCGCCGCCTCGGCGTTGGCGATCAGCCGATCGGCGGTCTCCCCGTGCTGCGGGTACTGGCTGATCCCCACGGTGGCCGAGACGTGCAGGCCCTCCGGCCAGCGCGCACCCGGCGCGGACAGGCGTTTGAGGAAGCGCTTGGCGGCCTGCTCCGCCGCCTCGATGCTGCCGCCATCGTGGATCACCAGCACGAATTCGTCGCCGGAGACGTGCGCCACCAGGTCCAGCTTGCCGGCGCAGCGGCTCAGCGTCTGCGCGACGAAGCGCACCACGGCGTCGCCGGTCTCGCGGCCGTATTCGGTGGAGATGGCGCTGAGATCATCCACGTCGCACATCAGCATGGCCACCGGTTGCTGGCGCCGCGCCGCGTTGCCGAGGATCTCGGTCAGCCATTCGTGCAGTACCGCCGCGTTGGGCAGGCCGGTGAGCTGGTGGGTGCGCCGCGAGGTGTACAGCGCCAGTTCCTGGCGCTTGCGGTCGGTGGCGTCGTGCTGCACGCCGACGAAGTGGGTGATGCGCCCGGCGCCGTCGCGGATCGGCGACAGGCTCAGTTCGTTCCAGAACAGCGAGCCATCCTTGCGGTAATTCTTCAGCAGCACGCTGGCCGGCTCGCCGGCGGCGATCTTCTGGCGCAGCAGCTCCAGGCCCGGCTGGTTGCGATCCGACTGCTGCAGGAAGCGGCAGTTGCGCCCCAGCACCTCCTCGCGGGTGTAGCCGGTGAGCTGCACGAAGGCCTGGTTGACGAAGGTGATGGGCTGGTCGGGCGCCTGTGCGTCGGCGATGACTACTCCATCCTTGGCGGCCTCCAGGGCGGACGACAGCAGCAGTTTCTCGGAGAGACTGCGTCGCTCGGCCGTAATGTCCCGGACGGCGCCGACCATGCGGATCGCCCGGCCCTGCGGGTCGCGCATGATGTAGGCCACGTCATGGACCTCGGCGAGCTCGCCGTTGTGCTTGAACTGGCGGTAGCTCACCTGCCATTTGTCCCCGGTCCCTTCGAGGCTTTCACGCAGGCCGCCCATGACCCGTGCCCGATCTTCCGGATGGATATGCGATTCCCATACCGTAAAGCGGTGGCCGTCGGCCGGGCTGGAGTAGCCGAACAGTTCGGTGTAGCGCTCGGAAGCCCAGATCACGTCACTGGCCGGGTCCCAGTCCCAGATGGCGTCCTGGGTGGCGCGGGAGGCCAGCTCGAAGCGCTCGACCAGCAGGCGATTCCGGTCCGCGGCCTGCTTGCGTTCGGTGATGTCCTGGAAATAGACCACCACCCCGTCCTCGCTGGGGAAGGTATGCGCCTCGAACCAGACGTTCAGCGGCGCGTAGAAGCCTTCCACCCGCCCCGGCGTCTGCTCGTCGAGCACGCGCTGGTATTCGCGATGGAATTCACCGCCCACCGCCTCCGGGAATTCATCCCAGATGTTCTTGCCGATGAGCTCATGCTGCTTGCGCTGCAGCATGCGTTGGGCCGGCTCGTTGATGTAGCGCAGCGTCCAGTCACGGTCCACCGCGAAGAACCCTTCGGAGATGCTCTCCAGGATCTGGCTGGCGTCGGCCAGTGCCTTGTCGCGCAGACGCGCGGCCTCTGATTCGCGGGTGACATCGCGCGCCGCCACCACCATCGCCGGGCGGCCGCGATAGACGGTGAAGCGGGTGGAAATGTCCATCAGCAGTTCCTCACCTGCGCGCGTCATGTGGCGGTGCACGCCCCACTGGGTCTGCGCCTGCGGTGCCGTGGCCAGCTCCGCCAGCAGCCGTTCACGCTCTGCCGCGGGGCGGATCTCCAGTACCGTCATGCTCAGCAGTTCGTC
>JBKHXN010000084.1:0-12125 GCA_046565985.1 Gammaproteobacteria bacterium
CTGCAGGCCGAGGGCGCGGCCAGCCCGGCCGACCTGCTGCTCACCGTGGACGCCGGCAATCTCTGGCAGGCCGCGGAGCTGGGCCTGCTTCAGCCGCTGGACTCGGCACTGCTGCGCGAGAATATCCCCGCGCATCTGCGTGATCCGCAGCAGCGCTGGTTCGGGCTCTCGGTGCGCGCGCGCGCGATGGTCTACAGCACCGAGCGCGTCCAGCCGGCACAGCTGAGCACCTACGAGGCGCTGGCCGGGCCGGACTGGAAGGGGCGGCTCTGTCTGCGCACCTCCAAGAAGGTCTACAACCAGTCGCTGGTGGCGATGATGCTGGCGCGCCTGGGCGAGCCGCAGACCGAGCAGATCGTCAGCGGTTGGGTCGGCAACCTGGCGGCCGCACCGTTTGCCAACGACAACGAGGTGATGGAAGCCATCGCGGCCGGCCGCTGCGACGTGGGGCTGGTCAATACCTACTACTACGGTCGCCTGCTGCGCGACCAACCCGAGCTGCCGCTGGCGCTGTTCTTCCCCAACCAGGGCAGCGACACGGGTCTGCAGGGGGTGCACGTCAACGTCTCCGGCGCGGGTATCACCACGCACGCCAAGCAGCCCAGGGCGGCGCGGGCTTTCCTGGAATGGCTCTCCGGCGGTGAGGCGCAGGCGCTGTTCGCCGCGCTGAATCTGGAGTACCCGGCCAATCCGGCCGTCGCGCCAGACCCCGCCGTCGCCGCCTGGGGAAGCTTTGAGCCGGATCTGGTCAATGTCTCGGAAGCCGGTCGCCTGCAGGCCGACGCCGTGCGGCTGATGGACCGCGCGGGCTACCGCTAAGCCCGGGTGCCGGGACGCTCGCCATGAGGGCGGCGCACGGCAGGCCGCCGGCCCTCGGCGGCTGGCTGCCGCTGGCGCTGCTGCTCGCCCTGCCTACCCTGCTGCCACTGCTCGCCGTGGCGGCCTCGTTCACGCGCGTGGACGCCGAGCTGTGGGCGCATTTCCGTCACTATCTGCTGCCCCAGGTGACGGCCAACACCCTCTGGCTGCTCGCCGGCGTGGGGCTGGGCGTGAGCTTGCTGGGCACGCTGCTCGCCGCCCTGGTGGCGCTGACCGAATTCCCGGGCCGGCGGTTTTTTTCCTGGGCGCTGCTGCTGCCACTGGCGATACCGGGTTATGTGCTCGCCACCGTGGTCATCGGCCTGCTCGACTGGTCGGGGCCGCTGGCCGTGGTGCTGCGCGAGGCCGGCTACGGCCTGCCGGACATCCGCTCGCGCGGCGGCGTGATCCTGACGCTCAGCGGCGCGCTGTACCCGTACGTCTATCTGGTCGCGCGCAACGCCTTTGCCAGCCAGGGGGTACGGACCATGGAAGCCGCGCGGCTGCTCGGGCACAGCCCGCTGGCGGCATTCTGGCGGGTGGCGCTGCCGCAGGCGCTGCCCTGGATCGCCGGCGGCACGCTGCTGGCGCTGATGGAAACCCTGGCCGACTTCGGCACCGTCGCCGCCTTCAATTACGACACCTTCACCACCGCCATCTACAAGGCCTGGTTCGCCCTGTTCTCCATCGACGCCGCACTGCAGCTCGCCGGGGCGCTGATCGTGCTGGTGCTGGTGCTGCTGGCGCTGGAACAGCGCCTGCGCGGCGAACGCCGCTACCACCCGTCCGGCGGGGCGGGTGGCGGGCGGCGGCTGGCTCTCGGTCGAAGCCGCTGGCTGGCCAGCGGCGTCTGCACGCTGGTCTTTGGCTGCGCTTTCGTCGTTCCCGCCGTCCAGCTGCTGGTGTGGTCGCTGGCCGATCTGGCCGCGCTGGACGCCAGCCTGGCGCAGCTGGCACTCAACAGCGTCAGCCTGGGCCTGATCGCCGCGCTGCTGACCGTGGCCTTTGCGCTGGCGGCGGCACTGAGCGCGCGCCACGCCCCCGGCCCGCTCACCCGCCTGGCAGCACGCATCCCCACCCTGGGCTACGCCTTTCCGGGGCCGCTGCTGGCGCTGGGGCTGTTCGTGCCCTTCGCCGGCCTGGTGCAGTGGCTGAATCTCCAGCTGGGGCTCGCTCTGGTGGTGCAGGGCAGTCTGCTGATCCTGCTCGCTGCCTACATGGTGCGCTTCACTGCTGTGGCGCACGCACCGGTGGCGGCGGGGCTGCTGCGCATCCGCCCCAGCGTGGAGGAGGCTGCGCGGCTGCAGGGCGTGGGCGGCGTACGCCTGGTGCGGCAGGTACACCTGCCACTGCTCAGCGGCGGCCTGCTCAGCGGCGGCCTGCTGGTGATGGTGGACGTGATGAAGGAAATGCCGATCACGCTCATGACCCGTCCCTTCGGCTGGGATACGCTGGCGGTGCGGGTGTTTGAACTCACCAGCGAAGGCGAGTGGCAGCGCGCCGCATTGCCGGCGCTGTGCATCGTCGCCGCCGGCCTGCTGCCGGTGATCTGGCTCAACCGTGGACTCGAAAGCCGCCATGCTGGACATTGAAGACCTGAGCCTCGGCTACGCCGGTACCGACGTGGTGCGCGGCGTGAGCCTGCACCTGGACGCCGGCGAGATCGGCTGCCTGCTCGGGCCCTCGGGCTCCGGCAAGACCACGCTGCTGCGCGCCATCGCCGGCTTCGAGCCGCTGCGCAGCGGGCATATCGACTGCGCCGGAGAACGCCTGTCGGGGCCCGACCGCAGCCTGGCGCCGGAGCGGCGCGGCGTGGGCATGGTGTTCCAGGATCTGGCGCTGCTGCCGCACCTGGACGCCGAGTCGAACGTGCGCTTCGGCCTGCACCGCCTGCCGCGGGCGCTGGCGCTGCAACGCAGCCGTGAATGGCTGGAGATGGTCGGGCTGGGCGGATACGGCCGCGCCTATCCGCACCAGCTCTCCGGCGGGCAGCAGCAGCGGGTGGCGCTGGCGCGCGCGCTGGCGCCGCAGCCGCGGCTGCTGCTGCTGGACGAGCCCTTCTCCAGCCTCGATGCGGAACTGCGTGAGCGCCTGTCGCTAGATGTGCGGCGCATCCTCAAGGCGGCCGGCGTCACCGCGCTGATGGTCACCCACTCCCAGCACGAGGCCTTTGCCATGGCCGACAGCATCGGCGTGATGCAGGCCGGCCGCCTGCACCAGTGGGACAGCGGTTATGCGCTCTACCACCGGCCGGCGGACCGCTTCGTCGCGGACTTTGTTGGCGAGGGCGCGTTCCTGCGCGGCGAGCGCCGTGCCGGCCGGATCCGCACCGAACTGGGGGAAGTTCCGCTGCCCGGGCCCGACGGTCTGGTGGACGTGCTGCTGCGCCCCGACGATGTGGTGCACGACGACGCCAGCCCGGTCACCGCCGTGGTTACAGCGCGCGCCTTCCGCGGCGCGGAGTTCCTCTACACCCTGCAGCTGGGCAGCGGTACGCGCCTGCTGTCGCTGGTCCCCAGCCATCACGATCACCGCATCGGCGAGGCGATCGGCATCCGGCTGGACCTGGAGCACGTCATCGCCTTTAGCGCCTGAGCCCGCAGCCGCCGCGCACGGCTAGAATGTGCGCGGGAGCGCGGACATGAACACCTATCTGATCGAAATGGCGGGCGTGACGGTGTTTGCCGTCTCCGGCGCGCTGACCGCCGGCCGCAAGTCCCTGGACCTGCTGGGCGTGGTGGTCATTGCCCTGGTCACCGCCATCGGCGGCGGTACGCTGCGCGACCTGCTGCTGGACCGCGCGATCTTCTGGATCGTGGACCCGACCTACCTCAGCGTCATCACCGTGGCCGCGCTGGCCACCGTGGTGGCGGTGCGCTTCATCCCACCGCCCGACAAGCTGCTGCAACTGGCCGACGCCGCGGGTCTGGCCCTGTTCGCCATCTCCGGCGCGCGCATTGCGGAAAATGCCGGCCTGCCCGGCATCATCGTCGTGACCATGGCCACCATCACCTGCGTGTTCGGCGGGATCCTGCGTGACGTGCTGTGCGCGGAGATTCCCATGATCCTGCGCAAGGGCAACATCTACGCCACCGCCGTCATCGCCGGCGCGGCGATCTATGTCGTCCTGCAGCAAGCCGGCGTGAACCGTGATGCCGCCGGCCTGGCCGGCATGGCCACCATCGGCGGCCTGCGTCTGGCGGCGATCTACTTCGGCCTGACCCTGCCGGTCTTCAGCCTGCGGGAACCGCCCCGGACCTGATGCGGCGCTTCCTGATCTGGCTGGCCTGCGGATGGCTCGCGCTCACCGTGCTGCCGGTGATCCTGCTTCGCTGGGCGCCGGCCCCCACCAGCAGCTTCATGCTCCAGTACCGCATGGCCGCCTGGCTGGCCGAACCACCCCGGCCCGCGCCGGATTACCGCCCGGTGCCCGCCACGGCCATCTCGCCCTGGGCGGCTCTGGCGGTGGTGGCGGCCGAGGACCAGACCTTTCCGACCCATCACGGCTTCGATCTCGCCGCGATCGAGCGCGCCCGCTCCTACAACCGCCAGAACCGCCGCACCCGCGGCGCCTCCACCCTCAGCCAGCAGGTGGCCAAGAACCTGTTCCTGTGGCCCTCGCGCTCGTGGCTGCGCAAGGGCGCGGAAGTCTATTTCACCCTGCTGATCGAGACCTTCTGGCCCAAGCGCCGCATCCTCGAGGTCTATCTCAACATCGCCGAGTTCGGGCCCGGCATCTACGGCGTGGAAGCGGCCAGCCAGCGCTACTGGGGCAAACCCGCCGGCCGGCTCAACGCCGACGAGGCCGCGCTGCTGGCGGCGGTCCTGCCCTCGCCGCGCCGCCTGCGCGCCGACGCCCCCTCGGATTACCTGCGCAGCCGTGCCCGGCAGATCCGCGTACAGATGCAGCAGCTCGGACCCGCCTACCTGGATGCGCTGCGCCCCTGAGACAGCCGGCGATCTACATGAACTTGAGGCGCTAACACCATGAAGCAGATAGGTTTGCCCAGATACCCACAAAATCTGTGGATAAATTTGTGCACAGCCCTCGCAGGGCCGGGCTAAGTCAGCATCGGGATTGGATTTTCTGCCCATCGGCAATTTTCTGTTCAAGCTGTTTTATATTTCATAATCAATACGTTATGAATTTTTTACGAAATTTTGACGGCAAAAGCCGACCAGCCCCGGCGTGGCGCCGGGCGCGCCCCGGCACACTGTGCATAAAGCCGGCGGCCCGTCGCGCTGCACGGGGCTTTGTCAAGTCGCTAGAGTGCCGCAGATGAACCCGCGTCCGCCCCAGGTGCTGTGCTGTTCCGGCCACGACCCCAGCGGGGGCGCCGGCCTGCAGGCCGATCTGGAAGCGCTCGCCGCCCAGGGCGTGCACGGCCTGAGCCTGATCACCGCCCTGACCGCCCAGGACACGCACGATGTCCAGGCGGTCTATCCGGTGGCCGCCGCGCGGCTGGCCCGGATCGGCGCGCGGCTGCTGGCGGATTGCCGGCCACAGGCCGTCAAGATCGGCCTGCTGGGGCACGCCCGCCAGGTCCCGGTGCTGGCCCGGCTGATCCGCGCCTGCGGCGTCCCCGTGGTGCTCGACCCGGTGCTGCGCGCCGGCGGCGGGCGCGATCTGGCCGGCGCTGCACTGCAGGCGGCACTGCTGGAATCCCTGCTGCCGCTGACCACGGTACTCACGCCCAACCTGCAGGAAGCCCTGCGGCTGGTGCCGGAAGCCGCCGATGCCGATGCCGCCGCCGCCGCCCTGCTCGCCCGCGGCTGTACCCATGTGCTGGTGACCGGCGGCGACGAGCCCGGCGCACGGGTGCGCAACGTCTGGTATCACGCCGGCGGCCGGCAGGTCTTCGACTGGCCTCGTCTCGATGCCCGCTTCCACGGCGCCGGCTGCACGCTGGCGGCAGGGATCGCCGCCCGCCTGGCGCTGGGCGATGCCGTGGGCGACGCCCTGCTGCGCGCCCAGCAGGCCACGCAGGCCATGCTCGCCCGCGCCGTGGCGGTGGGCCATGGGCGCCTGATCCCCGGACGCCGGCCCGCATGAGAGGGCTCTACGCGATCACCTCCGCCGCCATCTGCGCGGACGATGCTCGCCTGCTGTCTGCGGTGGGCGCCGCGCTGGCCGGCGGTGCACGCCTGCTGCAGTATCGCGACAAGCTGGCGGATCGCGGCTGCCGCGAACGCCGGGCGCGGGCGCTGCTGCAGCGCTGCCGCGCGCACGGCGTGCCGCTGATCGTCAACGATGACCTGGAACTGGCGCTGCGCATCGGCGCCGACGGCGTGCACCTGGGCCAGCGCGATGCCCCACTGGCCCAGGCACGGGCCCGGCTGGGCGCCGATGCCCTGCTCGGCGTCAGCTGCGGCGACAGCCTGGAACTGGCGCGCGCCGCGCAGGATCTGGGCGCCAGCTATGTGGCCTTCGGGCGCTTCTTCGCCTCGCGCACCAAGCCGGACGCAGCGCCCGCACGGCTCGCCACCCTGCGCGCGGCGCGCGCTGAACTGCGAATACCCTGCTGCGCCATCGGCGGCATCACCCCGGCGCGGGCGCCGGAACTCATCGCCGCCGGCGCGGATCTGATCGCGGCGGTGGACGGCGTGTTCGGCGCCACCGACATCCGTGCCGCGGTAGAGTCCTACGTCCGCGCGTTTGCGGCGTAAAATCCGGTTTCGCGTTTCCAGCCTGCCCACATGACCCGTTCCGAATCTCTGTTCGCCCGCGCCCAGCGGTCCATCCCGGGCGGCGTCAATTCTCCCGTGCGGGCCTTCCGCGCGGTCGGCGGCCATCCGCGCTTCATCGCCAGCGCGCAGGGCGCCTACCTGACCGACGCCGACGGCCGACGCTATATCGACTACATCGGCTCCTGGGGGCCGATGATCCTCGGCCACCAGCATCCGCAGGTGGTGGCCGCCCTGCAGCACCAGCTCGGCATCGGCGTCTCCTACGGCGCGCCGACGGAAGCGGAGATCGAGCTCGCGGAGCTGCTGTGCGCGCGCGTCCCCGGCATGGAACAGGTGCGCATGTGCTCCAGCGGGACCGAGGCGACCATGAGCGCACTGCGCCTGGCGCGCGGGGCCACGGGGCGCGACGCCATCCTCAAGTTCGAAGGCTGCTACCACGGCCACAGCGACTCGCTGCTGGTCAAGGCCGGCTCCGGCCTGCTGACCTTCGGCGTGCCCACCTCGCCGGGCGTGCCCGCCGATCTGGCGCGGCACACCCTCACCGCCACCTTCAATGATCTGGATTCGGTGCGCCGCCTGTTTGCCGCCCATCCGCAGCAGATCGCCGCGGTCATCGTCGAGCCGGTGGCGGGCAACATGAACTGCGTGCTACCCGCGCCCGGATTCCTCGAAGGCCTGCGCGCACTGTGCAGCGAGCACGGCAGCGTGCTGATCTTCGACGAGGTGATGACCGGCTTCCGTGTCGGCCCCCGCGGCGCATCCGGCCGCTACGGCGTGACACCGGACCTGACCACGCTGGGCAAGATCATCGGCGGCGGCCTGCCGGTGGGCGCCTTCGGCGGCACGCGCAAGATCATGCAGCAGCTCGCGCCCGTGGGGCCGGTGTATCAGGCCGGCACGCTGTCGGGCAATCCGCTCGCCATGTGCGCCGGGCTGAGCACCCTGAAGTTGCTCGACGACGCCGCGCTGTATGCCCGGCTCGACGCCCAGACGCAGCGCCTCTGCACCGGCCTGCAGGCCGCGGCCGACGCTGCCGGCGTGCCCTTCACCACCACGCGGGCGGGCAGCATGTTCGGCCTGTACTTCTCGCGCGGGCCGATCCACGGCTTTGCCGATGTGATGGCCTGTGACGGCGAGGCCTTCAAGCGCTTCTTCCACGCCATGCTCGAACGCGGCGTGTATCTCGCCCCCTCGGCCTTCGAGGCCGGGTTCCTCAGCAGCTGCCACGAGGACGCCGAGATCGACGCCACCGTGGCGGCCGCGCGCGAGGCCTTCGCGCGCCTGTGACGGAATCCACGCCGCAGATCCTGAGCTGGATCAGCGCCCATCCGGGCTGGGCGCTGGCGATCCTGTTCCTGGGCGCGATGCTGGATGCGGTCTTCATCATCGGCGTGTTCGTACCCGCCGGGCTGGTGCTGTTCGGGATCGGCGCGCTGGTGGCCCTGGGTACCGTGGAGCTGTGGCCGGCCATCGCCGTGGCCACCGTGGGCGCGCTGTGCGGGGACGGCCTGTCGTTCTGGCTGGGCCGGCGCTACCGCGAACGTCTGTTTGACTGGCGCTGGCTGCGGCGCAACCCCGAGCTGGTCAGCAACGGCCAGCGCTTCTTTGCCCTGCACGGCGGCAAGGGCGTGATCGCCGCGCGTTTTCTCGGCCCGCTGCGCGCCATCCTGCCCGCGGTGGCGGGCGCCGCCGGCATGCCCGCCTGGCTGTTCCTGCTCGCCGACAGCGTCGCGGCCGTGCTCTGGGCGATCGCCTACATCCTGCCAGGCGTGGTGTTCGGCGCCTCGCTGGGTCTGGCGGCCGAAGTCGCCGGCCGTCTCGCCGTGCTGCTGCTGCTGCTGAGCCTGCTGATCTGGCTCAGCATCTATATGACCCGCCTGATGCTGCAAACCTTCTCGCGCCACGCCGAAGCCTGGGTGGGCCGCATGCTGGACCTGTCGCGCCGCTACCGGCGCCTGGGCCGCTTCGGCGCCGCACTGGCCGATCCCAAGCAGCCGGAAACCCCCGTACTGCTGGTGCTGGCGGCGGGGCTGCTGGTGGTCGGCGGTCTGAGCCTGTACCTGTGGAGCGCGCCGGTCCTGCATACCTATCCGTGGCCCTCGGACGCCGCCGCCTTCCAGTGGCTGCGCGATCTGCACACGCCCTATGGCCTGGCGCTGGCCACGCTGTTCCTGCACCTGGGGGAATGGCCGGTGTACCTGCCGGTGGCCATCGCGGCCTTCGCCTCCCTGCTCTGGCAGCGCAAGCGCCGTGCGGCGGCCCACTGGATCGCGGCACTGGCCTTTGGTCTGGTGCTGTCGCTGGGCCTGTACGCCATCCCCACCCTGCCGGCGCCGTATCTGCTGTTCGGCACGCCCACGCCTGCCGGCTTCAGCGCACGCGACCTGGTGCTGGCCACGGTGATCTACGGCTTCATTCCCGTACTGCTGTCCACCGGACGCGCGCCGGGCCTGCGCGTGGTGTTCTACGGCGCGGCGACGGTGATCCTGCTGCTGGTGGTCGCCAGCCGCCTGTACCTGGGTGCGCAGTGGCTGAGCCAGGCGTTGATCCTGCTCGCCATCGGACTGGTCTGGACCGCGCTGCTGGGCCTGGGCTACCGCCGCCACCGGCCGGAGCTGCTCGCCCGGCGGGCCTTCCTGATCCCGGTGCTCGGCGCCTTTCTGATCAGCGCCTGCCTGCAGTGGCGCAGCGATGCGCGCAACCTGCCGCTGGAGACTGCGGCGCAGCCGGTCATGACCCTGTCCGCCGCCAGCTGGTGGAGCGGAGAGGTCAACTCGCTCGCGGTGCAGCGCTTTGATCTGGCCGGTCGGCCCAAGCAGCCGCTCAACCTGCAGTGGGCCGGCCAGCTGGATACCCTTGCGCAGAGTCTGGACGCCCGGGGCTGGCAGCCCCCGGAGCCGGTCCGCGGCATCAACCTGCTGCGCTGGCTGTCCGGCAGCGCTCCGGTCGGCACGCTGCCGGTGCTGCCGCAGGTCCACGCGGGCATGCACCAGGTGCTGATGCGCCGCCTGCCGGTGGACGACGAGACGCAGATCCTCCTGCGCCTGTGGCCGGCCGGAGCGGTACTCGACAGCGGCGAACCGCTGTGGCTGGGACACCTCTCGCTGCAACGCGCCCGCAGCCTGTACTGGCTGTGGCGCTACCCCGTGACCGAGGCGCAGGCGGTGGATGCGGAGACGCTGCTGGCGCCGCTGGGCCTGGCCATGGCGCAGTCTGGCGGCGTGCTGCGCCTGCGCGAGGCCCCGCCATGAGCGAACCGCTGCTGGCGCGCTGGCGCGCGCGGCTCAACGCCGGTGATTCCTGGCTGACCCGCGATCTCGGAAGCCTGTTCAGCGCCCAGGGCCTGAGCGAAGACGCACTGGAGCAGCTGGAAGACCGGCTGCTGCTCGCCGACGCCGGCGTGGAAGCCACCCGCTGGCTGATGGAACGCCTGCGCCAGGCCCACGCCGCCGGACGGATCCGCACCGCTGAGCAGCTGCGCGAGGAGCTGCGTCAGGCGCTGCTGGCCCTGCTGCGCCCGGTGGCGGTGCCGCTGGAACTGCCACCGTTCGTCAAGCCCTTCATCCTGTTCGTGGCCGGCGTCAACGGCGCGGGCAAGACCACCACCATCGGCAAGCTCGCGCTGCGTCTCAAGGGCGAGGGTCGCAGCGTCCTGCTCGCCGCCGGCGACACCTTCCGCGCCGCTGCCGTACAGCAGCTGGAAACCTGGGGCGAGCGCGTGCAGGTGCCGGTGCTCAGCCAGGGCGCGGGCGCCGATGCGGCGAGCGTGATCTACGACGCCGTGCAGTCCGCGCGGGCGCGCGGCATTGATGTGGTGATCGCCGATACCGCCGGCCGCCTGCACACCCAGGGACACCTGATGGAAGAGCTGCGCAAGATCAAGCGCGTGATCCAGAAACACGACGCTTACGCGCCGCACGAGGTGCTGCTGGTGGTGGACGCCACCACCGGCGGCAATGCGCTGACACAGGCCCTGCAGTTTCACGAGGCGATTGGCCTGACCGGCATCGCCATCACCAAGTTGGACGGCACCGCCAAGGGCGGTATCCTGCTCGCCATCGCCCGGCGTCTGGCGCTGCCGGTTCGCTTTGTGGGCCTGGGCGAGGCGGCGGAAGACCTGGTGCCCTTTGACGCCGAAGCCTTTGTCGAGACCCTGATCAGCCCCTGAGCACGGCCCTGCCGCGCGCATCAGCCTTCGTCCAATTCATGACCAACATCCTGCACTTTCACCGGGTCAGCCATCGCTACGCCGACGGCCAGGACGTGCTCAACGACATCTCGCTGGAACTGGGACGGGGCGAGATGGCCTTTCTCACCGGCGCCTCGGGTGCCGGCAAGTCCACCCTGCTCAAGCTGGTGGCGCTGCTGGCGCGCGCCACGCGCGGCCAGATCTGGGTCAACGGACAGAACCTCTCGGGCGTGCAGCAGCGGCAGATTCCGCGTTTCCGCCAGCAGATCGGCATCATCTTCCAGAACTTCAACCTGCTCTACGACCGCACCGTGTTCGACAACGTCGCCCTGCCGCTGGTGATCCGCGGCTGGGCGCACCAGGACATCGGCAGGCGCGTGCGCGCGGCGCTGGATTCGGTGGGCCTGCTGGGCAAGGAGCAGCTCTATCCCATCGTGCTCTCGGGCGGCGAGCAGCAGCGCGTGGGCATTGCCCGTGCGGTGGTGACCAAGCCGCTGCTGATCCTCGCCGACGAGCCCACCGGCAACCTCGACCCGGACAATGCCCGTGCGGTGATGAACCTGTTCCGCCGCTACAACGACGCCGGGGTATCGGTGCTGGTGGCCACCCACGCGATCGACCTGATCCAGACCCTGCCGCAGTACCGCAGCATTCATCTGGAACAGGGCCGCGTCAGCGAGCACCTGCCCAGCGGCCACTCGGACTACGCAGACCACGACCATGGCCAAGACTGAGCTCCCCGGCACGCCGCGCCCGTCCTGGCTGTCCCGCTGGGGACAGGCGCACCTGCGGGTCTTCTTCTTCTCGCTGGGCAAGCTCTGGGCCAACCCGGTGGGGACGCTGCTTACCGCGGCGGTGATCGGCATCACCCTGGCCCTGCCCGCCGGCCTGCACGTGCTGCTGAAGAATGTCTCCGCCATCAGCCATTCCTGGGAGGGCACGGTGCACGCCTCGCTGTTCCTGCGCGATTCGGTGAACGCCGCGCGCGGCGAGACACTGAGCCGCGAACTGGCCGCACGGCCCGGCGTGGGCAGCAGCCGCTACATCTCGCGCGAGAGCGCGCTGGCCGAGTTCCGCGCCCTGTCCGGCTTTGCCGAGGCGCTGGACGTGCTCGACGACAATCCGCTGCCCGCGGTCATCGTCATCACCCCCGAGCGCGGGCTGGACAAGAACCGCGTGGCGGCGCTGGTGGACGAACTGGGGCGCCTGCCGGAAGTGGAGCTGGCCAAGCTCGACCAGAAATGGCTGGAACGGCTCTACGCCATCCTCGACATCCTCAGCCGCGTGGTGCTGCTGATCGCCGGCGTGCTGGCCCTGGCCGTGGTGGTGACGGTAGGCAACACCATCCGCCTCGACATCGAGAACCGCCGCGAGGAGATCGTGGTGATGA
>JBKHXN010000085.1:0-9401 GCA_046565985.1 Gammaproteobacteria bacterium
CGAGAGACGCCATGCCCGATGCCCTGCGACGCCAGTGGTTGCTGTTGCGCCATATTCCTCGCCACCCGCAGCGGCGTACCGCGGCGGAGCTGCGGCAGTATCTGGCCAGCGAGGGCTATCCGGTGGATTTGCGCAGCGTGCAGCGGGATCTGAATGATCTCTCCGCCAGCTGGGGCTTTACCAACGATCAGGAAGGCCGTAAGCATTACTGGTACTGGCCGGACGGCTTTGCGGTGCTGGATGTGCCGGGGCTGAGCCCTGGGCAGGCGCTGGTGCTGCACATGGCCCGCCATTATCTGGGGCGCGCCCTGCCCCAGTCGCAGCTCACCCAGCTGGATCCGTATTTCACCCAGGCAGAGCGGGTGCTCACCAGCCAGGGGCAGCCGCTGGCCCGCTGGCGCAACCGGGTGCGCATCATCAGCCGTGGCCCGGCACTGGCGGTGCCCGATGTGCTGCCAGACGTACTGGATACGGTGCAGCAGGCCCTGCTCAGAAACCGTGTACTGCACCTGCGCTACCGGCGCCGTGGCGAGACCCAGGCGCGCGATTACGAAGCCAGCCTGCACGCGCTGGTGCTCAAGGACGGGGTGATCTACGGCGTGGTGACCTTCCGCAGTTACACCAACCTCAGCCACATTGCCCTGCACCGCATCCGTGAGGCGCAATTGCTGGAGCGCCCGGCCACCCGCCTGCCGGACTTTGACCTGGATGCCTACCTCTCGCAGCAGGAAGGTTTTGCCTACCCGGGGCCGGAGACCGCGCGCATCAAGCTGCGGCTGCGGCTCAGCCCGGCGGTGGCCGAGCATCTGGCCGAGCGCCCGCTGTCTGCCGATCAGACACTCAAGCCCACCACCGATGGCCAGGTGGAGGCACGGGCCAGCGTGCTCGACACCCAGGAACTGCGCTGGTGGCTGCTGGGCTTTGGCGACGCCGTGGAAGTGCTGGGCCCGGCGCTGCTGCGGCGCGCCTTCCGTGACATTGCAGGGCGTCTGCACCAGCGTTATACGACCTGATCTGTCGTATTGAGGGAGGATCATGCGCGCATGAGTGCTCCATTCCCGGATCCGGCTCCCGATCGCGGCTGGCAGCTCAGCCAGGCCCAGGACCAGGGCCGCCGCAAACGGCAGGAAGATGCCTGCGGGCATGCCCTGCGCGGTGACTGGCAACTGCTGGTACTGGCAGACGGCGTGGGCGGGTTGCCCGACGGTGACCGCGCGGCACGCACGGCAGTGGAAGCCAGCCTGCACGCATTTGCCGATACGCCCGAGCCCCAGGGCTGGGCGCAGGACGGATACTTTCGTGCCTGGGTCGAGCAGCAGCTGTACCCGGAAGTCCTCGCCCGCTACCAGTCGTACAGGCTGCACCCGATGGCGTGCACGACGCTGATCATCGCCTGCATCCATCGCGGCAGCGGCGTCTGCCAGGCTGCGTATGCGGGTGATTCCATCCTGTTGCACGCCGGCCGCGAGGGCGCCCCGCACTTCCAGCACGCGCGTCACCAGAACCGGTTTGGTGAGATCACCCGGGTGGTCGCGCGTGACGGGCCCGCCCAGACCGAGCCGCCATTCGACTACTGGCGCGGCACGATCCAGCCGGGCGAATCCCTGCTGCTGGCCAGTGATGGCCTGGATGTCCTGCTGGAACGGCCCGAAGACCTGCAACGCCTGCTGCGGTCGCCCGACAGCGGCGGCGCACAGAATCTGGTCAGCGCGGTACTGGCAGGCCACAACCCGTTTCAGGACAACGTGACCGTACTGGTGCTCTGGCGCCTGCCCGCCTGATTTCTGTGCCGGGCCGCTGACACTGCGACAGGCCCGGCACAGCTTTTTAATCCGGCCCCGGCCAAGCTGCCGGCGCGTCTCCGGCAGGCGGCAGCCTGGCTGCGTGCTGCATGCTCAATGCACCGGTCCATCGTGCATCGTGGCTTCAGCCCCGGCGGATTCTTTCCTCTTCAGGTCAAAGTGCAGCTCCCGGGCGGCGTGGGCCATGGCATCCAGGTAGCGGCTCATGCGCGCGGCTTCCAGATCACTGGTACGCAGCGCCAGGAATTCAATGCACGCGGAGGCGGGGTTGTAGCGGTCATCCACCAGCGTATCCACGCGAAACAATTTGGCCAGCTTGTACTGGAAATTCAGATCGTTGATGCAATGTTCCAGCCGCTGGATCCCGGCCTTGTCGTCCACTTCCACCGTGTGGAGGCCAGGCATGATGAGACGGACGAAGTGCGGATCCTGCTCGTCGAAGACCATCCGGACCAGGAACTGGTCGTACTGGAATTCAATCAGCGTGTCGCTCATCGCCACGGCATCCTGAATGCCGAGCTTGTCATTGAGCACGTGCAGTGCAGCGGTCTGGTATTTGGCGATCAGGGGATGGCTCATCAGGTCTCTCCGGCGGTGGATGGAGCACCCAGTGTATGAATTGATGCGACAGATAATGTCGCTCACCAATAAATACTTTCCCTTATTGATTCAATGGACTCGGCCGTACTTCAATCCATCCAACCTGCAGACGCAGAGCTCGTACGCATCTCAACGCAACTGGATACCAGAAGCCACGGGCTGCACAGTTAGCCAAGCGGGCCCGCTTCCCCCGAATCACCCCAACAGCGAGCGCAGGAATTCGAGCAGTTTCTGCGGGCTGGCGGCCTTGGTCTCGAAGCGCGTGGCGCCGAGCGCCAGGGCCAACTCGACGTCCTCGGGGCGGCTGGAGGTGGAATAAACCATCACCGGCAGCCCGGCCAGATGCGGCGCGGAACGGATGCGGCGCAGAGCCTCGAAGCCGGAAACGCGCGGCATGTTGAGATCGAGGATGACCATGTCGGGCAGGCCTCCTTCTTCCAGCGCCGGCTGGTCGCCATTGCCGGGGCGTGGGGGCAGCAGCCCCAGCCGGCTCAGCAGCTGCTCGCCGTTGTCGAGGATCTCCAGGTCCACTTCGGGCAGGGCCTGACGGCAGGCGTCGCGGATGAAGAACACGTCGTCCACATCGTCTTCCACGATGAGGATGCGCTGGCGCCCGGTGTGCCGAGCCGGACCAACAGCCTCGGCGCTGGCGGGTGGCACGGACGGCGGACGGCGGCGGTGACCTGCGGCGACATGGATCAGCATGACGGCCTCCTCGGTCGTTACGGCTCAGGTTTCAGTCTACTCCGCTGACCAGCATTTCGGCGATGGGTCGCCCCAGCAGATAACCCTGCAGCTCATCGCAGCCGGCGGCTTCCAGGAAACTGCGCTGCGCCTGGGTTTCCACGCCCTCGGCCACCGAGCGCAGGCCCAGGTTGTGGGCCAGGCTGATGATCGCCCGGCAGATGGTGGCATCCCGCCCTGAAATCAGGCAGTTGGCGACGAAGCTGCGGTCGATCTTGAGGTTGTCGATCGGCAGGCTGCTCAGATAGCTCAGGCTCGAATAGCCGGTGCCGAAGTCGTCGATCGCCAGATACACCCCCAGCGCCTTGAGACGCTGCAGCACGGTGGCAAAGTGGCTGAAGTTGGATGCCAGCCCCGATTCGGTGATTTCCAGTTCCAGGCAGTGGGCCGGCAGTCCGGTGTCGCGGATCACCCGCTCTATGCGGCCCGGGAAGCCGGGTTCCTGAAGCTCGCGGGTGGAGATGTTCACCGCCACGCGGATGTCGCGCTTCCACTGTTTCTGCATGGCCACGGTATGGGCGCAGGCCTGTCGCAGCACGCTGTGCCCCAGGCGGCCGATCAGGCCGATTTCCTCCGCGAGTGGGATGAACAGCAGCGGCGAGATGAACCCCATCTCGGGGTGCTGCCAGCGCGCCAGGGCCTCGAAGCGCAGCACGCCCTGACGGTGCAGGTTGACGATCGGCTGGTACACCACGCTGATCTGCTCCTGCTGCACCGCCTCGCGCAGATGGCGCTCCAGGCGGATGCGCTGGTCGGCGCGTTCGGTCATCTCCGGCGTAAAGCGCGTGGTCTGGTTGCGGCCGGCATCCTTGGCGCGGTAGAGGGCGAGGTCGGCCTTGCGCAACAGGGTCTGCGGGTCTTCCCCGTCTGCTGGGAAAAAGGCCAGACCGATGCTGGGCTGGATGATGCAGGTCTCACCCTGGATCTGCATGGGTTCGCTGATCAGCTTGCGCAATTGTTCGGCACGGGCTGTGAAGTCAGGTCCGGGGCGCGCGGTGAGGACCACGGCAAACTCATCGCCGCCGATACGCGCCACATGGTCGCCCTGGTCCACGGATTGTTTCAGGCGCTCAGCCACCTCGCAGATGATCTCGTCGCCCACGCTGTGGCCCAGGGCGTCGTTGATGTACTTGAAGTGATCGAGGTCCAGCAGGGCCAGGCACAGGGGCTGCCGTGTGCTGCGGGCGCGGCCCAGGCTCTGCGTCAGCTCATCGGCCAGCTGGTTGCGGTTGGCCAGCCCGGTGAGCAGGTCGTGCGTGGCGCGGTGCAGCAGTGTCTCCTCAAAGCGTATGTGCTCGGAGATATCGGTCTGCACGCCGACCAGGTGGGTGATCTGGCCACCCTCGTTGCGCACCGGGGAGATGCTGAGTTCATTCCAGAACATCTGGCCGTCCTTGCGCCAGTTGCGCAGGATGGCGTGCCCCTCGCTGCCCGAGCGGATGGCCTCGCGGATGGCGTCCAGCGCCGGCTGGTCGGGTTCCTTGCGGTTGAGGATGCGGCAGTTCTGGCCCCGAATCTCCTCGGCGCTGTAGCCGGTCATCTGCTCGAAGGCCGGATTGACATAGATGATGGGCAGATCCGGCTGCCGGGCGTCGCAGATGGTGATGCCGCTGGCCGAGGCGTCTATGGCGCGCTTGAACAGGTGCAGGTCCTGTTCGCGCGACTGCAGCTCCTCCTGCGCGCGGGCGCGCTGCAGCGCGTGACGGATGGTGCGGTCCAGCAGGTCGGCCTGCAGGCGGTTCTTGACCAGATAATCGGCCGCCCCCAGGGACAGCGCCAGCTCGTCCAGGTCTATGCGGTCCATGCCCGTGAGCACGATCACCACCGGGCGCCTGCCCGGTTGCCCCTGCACGTTCTGCAGCAGCTCGATGCCGTTGTCGGGCCCCAGCCGGTAGTCCAGCAGATAGACCTGATGCGAACCGGACTGCAGCGCCTCACGCGCAGCCGCCAGCGTGCTCACCCACTCCACCTCGTATTCGCGGCCCTGTATCTGGCCGAGCAGGTCCTTGATGATGAAAAAATCATCCTGATCGTCGTCAATCACCAGCACCGATATCGGCGCGGCGGTGATGCTGTCCCGTACCTTACGCATCGGACGACTCGCGTACGCCCAACAGGCCGGGCTGGGAGGCAAACTGCCGCTGCCCCGTCGGGCTGTGCAGGGGTAGCCGGAGCAGGAAGCACGTTCCGTGATCGGGCTGCCCGCTGGCGCTGACCTGCCCGCCGTGCTGCTCGATGATCTTGCGCACGATGGCCAGGCCGATTCCGCTGCCCTCGAACTCCTGCTGGCTGTGCAGGCGCTGGAAGGGCGTGAAGATCTGCTCGGCATACCGGGGATCGAAGCCGATGCCGTTGTCCCGTACCTCGATCTCGGCCACCTCGCCCTGTTGCGGCAGGGTGCACACCCTGCCCTCGATGCTGATTTCCAGCGCGCGCTGCGGAGACCGGAACTTGAGCGCATTGCTGATGAGGTTCTGGAACACCTGGCGCAGCTGCTGGGCATCGGCTTCCACGGTCGGCAGATCGGCAAGCAGACGAACTCGGGCGCCGGCCAGATCGATCTGCATTTCCAGATCACTGCAGACCTCGCTGATCAGCTGCCGCAGGTCCACCGGCCTGCGCTCGCCCTGCTGGCCCGACAGCCGAGAGTAGGACAGCAGCGCATCCAGCAATGCATCCATGCGCTGGGCAGCCTTGGTCAGGCGCTGCAGGAAGAACTGCCCGTTCTCGTCCAGACGCCCCTGGGCCTGCGCGGCCAGCCGCTCGCTGAAGGCCAGGATCTTGCGCAGCGGTTCCTTGAGATCATGCGAGGCCACGAAGGCGAATTCCTGCAGCTCGGCATTGCGCTGGCTGAGCTGCTCCAGCGTGCGCTTGAGCGATTGCTCAGCCGCCACGCGCGCTGAGATATCGCGCCCGGCGGCGTACAGCAGATGGTCGGAGAGGCCGATGCTCCATTCGATCCACCTGTATTCGCCGGCCTTGCTCCGGCAGCGATTGACGAATACCACATGGTCTGCGCCGCCCTGCAGCTGGTTGATCGCCGCCTGGCTCTGCGCCACATCCTCCGGGTGCACGTAGCTCATGAAGTGGCTCTGGCCCAGATCGGCCAGCTCATAGCCCAGGATGCGGGTAAAGGCGGGGCTGACCTGGCGCACGGTGCCCGCCGCATCGGCAATGGCGAGCATTTCCAGCGAAAGACGGAAGAAGCGCTCACGGTCGCGGCGATCCTGCTGGGCAGCGTTCTGCAGGGTGACGTCGCGCATGCCGCCGACCATGCGGATCGGCTCCCCGTTGCTGTCGAGCATCAGGGTGCCGCGGTCCTCGATCAGGGCGTAGTGCCCATCGCGGCAGCGGAAGCGGTAACGCTCTTCCCAAACCATCTGGCGCTGAGTGATGGCCTCCTGCAGGCTCTGGTTGACCCGTTCCACGTCCTCCGGGTGTACCAGCTGGCTCCAGAATTCCAGCGTGGGCTGCACTTCGTCAGGGGAGTAGCCGAACTGGCTGTGAAAGCCCTCGCTCCACCAGATGCTGTGGTGGACCAGATCCCAGTCCCAGATGGCGTCGCTGTTCACCCGCGCCACTGCGCGGAAACGTTCCAGTGCCTGCTGCGCCTGTTCCTCGGCGCGCAGACGCTCGGAAATGTCCTGGGCCATCACCAGGTGCGCGGGTTGTCCATTGAGGTCGATGACCTGACGGCTGATCTCGACCTGGAATATCCGGCCTTGCGCGTCCATGTGGTTCCAGGGACCGGACCGCACCAGGTTGCCGGACGCGGGATGGAAATTCAGCAGCTTTTCCCGATCTTCCGGCGGGCGCAGGTCCAGCAGGCTGAGCTGCAGAAAGTGCTCGCGCGGGTAGCCGTAGCGGATCACGGCCGCTTCGTTGACGTCCAGGACGCGCAGCGTCTGGATATCGTAGATCCACATCGGCGCCGGGTGCCGGGTGAACAGCATCCGGTAGTGGCGTTCCTGGGCCTCCAGACGGCCCTGCTCTTCCCGCCGCTGGGTGATGTCCACGAACAGCACCAGCAGCCCGAAGCGCTGCGGGTAGGCGCGGATGGCAAACCAGGCCTTGAGCGGTGCGAAGTGCGCCTCGAACTCGATCAGGCGGTGTTCGCGCACCGCCTGGTGATAACGGGTGTAGAAAATCGAATCCACCGCCTCGGGAAAGACCTGCCAGACGTTCCTGCCCAGCAGCCGGGCGCTCTCGATGCCCAGCACTTCCTCGGCCCTGCGGTTGAGGTACACGAGGTTCCAGTCGTGATCCATCACGAACAGACCATCGCTGATGCTGTCCAGCATCAGACGGAAGTCTTCTCCCTCGAGCGCTGCCTTCATGAACTCCATTCTCCGGCGTTCGCTGCCTTGAGTATCCACGGGCCTCATGAACTTGTCACGGCCGCTTGACAGCGCCGGCAGGTCTCCCAAAGCTGTGCTGCCACCCAGCCCGTACCCGACCGATGCTCCGCGACCACTACCCGCTGTACCTGGCCAATCAGCCGCACGACGGCGCCAGCCGCTTGAGCGTAAAGGATAAATTCCGCGGCACGCCAGCCTGCACCGTGGCCCAGGCGGATGCCGCCATGGTGGACCAGGCCATCGCCGCCGCGGTGACGGCGGCCCGGCCGATGGCGGAACTGCCCGCCTACCAGCGCCAGGGCGTGCTGGAGCACTGCGTGCAGCGTTTCCAGGCCCGGGCGGAAGAGCTGGCGCAGGCGCTGTGCGTGGAGGCCGGCAAACCGATCCGTGACGCGCGCGGCGAAGTCACCCGCCTGATCGACACCTTCAAGTATGCGGCCGGCGAGGCGGTGCGCCAGAGCGGCGAGGTGCTGCCGCTGGACATCAGCGCGCGGGCCCGGGGCTACTGGTCGCTGATCCGGCGGGTGCCGATAGGCCCCTGCGCGTTCATCAGCCCGTTCAATTTTCCGCTGAACCTGGCGGCGCACAAGATCGCCCCCGCGATCGCGGCAGGTTGCCCGTTCGTGCTCAAGCCGGCCAGCGCCACGCCCATCGGCGCGCTGTTGATCGGCGAGGTGCTGGCGGAAACCGATCTGCCCAGAGGCGCGTTCTCCATCCTGCCCTGCACGCCGCAGGATGCCGATGCCCTGGTCACCGATCCCCGCATCAAGCTGCTGTCGTTCACCGGCTCACCCGCCGTGGGCTGGGAGATGAAGTCCCGTGCCGGCAAGAAGAGCGTGATCCTGGAACTGGGCGGCAATGCCGCCTGCGTGGTGGATGCCGATGCCGACATCGAGGATGCGGTGCAGCGCATCGTCTTTGGCGCGTTCTACCAGTCGGGCCAAAGCTGCATCAGCGTGCAGCGCATCCTGGTGCATGAGAGTCTGTACGAGCGCTTCCGCGAGCAGCTGGTGGCGGCCACGCGGGCGCTGAAATCGGGCGACCCGCAGGACGAGCAGACCTTCATCGGCCCGATGATCGCCGAGCGCGAGGCCGAGCGGCTGGAAGGCTGGATCGCCGGCGCGGTGCAACGCGGCGCGCGGCTGTTGTGCGGCGGCACGCGTCAGGGCGCCATGCTCGCCGCCAGCCTGCTGGAGAACGTGCCGGCCGACTGCGAGCTGAACCAGCTGGAGGCGTTTGGCCCGGTGGCCACCCTGGCGCCGTTCCGCGATTTTGACGCGGCGCTGGACGAGGTCAACGCCAGCCGCTTCGGCCTGCAGGCCGGCATATTCACCCGCGATCTGCACAAGGCCCGCCGGGCCTGGGACCGCCTGGAAGTCGGCGGCGTGGTGATCGGCGACGTGCCCAGCTTCCGCGTGGATCACATGCCCTACGGCGGGGTGAAGGACTCGGGTTTTGGCCGCGAAGGCGTGGCCTGGGCCATCGAGCATCTCACCGAACCGCGCCTGATGGTGGTGCGCACCCCGCCGCGCTGAATTCCCGCACCGGGGTCAGTCGAACAGCACCACCTGGCGCACCGCCTCACCGCGGGCCAGGCGGTCAAAGGCGTCGTTGATCTCGTCCAGCCGCAGGCGGTGGGTCAGTAGCTGATCCACCGGCAGGCGCCCCGCGCGGTACAGGGCGATGAAGCGCGGCAGGTCGCGCGACGGCACGGCCGAGCCCATGTAGGAGCCCTTCACGGTCCGCTCCTCGGCCACCAGACTGACGGCGGAGACGCTGAACTGCTTCTGCGGATGCGGCAGGCCCACGGTCACGGTGGTGCCGCCGCGACGGGTGGCGGCATAGGCCTGCGCCAGTACCTGCTCGCTGCCGACGGTTTCGATGCTGTACTGGGCGC
>JBKHXN010000086.1:0-3828 GCA_046565985.1 Gammaproteobacteria bacterium
CGTACACGGTCATTTCGCTGGCGGCCGGCACGCAGACGCAGACATGCGTGATCTTGCGGTGCAGCTCGGGGTAATCCTCCAGCATCTTCTCGTAGGCCAGCAGGCGTTCCAGCGTGCCCTTGGTGTAGTCCAGGCGCTCCACGGAGAGGATCAGTTTCTGTCCGTGCAGTTGCTGGCGCAGGCCCTGCATGCGGCTCTGCACTTCCGGCCGCGCCAGGGCGTCGCGCACGCGGTTGAGGTCCAGGCCCACCGGATGCGCGCCCAGGCGCACGATGCGTCCGCCCGCCTCAATGCAGGTGGTCATGCGGTCCAGCCCCACCGCACAGCCGTAGGTGAGGAAGCGCGGCGCGCAGCTCTCGCGCTCCAGGGTGGTGATGGGGGTGGCGCCACGCGCCACGTCCACGAAGTTCTCCACCTGGCGCGGGATGTGGAAACCCACATAGTCGCACTGCAGCAGGCTGCCGATGATCTCGCGCCGCCACGGCACCACGTTGAAGACGTCGGCCGAAGGGAAATAGGTATGGTGGAAGAAGGCGATCTTCAGATCCGGCCGCAGCTCGCGCAGGTAGGCCGGCACCATCCACAGATTGTAGTCGTGGATCCAGACCACGGCTCCCTCGGCCGCCTCGTCCGCGGTCGCCTCGGCGAAGTCGCGGTTGACCTTGAGAAAGACCTTCCAGTCCTCCTCGCGGAAGCGGGCGCGCTCCCAGAAGGTGTGCAGGGTGGGCCAGAACGCTTCCTTGGAGAAGCGCTTGTAGAAGATGTCCACCTCGTCCTGGCTGAGTTTGACGCGGGCGGCGGTGAGGTCGGGATAGCGCTCGGCGTCCACGGTGGTGTGGCGCTCGAAGGGCCCGCGCGCCGGGTCGTGCACCGACCAGGCCACCCAGGCGCCGGGCTTGCCGTTGCCGAAGAACGACAGCAGGGTGGGCAGGATGCCGTTGGGGGAGGTCGGCCGCCGCCGCTTGAGCTCGCCGTTCTCGATCACTTCCTCGTACGGCAGGCGGTGGTACACCACCACCAGGTCCGAGCGCCCCTGCTGGGTGCGGGCGGTGGTTTCGCTGGCGATGCCCTGCTCGCCGATGAAGCCGAAGTGGGTCAGCGCTTCGAGGATGCCGCCGCAGCCCGGTCGCTGCGCATGCAGGATCAGCGTCTTGTTGCGCGTGGATTCCAGCAGCTCCGGCTCGGAGGCGCCCACGCAGACCGACTTGAAGCCGGCGTCGAGCATGGCCAGGTCATTGAGCGTGTCGCCGGCCGCCAGCACCTTGTCGGGGGCCAGGCCCAGATGCGCCACCAGGCCGTGCAGGGCACGGCCCTTGTTGACGCCGCGCGGCAGCACGTCGAGGTAGCAGCCGGCAGAGAACAGCAGCTCGCAGCCCAGCGCGGCCACGCGGGCGCGGACCTCGTCGGTGACGGCCTCGGGCTCGCAGAAATAGGAGCAGCGCCGCTCCTGGGGGACTTCCTGGCGCTGCAGGCCGGGGATGTCGGCCAGCGCGGCGACGATCACCTGCTCGCCCGGCCAGCTGGCTTCCAGCTCCGCCTGCAGCGGTTGCACCGGCTGCAGGGTGGTGCCGTCCACGATGGTCGCGCCCACGTCGCAGATGATGTATTCCGGACGCGGCAGGGTGGGGTCGGCGAGCAGCGGCAGGACCGATTCCAGCCCGCGGCCGGTGACGAAGGCGAGCTGGATGTCCGGATGGCGCGTGATGAGCTGGTAGAGCCGCAGGCGGTCCTCGGAATCCCCCCCCAGGAACGTGCCATCCAGGTCGGTGGCCAGCAGCATGCGCAATCTCCCTCTCAATAATTACAAACGCGACGACAACCGCCGACGATAGCTTGTATTTATCGTACCGCGTCTGAGCTGTCTGCGACAAGGCCTTGAGCAGATTCAGTTTCTTCTGAAAGCAGTTCCAGGGCCGCGGCCGAGGTGCGCAGCATGGGCACGAAGGGCTGCGGCGTTTCGTCCCAGCGCGCCGGCTGCCGGACCAGCGCCCAGCGGCAGCAGGCCGCGAGCAGGGCCCAGCAGGCGGCAAGATAGGCTAGCAGCCAGCCGGGGCCGAGCAGGCCCATCATCAGGCCGGCCAGCGCCGGACCAACGGCCGCACCCAGGCCGTGGACCAGCAGCAGCACGCTCGCACCTTCCAATAGTTCCTGCGGCGGCAGCCGGTCGCTCAGGTGCGCCATGGCCACCGGGTAGGCGGCAAAGGCCAGGCCGCCGTAGAGGAACATCAGCGGCAGCGCCAGCACGTTGAGCAGCAGGTTCACGGCCCACACCAGCAGGATGACGCTGGCCGCCGCCAGGCTCACCAGCCCCAGGGCATAGCGACGGTCGCCGCCGTCGGAATAGCGCCCCAGCGGCCACTGCAGTGCCGCACCGCCGAGGATGGTGGCGCTCATGAACACGGCGATCTCGGCCGTCAGCGCGCCCTGCTGTTGCACGAAGGCCGGCGCCATGCCCCAGAACGCGCCCATCGCCAGCCCGGAGCACAGCGCGCCCGCCGCCGCCACCGGCGCGGTCCACACCATGCGCCGCACCCGCAGCCGCGGGGAATGCGGGGGCTGCGGCTGTTCCAGGCGCGTGAGCGCCACCGGGATGATCGACAGCGACACCAGCATGGAGACGATGCCGAACAGCGCCAGACTGTTGGGGTCCGCCAGCAGCATCAGGAATTGCCCCGCCGCCAGGGCCAGCAGATTCACCACCATGTACAGCGCGAACACCCGCCCGCGCTCGCCGCCGTGGGCCTGGGTGGCCAGCCAGCTCTCCACCACCGCGTACAGCCCCACCAGACTGATGCCGGTGAGCGCGCGCAGCAGCATCCACACCAGCGGCTCGCCGCTCAGCGCGTGGCCGATGGCGGTGGAAGAAGCCAGCGCGGCGCAGATGGCGAAGGTGCGGATATGGCCCGCGCGGCGGATCATCAAGGGTGCGGTGAACGTGCCCACGATGAAGCCGCAGAAATAAGACGACATGATCACGCCCAGCAGGGCCTGGCCAAAGCCCTCGGCCGAGGCCCTGACCGCCAGCAGCGTATTGAACAGCCCCGTGCCGAGCAGCAGCAGCGCCACGCCGAAGAGCAGGGGGGAAATACGCGCAGCAGTCAGATGAAAGGGAGGCATGGCACAATCGGCAGCGTTCGTGGGGATGTGGCGCGCCCTGGCGTGTGATCCCGACGCGGACGGCTTGCTTCTACAATAACAACTTGGCGCCCGTAGCTCAGTCGGATAGAGCATCTGCCTTCTAAGCAGAGGGTCGCAGGTTCGATTCCTGCCGGGCGCGCCAGTTCCATCCAGCTTGGGCAGAGGACTCTCACCTGCGACGCCGTCGCAGGTTGCGCGGCCCGTCCCTGGGCCGCGTCCTTACGGACTCGCTGCGCTCGCGCCGGTCCGCTCCTGCGGCCCGGTCGATTCCTGCCGGGCGCGCCAGTTCCATCCGACTTGGGCAGAGAACTCTCACCTGCGACGTCGTCGCAGGTTGCGCGGCCCATCCCTGGGCCGCGTCCTTGCGGACTCGCTGCGCCCGCGCCGGGTTTGCGCCATCAGCTCCCCCGGTGGCGGGCGGCGTGGGAAAAGCGCGCCGGGCGGTGTTGACCCTGCGCAAGTTTTGCTATGATTCGCGCCCTTGACGGTGGCCGTAGCTCAGTTGGTAGAGTCCCAGATTGTGATTCTGGTTGTCGCGGGTTCGAGCCCCGTCGGTCACCCCAATTTTCAACCGCCAGTCGGAATCAGAAGCGGGCTGTTAGCTCAATGGTAGAGCAGCTGACTCTTAATCAGTAGGTTCGGGGTTCGAGTCCCTGACAGCCCACCACATTTGTCTGCAAGCCCGGCGGT
>JBKHXN010000087.1:0-34149 GCA_046565985.1 Gammaproteobacteria bacterium
CCAAGCGCACCCTAGTGCATTTCGCGGTGGATACGGAAGAGGCGCACATGGCCACGCGCCTGGCCGGTTCGCCCACCTACTTTTTGCCCTTCAATCGCGGCATGGACGGCGGCGCCGGCAACCCACCCGACCGCGACGGCCGCAATTACAAGACGGCGTACCTGTGGGAAGAGGTGCTGCAGCGCGACAGTCTGCTCGACCTGCTTGCCCGCTTCCTGCATCTGGATGTGGAAGAGAAGACCACCGACGACGGCAAGAAGGTGCGCAAGGAAAGCCTGATCTTTCCGCGCTATCACCAGTTGCAGGCCGTGCGCCGGATGGTGGCGGCTGCTGCCAGCGAGGGTGTGGGGCATAACTACCTCGTCGAACATTCGGCCGGCAGCGGCAAGAGCAACACCATTGCCTGGCTGGCGCATCGCCTTTCCAGCCTGCACAACGAACGTGACGAGCGGCTGTTCGACAGCGTAGTGGTCATCACCGACCGCGTGGTGCTCGACCGCCAGTTGCAGAACACCATCTACCAGTTCGACCACCGCCAAGGCGTGGTGCAGAAGATCGACGAGGATTCGCGCCAGCTCGCGGAGGCGCTGGAAGCTGGCGTGCCGATCATCATCACCACGCTGCAGAAATTTCCGTTCGTGTCCGGGCAACTAGCCAAGCTCAGCGAGGAGCGCAGCGAAGGCGGCAAGAGCCACCTGCCCACGCGCCGGTACGCGGTGATCATCGACGAGGCGCACAGCTCGCAATCCGGCGAGACCGCGACGGAGCTCAAGGGTGTGCTGGGCGGCGCGGAACTGCGCCGCAAGGCGCAGGAGATGGCCGAGGAGGAAGGCGAAGTGGAGCTGGAGCGCCTGTTCCGTTCCATGGCCAAGCGCGGCCAGCAACCGAACATGAGTTTCTTCGCCTTTACCGCCACGCCCAAACACAAGACGCTGGCGATATTTGGCCGGGGCGGCGAGCCCTTCCACCGCTACACCATGCGCCAGGCCATCGAGGAAGGCTTCATTGAGGACGTGCTGAAGAGCTACGTCACTTACAAGACCTACTACAAGCTAATCAAGAAGGCCGAGGACGATCCCAACGTCGAGCGCAAGAAGGCTGCCAAGGCGTTGGCACGTTTCATGCGCCTGCACCCGCACAACATCGGCCAGAAGACCGAGGTGATGATCGAGCATTTCCAACACTTCACGCGGCACAAGATCGGCGGCCACGCCAAGGCGATGGTGGTTACCGGCTCGCGGCTGGAGGCGGTGCGCTACAAACAGGAGTTTGATCGCTACATCCAGGAGAAGGGCTACCCGATCAAGAGCCTGGTGGCATTCTCGGGCACGGTGGAAGACGACAAGATCCCCGAGAAGTCCTACACCGAGGTCGAAATGAATGGCGGCCTCAAGGAAAAGGAGCTGCCCGAAACCTTCGCCAAGCCGGAATTCCGCGTGCTGCTGGTGGCCGAGAAATACCAGACCGGCTTCGACCAGCCGCTGCTACACACCATGTACGTGGACAAGCGCTTGGCGGGCATTCAGGCCGTGCAGACGCTGTCGCGCCTGAACCGTACCCACCCGCTCAAGGACGACACCTTCGTACTGGATTTCGTCAATGACCCGGCCGAAATCCAGGAGGCCTTCCGCCAGTACTACGAGGGCTCGGTGATGGGCGAGCAGGTCGATCCCGACAAGCTCTATGAGGTGAAGGCCGAGCTCGATGCCTCAGGCATTTACCTGCAAACCGAGGTGGCCGAGTTCGCGCGCGTATTCTTTGCGCCGAAGCGCCGGCAGAGCCCCGGTGATCACAAGACCATGAATGCCATTCTGGATCAGGCGGTCGCGCGCTTCGTGCAGATGCAGAACTCGGAGGAAGAGGAAGCGGAACTATGGCGAGGCAAGCTACAGGCCTTCCGCAATCTCTACAGCTTCCTGAGCCAAGTGATCCCCTATCAGGACAGCGATCTGGAGAAGCTGTTCACCTATCTGCGCCACCTCGCGCTGAAGCTGCCCAAGCGCAAGAATGGGCCGGGCTACCAGTTCGACGAGGAGGTCGAACTCGACTACTACCGGTTGCAGAAAATTAGTGAGGGCTCCATCAGACTTAACGAGGGTTATGCCAAACCTCTGGATGGGCCGCGCGAAGTGGGGTCCGGGATGATGCGGGAGGATCACGTGCCGCTGTCGCGGCTGATCGACGTCATCAATGAGCGTTTTGGCGGCGAACTCAATGATGCAGATCAATTGTTCTTCGATCAGATTGCTGAGGCAGCCAGCCAGAACGAAACGTTACAAATAGCCGCCCAAGTTAACTCGCTCGACAAATTTCAACTGATATTTCAGCAGGTCTTGGAATCACTTTTCATCGAAAGGATAGACTTAAATGAAAAACTTTTTTCAGATTATATGAGCAAGTCCGATATGCAGAAATTGATTTCTAAATCTCTTGGAAGTTTGGTTTATGAAAAATTATCAAATCCACTGGATTAAAGATAAGGCTGCCGTGGACAAATTAATTTTCAAGAAATTACAACAACCGATCTGAACCTAATCCTGCGTCACAATTTTTGAGGCGCCCCACTATCCAGATTTGCCTGGCAGCTCCATCGGCTGCGGATCATGCCCGCGGGCGCGCAGCCAGTCACGCAGGGCGTAGCCGGTGCCGGCCGGCCAGTAGCGGATGCGCTCCGGCGGCACGTGCTTCCAATCCGCCAGCTCCTCGTTGAGCCGCACCGTACCGGTGGCGGGCACGTGGTAGGCGATGATGAGCTGGTTCATGCGCGTGAACTCGTACACCCCCACGAAGTGCGCGCCCTGCGGCTCCAGGCCCAGCTCCTCGTGCACCTCGCGCTGGACCCCGGCCTCGGGCGATTCGCCCCGCTCCAGAAAGCCGGTGATCAGCGCGTAGAACGACGCCGGCCAGGCCACGTTGCGCGCCAGGATCACCTGCCCCTCGTGCTCGACGATGGCCGCCACCACCGGCACCGGGTTGTCCCAGTGCACGAAGCCGCAGACCGCGTCGGGGCAGGCCAGGCGCTCGCGCTCGCCATGCCGGCCGGGGGCCAGCGGGCGGGCACAGCGGGGGCAGAACTGGTAAGCCGGGGTCATGGGGTGGTGGGCCGGGGGCGGACGCGCAGCATCGGCGAGCCCCCGGCAAAAATCAAAGCCGCCGTGTCCGCCACAGCACCGCGCCATAGACCAGCAGATTGAAGCCGGCCAGCGCCGCCGCCAGGGTCCACTGCAGGCCCGGCGTCAGCCCCGGCGGGTACAGCAGCGGCAACAGGTACTGCGCCACGAAGCTGCCCTCGTACCCGGCCTGCCCCGCCGCCAGGCGCAGCTGGTTTTCCAGCGGGGTGAGCGGGCAGATGCCGTGACTGAGCTCGATCCACAGCCCCCAGGCCAGCGCCGGCAGGTGCAGCCCCGCCAGCCACCGCCGCCACAGCACCGCCAGCCCGCCCAGCACCACCCACAGCACGAATCCCGCGTGCAGCAGGAGAACGGCGTCGGCGGCGATGCTCGGCATGGCTGCTAACCCATAAAGCAGCCAAGGTACATGCTCGGTGCCCGCCGGGATTGAGGGTTCGTGAAGGGCCTGCCCTTGGTCGCCAAGCCGCTTCCGGATTGCTGCCGATATAATTCCGTCATGGGACTCAAACTCCCCAGCACCAACCCGTATTTGCGCGATCCCATTGAGCGTGATCGTGCCGTATTTCGCTCCGTTGCCAGTTCATCGGCCATCGAGGGCATACGCGCGCCGTTCAGGCAGGGCAAATCTGTTGTGGTCAGCGCGCGTCCCTCTAACGGGCAACCCACACCCAACAAATCCTGACTGCATCCTCCATCCTTCAGAAGGGGAGCGGCTCACTGTTTGATTGTCTTGGAGTCTTTGGGGCCAACAACTGAAGCCGCTTTTGGAGCCACGATCAGTCGTGTTCCAGTCTGTGCGGCTAGCATTTTTGCGCGTGCAGATGCGCGCTTCAGTGCGGGCAGTGACCCCGCCAGTACAGGATTGCTCGATTCCGTGATGCGTTTCGTATTCATGGCTTGCCTTTCCAATCAATGATTTTCGGCTCGTCGCCAAAATTATCGTACTCTGCCCAATCATCCACCAAATCACGATAAAGCTGGATGAAATTCCTGCGGCCTGCATCGAACCGCCGTCGGATCACATGCGGCGGTACGGAATGCCCGCCCTGCCGGACACGCTCGGCAACCCGATCCATCGCCGCATCGGCGGTTGGCAGCGATAGAAAGATCAGCGTTACGTGATACCCCGCCGCACGCCAGCGCGGAATGCTCCGCGCATACCCCGTGCCGGACAGTGTCGTTTCAAATGCAAAGCTCTCGCCGCGGGACTCATGCTCTGCTATTTCTTCCAGCATCAGCCGCCCCGCCTTGATGGCCACCACCTCGGGTGCAAATGGCGAAAGCCCCGCCGCGATCAGGTCAGCGTTGATAAAGACCGGGCAGCCCGCCTCGTGGGGCAAGAACTCGCGGGCAAATGTGGTCTTTCCGGCTCCATTGGGACCGGCGATGATGATGATTCGTTTGTCGGTCATGCCCCATCCTCTCCCAACTATTAAGCGCGGCTTAAAAGTTCGGATAAGCACATATGATCCAGTTTTTCCCGCCTGCTCAGAAATGCCGAGCAGGGTCCATGGTCATGAATGACAACCCTTTGGAAATTTCAAATGATTCGCTCAGCTTCGGGGGCTTCAATCATCAAGGGGTACTTAATGGCCGCATGGGTGAAGTACCTGGCCTGATGGTCTGCCGGATGAAGTTGGCGCAAGGCCGGTCATTCTTGGATTCTTGATCAAAGTCTAACCCGCCTGACGACAGTGGACGTCGGTTGGCCGATTGGACGGACCGGCGGGCTACTTGCCGATACAGAAACTGGCAAAGATCCGCCCCAGCAGGTCATCCGGGCTGAAGCGGCCGGTGATCTCGCCGAGCGCCTCGTGGGCCTGGCGCAGTTCTTCGGCGGCCAGCTCGGGCAGTTGGGCGTGGTGCAGGTGCTCGCGCGTGGCGCGCAGGTGGGTCTGGGTGCGGACCAGGGCGTCCACGTGGCGGCTGCGGGCGGAGAAGGCGGTCTCGGTTTCCGCCGCGCCGAGGCCGGCGAGGGTCTTGATCTCCTGCACCAGCAGTTCGATGCCGGCGCCGCTGGCGGCGCACAGGCGCAGCTCGACGCGGCCATCGGCCTCCAGGCGCGCGGGCGCGGCGCCGCTCAGGTCACACTTGTTGCGGATCACGCGCACCGGGCTGCCGGTGGGCAGGCGCGCGAGCAGGGCCTGATCCGCGGGCGTGGGGCCGCTGCGGTCGTCCACCAGGAACAGGATCAGCTCGGCCTGCTGCAGGGCGGCCCAGGCACGGCGGATGCCTTCCTGCTCCACCACGTCGCCGCTCTCGCGCAGGCCGGCGGTGTCGAGCAGCGTGAGCGGCAGGCCGTCGAGGTCCAGGGTCTCGCGCAGCACGTCGCGGGTGGTGCCGGGGATGTCGGTGACGATGGCGCGATCGCTGCCGGCCAGGCGGTTGAGCAGGGTGGACTTGCCCACGTTGGGGCTGCCGGTGAGCGCCACGCTCAGGCCCTGCTGCAGGCGCTGGCCGCGGCGCGCGGCGGCGAGCAGTGCGGCCAGTTGTTCCTCCAGTGCGTCGAGGCGGGTGACGAGCTGGGCGTCGGCCAGCCAGTTGATGTCCTCGTCGGAGAAATCCAGCGCGCCCTCGATGAACACGCGCGCGGCGATCAGGCCCTCGGCCAGGGCATTGACCTGGGCGGAGAACAGGCCGTCGAGCGAGCGCGCGGCGGCGCGCGCAGCGGCGGCGGACCCGGCGTTGATGAGATCGGCGATGGCCTCGGCCTGGGCCAGGTCGAGCCGGCCGTTGAGGAAGGCGCGCTCGGAGAATTCACCGGCCCGCGCGCGGCGTGCGCCCAGCGCGCAGGCGGCGGCGAGCAGCGCCTCCAGCACCACCGGGCCGCCGTGGCCCTGGAGTTCCACCACGTCCTCGCCGGTGAAGGAGCGCGGCGCGGGGAAGACCAGCACCAGGCCGGTATCGAGCACGCCGCCGTCGGTGCCGTGCAGGTGCCGCAGCGCGGCCTGGCGTGGCGGCGGCAGCGCCGTGCCGGTGAGCTGCCGCGCGATGTCGAACGCACCGGGGCCGGAGAGCCGCACCACGCCCACCGCGCCGCGCCCGGGCGCAGTGGCGACGGCGGCGATGGTGTCATTCATGCGCTCAGCGCTTGACGCGCACCGGGGCCTGGGCCTCGTTCTCCAGCTTGCGGGTGATGTACCACTGCTGGCTGATGCCCACCAGGTTGGACACCAGCCAGTACAGCACCAGGCCGGACTGGAAGAAGGCGAAGAAGGCGGTGAGCATGATCGGCATGATGTTCATGATGCGCTGCTGCATCGGGTCCATCATCTGCTGCCCGGAGAGCTTCTGCTGCGCGAACATGGAGATGCCGAACAGCACCGGCAGCACGAAGTAGGGATCGGGGCTGGAGAGGTCATTGAGCCACAGCAGGAACGGCGCCTGGCGCAGCTCCACGGATTCCAGCAGCACCCAGTACAGGGCGATGAACACCGGGAACTGCACCAGCAACGGCCAGCAGCCGGCCAGCGGGTTGAAGCCCTCTTTCTTGTAGAGGTCCATCATCGCCTTCTGCAGCTTTTCGCGGTCGTCGCCGAAGCGTTCCTTGATGTCCTGGATGCGCGGCGCAAACTTCTTCATCTTGGCCATGGAGCGGTATTGCGCTTCCGAGAGCTTGTACATCAGGCCCTTGACCGCCAGCGTCAGCAGGATGATGGCAAAGCCCCAGTTGCCGGTGAGCAGGTAGAACTTGGCCAGCAGCCAGAACAGCGGCTCGGAGATGGGCGTGAGGATGCCGTAGTCCACCGTCAGTTCCAGACCCGGCGCCAGGTCGCCCAGCACGTCCTGCAGCTTGGGCCCGGCAAACACGGGGGTGACGAAGCGCTGTTCGGCGCCCGGTGCCACGGCCTGCGCCGGGCCCACGTACTGCGCCAGGTAGCCCTGCCCGGCGCTGGGGCGGGCGGCAAAGCGGTTCTCGTCCTCGGCGGCGGGCAGGATGGCGGTGACGAAGTAGTGCTGCAGCAGGCCGATCCAGCCGCCGGTCTGGGTGCGCTCGAAGGGTTCGTCGTCCAGGTCGTCCAGCGAGGTCTTGCGGAAGCGGTAGCCGCCGCCGTCCTTCTGCTCGTAGAAGCCCACGCCCATGAAGGTGGCGACGAACGGCGGCTCGTCCCCGGCCTTGAAGACATTGCGCACGAAGCGCGCGTAGGGGCTGGCCACCAGCGGCTCGGTACCAGTGTTGCGCAGGGTGTGCGCCAGCTCGATCTCGTAGCTGTCGCGCTTGAAGGTGTAGGTCTTGTCCACCTGGAAGCCGCGCGGGTCGGTCGCGCGCAGGGTCACGCTCAGCGTGTCGGCGCCCTCGGCGAGCCGGTAGCTGCCGGCCTCGGCGCTGAAGGCGGTCTTGTGCGTGACCAGCGCGTCCTGGGTGCCGGCGAGCCCGCTCTGCAGCACGAACAGGCGGCCGTTGCGGTCGTCCAGCAGCGCCAGCGGCTGATCCGGCTGATCCTTGGAGACCGGGTAGTCCTTGAGGTCGAGCCGGCGCAGCTCGCCGCCCAGCAGGCTGATCTCGGCCACCAGCCGGTCGGTTTCCACGCGGATGCGTTCACCGCTGCTGTCGGGCGCGGCCTCGGCGGCGGCCACGCTGCCGGGCAGGCGGGCCACCGGGGCCTCGTCCTCGCCGGTGACGGCGCTGGCCGTGGGCGCGGCGGCGGGCGCTGTGGCCTGCACCGGCCCGGTGCTGGCGTAATCCCGCTGCCAGGCCTGGTACATGAAGAACAGCACGACACCCAGCAGGGCGATCAGGATAAAGCGACGGTTTTCCATTTCAGGGCTTTTCTGGGCGCAGGGGCGCGGAAGCGGGCGGTACCGGGTCCAGTCCGCCGGGGTTGAGAGGGTGGCAACGGCAGAGGCGCCGTGCCGCGAGCCAGCCGCCTTTTACCACACCGTGGGTCTGCAATGCTTCGGCGGCGTAATGGGAGCAGCTGGGATAGAAGCGGCAGCGCGGCCCCAGCAGCGGACTCAGGAACCGCTGGTAGGCGCGGATCAGGCTGAGGAGGAGGGTGCGCATCGGGCGTGGATCCGGTTCCAGAGACGGTCTAGGCAGTCGCGCAGCTCGGCGTTGGGGATATCGGCACAGCCTGAGCGGGTGAGGATGACGATGTCCACCCCGGCCAGGCGCGGCTGCCGGGCGCGGAAACTCTCGCGGATGCAGCGCTTGATGCGGTTGCGTGCGGTGGCGAGCCTGACCGATTTCTTGGCCACCGCCAGGCCCAGTCGGGGGTGGCCAAGGGGGTTGGCGGCGACCACCGCGGTCAGCCATTTTTCGCTCAGCCGGCTGCCGCTTTTGAAGGTGGACTCGAAATCGCCCGGCTTGAGCAGGCGGGCGCGCCGCAGCAAGCGCGCCATGGGATCAGCCTCAGAGCGCGAGGCGCTTGCGGCCCTTGGCACGACGGCGGGCAATGACCGCGCGGCCGCCCTTGGTGGCCATGCGGGCGCGGAAACCGTGGGTACGGGCGCGGCGAAGCTTCTTGGGTTGGTAGGTGCGTTTCATGACAGCGCTCGGACTGAGACCAGCTGGATAAAAAGGGCGCGGAGTGTAGCGCTTTGCGCCGGGGCGCTCAAGCCGCCTCCTGCAGCACCCGCGCCGGCGGCGTGCCCAGCACCCCGCGCAGCGCCACGTAGCCCAGGCCCGCCACCAGCAGCGCACCGCCCCCGGCGCCGGCCAACCACAGCAGCGGTCGCGGTCCGTAGGGGATCTGGAACACCTGCACCGCCAGCACCCAGGCGATGCCCTGCGCCGCCAGCGCCGCCACCCCGCCGGCCACGGCGCCGAGCACCGCGTACTCGGTGAGCAGGCCGGCGCGGATCACGCCGCGCGGGGCCCCCAGCGCGCGCAGCAGGGCGGTCTCACGCACGCGCTCGGCACGGGTGCCCTCGATCGCGGCGAGCAGCACCATGAGCCCGGCCGCCAGGGTGAACAGGAAGATGAATTCCACCGCCCGCACGATGCGGTCCATGATGCCGCGCACCTGCTGCATGATCGCGTCGAGATCCAGCGCGGTGATGTTGGGGAAAGCCTGCACCAGCTCGCGCAGCAGGCCGCGCTGGTCCGGCGCCAGGTAGAAACTGGTGAGCCACTGGGTGGGGACCTGGCCGTCGAGGACTCCGGGCGGCGCCAGCAGGAAGAAGTTGGGCTGGAAGCTGTCCCAGTCCACCTCGCGCGTGTTGGTCACGCGCAGGGTCACGTTCTGGCCGGCAAAGTCCAGGCTCAGCGTGTCGCCCAGTTTCAGGTCCAGGCGCTCCACCGCGTAGGTATCGGCCGAGAGCCAGGGCTGGCCGCGCCCGGCGGCGCCCCACCAGTCTCCTTCGAGGATGCGGTTGTCAGCCCCCAGGGTGTCGGTCCAGGAGAGGTTGAAGTCGCGGTTGATCCAGCGCTGGGTCTCCGGGTCGTCGAAGGTGTCGGCGCTCACCGGCTGGCCGTTGAGCGCGGTCAGCCGCCCGCGCGCCATGGGCCACAGGCGCGGCGCGGCGAACCCGCGCGCGGCAAAGAAGGCCTGCAGCGGCTGCACCTGCTCGGGCTGCACATTGATGAGGAACTGGTTGGGCGTCTCGGCCGGCAGGCGCTTGCGCCAGCTGTCGAGCAGGTCCTGGCGTACCACCGTGACCAGCAGCAGGGCCAGCAGGGCCAGCCCCAGCGCCGCCACCTGGCCCACGGTCTGGCCGCGGCGCCGCGCGATGTTGCCCAGGCCGAAGCGCCAGGCCATGCCGCCGGCGTTGCGCAGCGGCGCCAGCAGGCGCAGCAGCAGCCCGCCCAGCAGGGCCAGCACCACCAGTACCGCAGCGGCGCCGCCCAGCACCCGCCCGGCGGCCTGCAGGCTGTCGGTCTGCCACCACAGCAGCAGGCCCACGGCGAGGACGGCGATCAGCATTCCGCCGCGGCTGTGTCCGCCGTTTTCGGCGCGCTGGAATACGCGGACCGGCGGCGTGGCACGCGCCTGCAGCAGCGGCGGCGCGGCAAAGCCCAGCACCAGCAGCAGAGCCAGGCCCAGCGCCCCGGCCAGCGGCAGCAGCGGCGCCGGCGGCAGGCCGATCTGCATCAGCTCGGCCAGCAGCGCGGCGATCACCGCCTGCCCCGCATAGCCGACCGCGATGCCGAGCAGCCCGCCGAGCGCGCCCAGCAGCAGCAGGCTGAGCAGCAGGCCGCGCAGGATGAACCCGCTCTGGGCGCCCAGGCATTTGAGCAGCGCCACCTCGTCGCGCAGGCTCAGGGCGTACTGCCAGGCGCACAGCGCGATGGCCGCGGCGGCCAGCAGCGCCGCCGCCAGCCGCGCGATACCGAGAAATTCTCCGGCCCGGCGCAGGGCCGTCTGCAGTTCCGGGCGTGCGTCCTGCGGCGCGATGCGGCGCACGCCGTGGGGTGGGTCCAGGTCCTGCAGCCCGGCCAGCTGCGCGGCGCTGCCGGTGACCAGATACGCGTACTGCGCGCGCGAGCCCTCGCCCACCAGGCCGCTGGCCGGCAGGTCGGCGAGGTTGATCAGCAGGCGCGGCGCCAGGTCGGCAAAGCCGGCGCCGCGGCCAGGTTCTTCCGCCACCAGCGCGCGCAGTCGCAGTTGCAGCGCACCGGCCTGCAGCGTGCCGCCCAGCGCGTCCAGGCCCAGTTCCTGCAGCAGGCGCTGGTCGGCCCAGGCCTCGCCGGGGGCGGGGATGCCGTCGGCCGCCCGCGTGGGGCCGAAGGGCTGGTCCGCCAGCAGCACGCGGCCGCGCAGGGGGAAGCCCGCCGCTACCGCCTTGATCGAGGCCAGCGCGCTGCGCTCATCGCTGAACACCACGCTGGGAAACTGCACCACGTCCACGCCGCGCAGGCCGCGGGCATCCAGCTGCGCCAGCCAGTCGGCGGGCAGCGGCTGGCGGCTGGAATAGATCAGATCGGCGCCCAGCGTGTCGCCGGTCTGCTGCGCCAGCGCGGCGGAGACGCGGGCGCCGAACAGCGTCACCGCGCTGTGGCTGGCCACCGCCACGGCGATGGCCGCGGCCAGGATCAGCAGCTCGCCGGAACGCCAGCCGCGGCGCAGGCGGCGCAGGGCAAACGGCAGCAGCGCAGCGGCGGGCTCAGCCATGCAGGCGGCCTTCGCGCAGGGTCAGCACGCGCTGGCAGCGTGTGGCCAGGCGCTCGTCATGGGTGACCAGGATCAGGGTGGCGCCGCGGCTGCGGTTGAGTTCGAACATCAGGTCGATGATGCGCGCGCCGGTGGTGGTGTCGAGATTGCCGGTGGGTTCGTCGGCAAACAGGATGCGCGGTTCTCCGGCAAAGGCGCGGGCCAGCGCCACGCGCTGCTGCTCGCCGCCGGAGAGCTGGCGCGGGTAGTGGGCGAGGCGCTCGCCCAGTCCGACCTGCGTGAGGGCGGCGCCGGCCCGCTCGCGCGCGTCACGGTGGCCGGCCAGTTCCACCGGCAGCATCACGTTCTCCAGCGCGGTGAAGCCGGCCAGCAGCTGGAAGGACTGGAAGACAAAGCCGATGCGCCCGGCGCGCAGGCGGGCGCGGGCGTCCTCGTCCAGCGTGTGCAGGCCCACGCCGTCGAGGCTGATCTCGCCGCTGCTGGCGCTGTCGAGTCCGGCCAAGAGCGACAGCAGGGTGCTCTTGCCCGAGCCGGAACTGCCGACGATGGCCACGGTCTCACCGGCCGCGACCTGCAGATCCACGCCCATGAGAATGGGCAGGGGCTGACCGCCGCTGATAACCTCCTTGCGTACTTCCCTGGCACTGACGACACTCATGATGCGGATCTTCCTGGTGTGCTGCTGGATCCTCGTGGCCGGGCTGGCCCGTGCCGAGCCGGCCGCGCCGGCCCCGGTGATCCTGGTGGTGGGAGACAGCCTGTCCGCGGCCTACGGCATCCCCCGGCAGTCGGGCTGGGTGAGTCTGCTGGCCACGCGGCTGGACGACCGAGGCTATCCGCACCGCGTGGTCAACGCCAGCGTCAGCGGCGAGACCACGGCGGGCGGGCTGTCCCGGCTGCCTGCCCTGCTAGACCGCCATGCCCCGCGTTTGGTTCTGCTGGAACTGGGCGGCAACGACGGGCTGCGCGCCCAGCCGCCGCAGAAAATGCGCGACAACCTCAGCCGCATGGTGCAGATGAGCCGCGCCGCCGGGGCCGAGCCGGTGCTGTTCGAGATGCGGATTCCGGCCAACTACGGGCCCGCCTACGCCCAGGATTTCCAGCAGAGCTTTGCCCGCGTGGCACGCGAGCAGGAGGTGACGCTGGTGCCGTTCTTCCTCGCCGCCATCGCCACCGACGAGCGCTGGTTCCAGCCCGACGGCATCCACCCCACCGCCGAGGCCCAGCCGCGGATGCTGGAGGCGGTCTGGCCGGTGCTGGAGCCGCTGCTGTCACGCTAGCCCTGTTGCATCCCCGTGGGCCGGGGCTGCGTATAGGGGGCGCGTTGCCCATTCGTTCCGCTCACCGCTGCCGCGCGCAGCCCTGATTCGCACCCACCATGAAAATCGCCGTCATCGGTTCCGGCATCTCCGGTCTTGCCGCCGCCCGCTATCTCTCGCACCAGCATGAGGTCACGCTGTTCGAGCAGGATGGCCGTGTGGGCGGCCACACCAACACCATCGCCGTGCCGGCCGGGGAGGCGACGGTGCCGGTGGATACCGGCTGGATCGTCTACAACGGCCTCAACTACCCCAACCTGAGCGCGCTGTTCGCCGAGCTGGACGTGCAGACCCGCCCCACCCAGATGTCGTTTGCCGTCTCGCTGGGCGAGGGCCGCTATGAATGGAAGGGCAGCGACAACCTGCTCAGTGTCTTCGCCCAGCCGGCCAACCTGTTCCGCTACTCGCACCTGCGCATGCTGCTCGACATCCTGCGGCTCAACCGCCGCTGCAACGCGCTGCTGCGCAGTGGCGAGCTGCCCGACGGATCGCTGGGGGCATTCCTGGACCGTGAGGGCTACAGCCAGGCGCTGCGCAGCCGCTACCTGCTGCCCATGGCCGGGATGATCTGGAGCTGTTCGCCACAGCAGGCGGCGGAGTATCCGGCGGCCGATTTCATGCGCTTCTTCGACTCGCACGGGCTGTTCACCACGATGGACCAGCCGCAGTGGCGCACGGTGATCGGCGGCAGTCACAGCTACGTGCGGAAGATCCTGGCCGAGTACCGTGGTGCGCTGCGCCTGAACGCGGCGGTGCACGCCATCCGCCGTGAGGGCGGGCAGGTGGTGCTGGGCACCGCGCAGGGCGAGGAGCGCTTCGACCGCGCCGTCTGCGCCACCCACAGCGACCAGGCCCTGGCGCTGCTCGCCGACGCCAGCGCCGAGGAGGCGCAGGTGCTTGGCGGCATCCCCTACAACGAGAGCCGCTGCGTGCTGCATACGGATCCCTCGTTCCTGCCGCGCCGCAAGGCCGCCTGGGCGAGCTGGAACTACACCCACGCCCGCGACGAGATCCACGACCAGCGCATTTCCGGCAGCTACTGGATGAACCTGCTGCAGGGCATCCCCGGCCCGGTGCAGTACATCGTCACCCTCAACCCGACGCGGCCGGTGCCGCCCGAGCGGGTGATCTACGACACCGTGTACCACCACCCCCACTACGGCGCTGATTCGGCGATGACCCACGCCCGTATCGCCGGCATCCAGGGCCGGGGCGGCCTGTGGTGGGCCGGCGCCTGGTGCGGCTACGGCTTCCACGAGGACGGTCTCAAGTCCGGCCTGCGCGCCGTGCGCGGGCTGGACCCGGCCTGCCTGCCCGCCTGGGCCAGCGGGATTTAGGCACAATGGCCGTCCCCGTGTGGCATTCAGCGTGCCCACCCGGCCAGGGACGGCCGCCTGTCGAGAGGCCTTGCGCGTGAGCGATGCGGCTGCCCTTTACCCGGCCCGGGTCATGCACCGGCGTCTCACCGCGCCCCTGTACCGCTTCGTGTACCGGGTCTTCTACCTGCTGGTGGATATTGACCGGTTGGACGCCCTGCACGCCCGGTTCCGCTTCTTTTCCTGCAACCGCTTCAACCTGCTGAGCCTGCGCGTGCGCGATTACGGCGACGGCAGCGGCCTGCGCGCCTGGGCCACCCGGCAGCTGGCCGGGGCCGGGCTGGACCTGGGCGGCGGGCGCATCCGCCTGCTGACCCTGCCGCGCGTGCTCGGCTGGTCGTTCAACCCCATCAGCCTGTGGTACTGCGAGGACGTCCAGGGCCAGACCCGGGCGGTGATCGTGGAGGTACGTAACACTTTTGGCGAGCGGCACAGCTACCTGTTGGCATCCGCCGGAGGCCCATTTGCGTATGAGCAGGTGCATGTAAAGGAAAAATGCTTTCACGTTTCGCCGTTCCTGGACCTGGTGGGGCAATACCAGTTCCGGCTCACGCCCCCGGGTGAACGCCTGCGGGTGCTGATCCACGAGACGCGCGAGGGGGTGCCGGTACTGGACGCCACGCTGGCCGCGGAGCGGCAGCCGCTGACCGACGCGCGCATCGTGAAAGCCGTCCTGCTCATGCCCTGGATGACCCTCAAGGTGGTGGCGGGCATCCACTGGGAGGCATTGAAAATCTGGCTGCGAGGCGCGCGGTTCCACCGCAAGCCTGCGCCGCCCACAGTCGAGACAACGTGATGAGCAAGGAACAGGAATCCGACAACCAGGGCAAGCTCGACCGCGTCATGGGGCGCGACGGCTTCTCGCCCGACTATCCGGCCGCGTCCGCCGGCGGCAGCCTGTCCTGGGGCCTGCGCGTGCTGCTGTACATGCTCAAGGGCGTGCGCGTGGGCAGCCTGGACGTGATCCTGCCCAACGGCGAGGCCCGGCACTTTGCCGGCACCGAGCGCCCGGACCTGCACGGCGTGCTGCGCATCAAGAGCCCACGCATGATCGGCCACGTGCTGCGCAATGGCGAAGTGGGCTTCGGCGAGGCCTACCTGGAAGGCTGCTGGGATTCCCCCGACCTGGCCCGCCTGCTGCAGGTGATGTACCTCAACGAGCCCTACTACAAGGGCCCGTTCGAGAAGAACCCGCTGGGGCGCTTCCTCAGCTGGCTGGGCCACAAGCGCCGCGCCAACACCAAGCGCATGGCGCGCGAGAACATCCAGCACCACTACGACCTGGGCAACGAGTTCTACAAGATGTGGCTGGACGAGACCATGGCCTATTCCAGCGCCATGTTCATCCAGCCCAACGAGACGCTGCAGGACGCCCAGCTCAACAAGTTCAAGCTCATGTTCGAGCGCCTGGACCTCAGGCCCGAGCACACGGTGCTCGAGATCGGCTCCGGCTGGGGCGGCTTTGCCATCTACGCCGCGCAGCACGCCGGCTGCCGCGTGCATTCCATCACCCTGTCGCAGGAACAGCTCGCCGAGGCGCGTCTGCGCGCGGAAAAAGCCGGCGTGGCCGACCGTGTGAGTTTCGAGCTGCGCGACTACCGCGACGTGAGCGGAACCTACGACCGCGTGGTGTCCATCGAGATGTACGAGGCGGTGGGCGAGGAATACTGGCCCGGCTACTTCAGGGCCATCCACCGCGCGCTCAAGCCGGGCGGCATCGCCGCCATCCAGGGCATCACCATCAATCCGGCGATCTTCGACCAGTACCGCAGCAAGCGCGACTTCATCCAGAAATACATCTTCCCCGGCGGCATGCTGTGCCCGCCGGGACTGTTCCAGGATCTGGCCGCCAAGGCCGGCCTGACGCCGCTGGACGCCCGCTTCTTTGCCCGCGACTACGCCGACACGCTGGCCCACTGGGACCGCAACGTGCTCGCCGCGCGCGAGCAGATCGTGCGCCAGTTCGACGAGCGCTTCCTGCGCATGTGGCGCTACTATCTGGCTTATTGTGAATGCGGGTTCCGCGTCGGCAGCATCGACCTGATGCAGATCAGCCTGCGCCGTCCGGCCTGAAGAAGGAGCTGCGCGATGAAACTCCGAGTCAGCCTGTTTGCGTTCGCCGCGCTGCTGGGCCTGATCGCGGTCTCGACCTGGGCCACTGCCCAGGTCAGCATCGTGCCCGCCATCCAGGACCTGCTGCAGCGCCCCGCAGAGGGCTACAACGCCTGGTTCTGGGCGACCCTGCTCGACGCCTATTTCGGCTTTCTCTGGTTCTGGCTGTGGATCGCCTACAAGGAGACCGGCTGGGGCGCGCGCCTGGGCTGGCTGCTGGCGGTCCTGCTCACCGGCAACATGGCGATGGCGGTCTATACCCTGATCCAGCTCTACCGCCTGCCGCCCGACGCCACGTTCGAAGACCTGCTGCTGCGCCGCCGTGCCGGATAGCCGGCTGCGGCGCTGGTTCATCAACCCCTTGCGGGACCAGCTGCGCCAGGGCGTCACGCCCGCCAAGCTGGCGCTGACCCTGGCGCTGGGGCTCACGCTCGGCATCTTTCCGCTGCTGGGCATCACCACCGTGCTGTGCGCGCTGCTGGCCGTCTGGCTGCGGCTCAACCAGCCGGTGATCCAGCTGGTCAACTACGCCGCCTACCCGGTGCAGCTGCTGCTGCTGATCCCCTTCTACCGCGCCGGCGAGCGCCTGTTCGGCGCCGATCCGGTGCCGATCTTCTCGGTGGCCGACCTGGTCGCCCGCTTCAACGCCGGGCCCTGGCAGTTCGTGCTGGATTACGGGCTGGTGGGGCTCTACGGCGTGGTGGTCTGGCTGCTGCTGGCGCCGCTGCTGGGCCTGCTCATCTATGCGCTCAGCCTGCCCCTGTTACGCCGCCTGGACCGCGGACTGCTGCGGGTGCGCAAGCCGCTGTTGCCCGGCTGAGGCGGTTTCCAGCCGCGTTCGCAGCCGGCGGGCGACGGCCATCATCGCGCGTAGCGCCGGCTCCACTTCTTCCCAGCGCCGGGTCTTCAGGCCGCAGTCCGGGTTGACCCACAGCCGCTCGGCCGGAATCACCGCCAGCGCCTTTTCCAGCAGGCGCTCCATCTCGGCTTCACCGGGCCGGCGCGGCGAATGGATGTCGTAGATCCCCGGCCCGATCTCGTTGGGGTACTCGAACTCGGCAAAGGCGTCCAGCAGTTCCATGCTCGAGCGTGAGGTTTCGATGGTGATCACATCGGCGTCCAGCGCCGCGATGGCGGGCAGGATGTCGCCGAATTCGCTGTAGCACATGTGGGTATGGATCTGGGTCTCGTCACGCACCCCGGCGCTGCAGATGCGGAAGGCGCGCACCGCCCAGTCCAGGTAGGCGGCCTGTTCCGCGCGCCGCAGCGGCAGCCCTTCGCGGAAGGCCGGTTCGTCGATCTGGATCACGCCGATCCCGGCCGCTTCCAGATCCTGCACCTCGTCGCGCAGGGCCAGGGCAATCTGCAGGGCGACTTCCGAGCGCGGCAGGTCGTCGCGCACGAAGGCCCATTGCAGCATCGTCACCGGACCCGTGAGCATGCCCTTGAGCGGGCGCGGGGTGAGCGACTGCGCGTAGGTGGTCCACGCCACCGTCATCGGCGCCGGACGCCAGACATCGCCGTGGATCAGCGGCGGTTTGACGCAGCGGCTGCCATAGCTCTGCACCCAGCCGTTGGCGGTGAAGGCATAACCCTGCAGCTGTTCGCCGAAGTATTCGACCATGTCATTGCGCTCGGCTTCGCCGTGTACGAGCACGTCGATCTCCAGCTCGGACTGCATCCGCACGGCGTGGGCAATCTCGTCGCGCATGGCCTGCTCGTACGCCGCCGCGCTGAGCTCGCCGCGCTTGAAACGGGCGCGCGCTTCGCGAATCGCCGCGGTTTGGGGGAAGGAGCCGATGGTGGTGGTCGGCAGCAGCGGCAGCGCCAGCCGCGCGTGCTGGGCGGCACTGCGTTCTGCATAAGGCGCATGGCGTGCGGCGTCGCCCGCCTTGAGCGCTGCCAAGCGCTGGCGGACGGCGGGGATCCGGCGGTGCGGCGAGTGCGCGCGTTCGGCCTGGTGTTGGGCGCTGGCGGCCAGCTCCCGCCAGACCGCCGCCTCGCCCTGCCTGAGGGCACGCCCCAGCAGGCCGATCTCCGCCGCTTTCTGCCGGGCAAAGGCGAGGCCCGAGCGCAGTTCGGGCTGGAGCCGGGTTTCGGACTCCAGGTCCACCGGCACGTGCAGCAGCGAGCAGCTGCTGCCGATCCAGAGCTGTTCGCCGCGGGCGGCGTGCAGCGGGTGCAGCAGCGCGAGGCTGGAGACCAGGTCATTGCGCCAGATGTTGCGGCCGTCCACCACGCCCACCGACAGCACGCGGTCTGCGGGCCAGTCGGCAAAGGCCTGGAGTTGCCCCGGCGCGCGCACCGCGTCCAGATGCAGGCCCGCGATCGGCAGGCGCTCCAGGCGTTCGCGGTGCATCGAGACGTCACCAAAACCGCTGGCGAGCAGCAGGCGGGGTCCGGCGCTGGCGAGTTCGCGGTAGCTGCCCTCGTAGGCCTGCAGCCAGGGCTCGGGCAGGTCGAGCGCCAGTATCGGCTCGTCCAGCTGCACCCACTCCACGCCGCGCGCCGCCAGCTCTTGCAGCAGGCGCCAGTACACGTTGATGAGCAGGCCCAGCAGGCTCAGCCGGTCAAAGCCGGGTGTTGGGGATTTTCCCAGCCACAGGTAGGAGACCGGGCCGAGCAGGCAGACCTTGACCGGATGGCCGGCGGCCAGGGCCTCGTCCACCTCCGGCAGCAGCCATTCCGGGTTGCCGCGAAAGCGCGTCTCGGGCCCGAACTCCGGGACCAGGTAGTGATAATTGGTGTCGAACCACTTGGTCATTTCCAGTGCCGGCTGCGTGGCTGTGCCGCGCGCCATGGCAAAGTAATCGTCCAGTGTCACCGCCGGGCCGCCGCCGAAGCGCTCCGGGAGATTGCCAGTGAGCGCGGTGATGGTGTGGACGTGGTCGTACCAGGCAAAATCGCCCACGCAGACCCAGTCCAGCCCGGCCTCGCGCTGGAGCTGCCAGTGCGCGGCACGAAGCGCGCTGCCGGTGCTGCGCAGCGCGTCCTGATCGATGCGCCCGGCCCAGTAGGCTTCGAGCGCAAATTTCAGCTCGCGGTGGCGGCCGATACGGGGAAAACCGAGCACGTGGGTGCGGACCATGCAGTGACTCCAGAGGCGTCAGATCATCAGGGCGCACAGCATCCGGCTTGTCCGTGTATTATTCAAACTCATTATTTTCATGATTTATTTGAATAATATTCATGTCCTCCCGGCTCGAACTGCGGCATCTGCGCACCCTCCAGGCCCTGCGCGACCAGGGCAGTCTGTCGAGGGCGGCCGAGCGCCTGCACCTGACCCAGTCGGCCCTGTCGCACCAGCTCAAGCTGCTGGAGTCGGAATACGACACGGCGCTGCTGGAGCGCGAGCTGCGGCCCCTGCAGTTCACCGCCGCGGGTCGTTGCCTGCTGGAGCTGGCGGGGCGGGTCCTGCCGCTGGTGGAGGACGCCGAGCGGCGCCTGCGCCAGCTGGTGCAGGGGCAGGCCGGACAGCTGCGCATCGCCGTGGAGTGCCATACCTGCTTCGACTGGCTGATGCCGGCCATGGACGCCTTCCGCGAGCGCTGGCCGGAGGTGGAAATGGACCTGGTATCCGGCTTCCAGCAGGACGCCCTGAACCTGCTGGAGGCGGGCATGGCCGATCTGGTGATCGTCCACGATCCGCCGCCGGCGCGCGCCGGCCCGGTCTTCGTGCCGCTGTTCCGCTACGAGACCGTGGCGCTGATGGCCACGCGCCACGCGCTGGCGGAGCGGGAGTGGCTGGCGGCCGGCGACTTCGCCGATCACCTGCTGATCACTTACCCGGTTCCGGAGGACATGCTGGATGTCTGCAAGCACGTGCTGCTGCCGGCCGGCATCCACCCGCGCCGGCGCACGGCGGAACTGACGGTGGCGATCCTGCAGCTGGTGGCCAGCAATCGCGGGATTGCGGCGCTGCCGCGCTGGAGCATCCAGCCCTATCTGGAACGCGGCTACATTGCCGCGCGGCGCATCCAGGCCGAGGGCCTGTGGTGTGAGCTCCACGCAGCGGCCACGCCGGGCGTGGCGGCAACCGCCTACTTCAACGAGCTGATCGGCCTGATCCGCGATTACAGCCTGAGCACCCTGCAGGGCACCGCGCCGCTGACGCAGCGTGTCAGTAAGGGGACGCGGCCTGTGCGTCCGGGTGCCGCTGCGGGTCGCGCAGACGCTTGAGGCGCTCGTCCTTGCGTTCCCAGATGGTGTTGACCCAGCGCTGCACCCGCGCGCGGTAGGCCGGGTCGCCGTCGTAATCCCCCTGCAGCAGGTCGGCGGGGATGGGCAGCAGGTCCACGATCAGGCTCACCTGGTCCTGCTCGCCGCACAGCCAGCTCCAGAGCAGGGATTTGTCGCGCGGCGGGCGGTAGGCCAGCGTCACGTCCAGCACGCCGGCGAACTGCTCGCCCATCGCCTCCAGGGTGAAGGCCACGCCGGCCGACTTGGGCCGCAGCAGATGCCTGAACGGCGAGCCCTTGGCCTGGCGCTTGGCCTCGGTGAAGCGCGTGCCTTCGAGAAAATTCACCACGGTCACCGGCTGGGTCCTGTAGATCTCGCAGGTGCGGCGCGTGGTTTCCAGGTCTTCGTTGCGCAGCTGCGGGTTGGCGGCCAGGGTCTCGCGCGTGTGGCGCTTCATGAAGGGGAAGTCCATCGCCCAGCACACCAGGCCGATGATCGGCACGTACAGCAGTTCGTACTTGAGGAAGAAACGCAGGAACGGCACGCGGCCGTGGAACACGTCGAACAGGATCAGGATGTCGGCCCAGGACTGGTGGTTGCCGATCAGCAGATAGCTGCGGCGCGGGTCGGGGCTGCCGTTGAACTCGATCTCCCAGTCCATCGGGTGCAGGGCGCGGAAGATCAGCTGGTTGGTTCCCACCCAGCGCCGTGCCACCGCCACGCAGTAGCGTCCGGCAAGACTCCGCAGCGGCGCCCAGGGGAGCAGCCGCAGCAGCACGCCGGGCAGCATCACGCAGAACCAGAAGATCAGCGCGACGAACATCACGCTGACCGTGAGCACGCCGATCAGCGGCGCGGGCAGCCAGTAGGACAGCATCGTCCACCTCCCGAAGTCTTACGGACTCGCGTGGTAAGCCGGGCTCAATTTTCGCACGGCTTCGACCATGGCCTGCGCGTGTTCCGGCGGCGTGCCGGGCAGGATGCCGTGCCCCAGGTTGAAGACATGGCCCGGCCCCGGGCCATAACTTTGCAGGACGCTGGCCACCGCCGCCTCGATGCGCGCGGGCCGGGCGAACAGGGCGATCGGGTCCAGGTTGCCCTGCAGCGCCACCTGCGCCCCCACGCGCGCACGCGCGGTGGCGAGGTCGGCGGTCCAGTCCACGCCCAGGGCGTCGCAGCCGGTTTCGGCCATCAGTTCCAGGTGCTGGCCGCCGTTCTTGGTGAACAGGATCACCGGCACCTGCGGGTGCACGCGCTTGAGGTGGGTGACGATCTTCGCCATCGGTTCCAGCGAGAATCGCAGGTAGTCGGCGGGGGCGAGCACGCCGCCCCAGGTGTCAAACACCATCACCGCCTCGGCGCCGTGTTCGATCTGCGCCTGCAGATAGAGGCTGACGCTGGCGGCGAGCTTGGCGTTGAGCGCGTCGAGCAGCTCGGGCGCGTCGAACATCATTTTCTTGATCTGCGCGAAGTCGCGCGTGCTCCGGCCTTCCACCATGTAGGTGGCGAGCGTCCACGGGCTGCCGGCGAAGCCGATCAGCGGCACACGGCCGGCCAGCGCGCGGTGAATGGTGGAGACCGCGTCCATCACATAGCGCAGTTCGCTGTTGGGGTCGGGCACGGCCAGCGCCTCGATGGCGGCGGCGTCGCGCAGCGGGCGCTCGAACTGCGGCCCCTCGCCCTCGACGAAGTGCAGGCCCAGACCCATGGCGTCGGGGATGGTGAGGATGTCGGAAAACAGGATCGCCGCGTCCAGGTCGAAGCGCACCAGCGGCTGCAGGGTGACCTCGCAGCAGAGTTCCGGATTGCGGCACAGCGCCATGAAATCCCCGGCCTTGGCGCGGCTGGCGCGGTACTCCGGCAGATAGCGCCCGGCCTGGCGCATGAACCAGACCGGCGTGCGGTCCACCGGCTGGCGCCTGAGGGCGCGCAGGAAGCGGTCGTTGTCAGGCGTGGGCATCGGCGATCTCGTCGTGCAGGGCCAGGGCCTGCGCGCGCGGGTCGGCGGCGTCGCGGATCGGGCGGCCCACCACCAGGTAATCGGCCCCGGCGCGGATGGCGCCGGCCGGCGTCATGATGCGTTTCTGGTCGGCCTCCACGCGATTCTCCACCGGGCGGATGCCGGGGGTCACGCAGATCAGCTCGCGCGGGGCCTCGGCGCGCAGGCGTGCCACCTCCAGCCCCGACGAAACCACGCCGTCGCAGCCGGCCTGGAGCGCGCGGCGCGCGCGCGAGAGCACCAGCTCGCCCACGTCGCAGGCAAAGCCCAGATCGGTGAGGTCACCGCGGTCGAGGCTGGTCAGCGCGGTCACGGCCAGCACCCTGAGGCTGCCCGACTTGGCCGCGGCCGCAGCCTCCATGATCGACTGGTTGCCGTGCACGGTGGCGAAGTCGGCGCCGCGCTCGGCCAGATTGCGCACCGCGCGGGCGACGGTTTCCGGGATGTCGAAGAATTTGAGATCCACGAACACTTTCTTCTGCCGGGCCTTGAGCCAGTCCAGCAGCTCGAAGAAGCCGGGTGCCATCAGCAGCTCCAGGCCGATCTTGTAGAAATGCCCGGCGTCGTCCAGGCGGGTCACCAGCGCGCGCGCGGCGTCGGCGCTGGGCACATCCAGCGCGATGATCAGGCGCTCGCGTGCAGGGATCGGGGGTCGGTTCACGGGACGGGCCGGTGGCGGGGGCGGAAAAGGCCGTGCCTGCGGACACGGCGGGCCGCAATTGTGCGGCAATTCAGCCGGCCAGCAAAGCCTCGACACGGCCTGCGCCGGGGCTGCCGACCGCGCGCAGCTCCTGCGCAAACAGGGCGATGCGCCATTCCTCCATCACCCAGCGGGCGGGGTGGAACGGCCCCGGCAGGCGCGCAAGATGGGGCTGCAGCAGCGCGCACAGCTCGGCATCCCGCTGCGGCTTGTGCGGCAGGCGTTGCAGGCGCACGCCCAGCGCCTTGAGGTACAGCGCGATACGCGGCCAGACCTCGTCGGGGATGGCCTCCACGCAGCCGGGTGCGAGCAGGCTCTCCAGTTGAGCCTGTGCGTCGGCCGTGGCTTCGGGCCAGCGCCCGGACAGCTCGCGCAGCTGGCGGCGCAGTGCGGCGGCCTGCTGCAGCCAGCGGACCAGATCGTCGAGCAGGTCCAGCGCATAGCGGCTGAACTCGCCGCGTGCCTCGAAGGCGCGCTGCCAGTCGGCGCGCGTGCGCAGGGGCTGCACCAGCAGCACGTCCTGTGCCGCGCGGCTGGCCAGCGCCTGGGCCAGCGTCTCGGCGCGGTGTGGCGTGCCCACCAGGGCAGTCCCGGCGCGGCTGGCCACCGCCTTGCGCAGCTCGCGCACCCGGTCGTCCAGCCTTTGCAGCAGCAGCGCGGCGCTGCCGGCGCGGTGCGCAGCCTCTGCGGCGGCGGCGGACTCGAACAGGCGCAGGCCCACGCCCTCCGGCAGCGCCGCCAGCGCGGGATAGCTGCGCGCGCCGCCGGGCAGCACCACGGATTCGGGCAGTGCGCCAAAGTCCCAGTCCGACAGACCGTCGCGCACCCAGCACGCGGTGTCTTCGTGCTGCCCCGCGGTCTGCACCAGCGCGCTGCGGGTGGCGCCGCCCATGCGCTGGCGCAGGCGCGGCAGATCGTCGTCCTCGGCGATCATCCGGCCCTCGGCGTCTTCGAGCAGCAGCCGCGGCCGCAGGTGGGGCGCGAGCTTGTCCGGCGCAAAGTCCTGCGGCTGCAGGCGCACGCCGGTCATCGCCTGGAAGCGCGTGCACAGCGCCGGCAGCAGCGCGCCCTGCGCCGGGTCCAGGCTGGCGGCGAGCGCGCTGGCGTACTCGGCGGCCGGGGTGCAGTAGCGCCGCAGTTTCTGCGGCAGGCTGCGGATCAGGCCTTCCAGCAGCGCGGTGCGCAGGCCGGGTACCAGCCACTCGACAACGCCGTCCGGCACGTCGAACAGCTGCGTGAGCGGAATGTGCACGCTGAGGCCGTCGGCGTCGGTGCCCGGATCGTGGGTGTAGCTGAGCTTCAGGCGCAGGGCGCCGGCCTGCAGATGGTCCGGGAACCGATGCTCGACGTTGGCATCGGCGCCCGGGCGCAGCAGATCGGAGTCCTGCATCTGCAGTACCGCACCCGGCGCGCCCGGCAGGGTGGCCAGCCACTGCCGCAACCCGGCACAGGTGCAGACCTCGGCCGGGATGCGCTGGTCATAGAAGCGGAACAGCTGGGCCTCGTCGGCGAGCAGGTCGGGGCGGCGCAGCCGCGCTTCCTTCTCGCGCAGCGCCTCGGCCTGCGCCAGGTTGTGACGCAGGAAGGCGGGCTTGTTCGGCCATTCGCCACCCACCAGTGCGTGCTGGATGAACAGCGCGCGCGCCTCGCGGGGTTCCTCCGAGCCATAGTGCCGGGCGCGCTTGAGCAGCGGCAGGCCGAACAGGCTCAGGTGCTCCACCGCGCTGACCTCGCCGCGCTCGGCGTTCCAGGCCGGGTGCTGCAGGCTGCGCTTGACCAGATGGGCGCCGGCCTCCACCAGCCAGTCCACTTCCACCGCGGCGTTGACGCGCGCAAACAGCTGGCTGGTGTGCGCGAGCTGCGCGCTCATGATCCAGGGCGGCGACTTCCTTGCCAGCACCGAGCCGGGGAAGATCCGCAGGCGCCGGCCGCGCGGGCCCTGATACTCCGTCTCCCCGGGCCGCTTGTGGGCGATGTGGTCGATCAGCCCGGCCAGCAGCGCCCGGTGCAGGGCTGCGTGATGGCGCTCCAGCAATTCGGGCGTGAGCGTGGCCGCCGGCTCGGTGTCCTTGCCCAGCAGCTGGCAGATCTGCTGATAGACCTGCTCCCACTCGTTCATCCGCGCATAGGACAGGTAATGCTCGCGCGCCAGCTTGCGCAGGGCGCGCTGGCGATGCTGCGCACTCCAGGCCTGCCACTGTGCCCACAGCTGCAGCAGGGTGAGGAAATCCGAACGCGGGTGGCGCCAGGCCGCGTGCTTCTGCCGCGCCTGGGTCTGCGCGTCGGGCGGTACCTCGTGCGGGTCCTGCACCGACAGCGCCGCCGCCAGCGCCCACACCGCATGCGGCAGCGGGCCGCGCTGCCCCGCCAGGGCAATGCGGGCGATGCGCGGGTCCAGCGGCAGCCTGGCGATCTCGCGCCCCAGCCGGGTCAGGCGGCGCTGTTCGTCGAGCGCGCCGAGCGTCTGCAGCAGGCGGTAGCCGTCGTTGACGTACCGGGACTCGGGTGCATCCACCCAGTCGAAGCCTTCCACGTCGCCCAGCCCCAGCGCGGTCATCTGCAGGATCACGCCCGCCAGATGGCTGCGCAGGATCTCCGGATCGGTGAAGGCCGGGCGGGCGAGCAGCTCGGCCTCCTCGTACAGGCGGATGCAGATGCCCGGGCCGATGCGGCCGCAGCGCCCGGCGCGCTGCTGCGCCGCCGCCTGCGAGACCGGCTCCACGTGCAGCTGCTGCACCCCCAGGCGCGGCGAGAAGCGGTTGATGCGGGCGCTGCCGGTATCCACCACGTAGCGGATGCCGGGCACGGTGACGGAGGTTTCCGCCACGTTGGTGCTGAGCACGATGCGCGGCGCGCCGCCCGGACTGAACACGCGGTCCTGCTGCGCGGCGGGCAGGCGCGAGTACAGCGGCAGCACCTCGGCGCGCGGGAAGCGCCCGCTGAGATGGCGGCTGAGTTCATGGATCTCGCGTTCGCCCGGCAGGAACACCAGCACATCGCCGCGCGGTTGCGGGTGCCATAGCTCCCCGATGGCGGCGCCCACGGCGTCTTCCAGGCCGGCCTCAGGATCGGCCGGGCGGTAGCGGATCTCCACCGGATGGCTGCGGCCCTGCACCTGCACCACCGGGCAGCCACCGAAGTGCCGGGACAGCCGCTCGGGATCGAGCGTGGCGGAGGTGATCAGGACTTTCAGGTCCGGCCTCCGTGCACACAGGGGCTTGAGCCAGCCGAGCAGGAAGTCGATGTTGAGACTGCGCTCGTGCGCCTCGTCGATGATCAGGGTGTCGTAGGCCAGCAGGTCGCGGTCACGCTGCAGCTCCGCCAGCAGGATGCCGTCGGTCATCAGCTTGATCAGGCTGTGCGGGGCGACCTGCCGGTCGAAGCGTGTCTCGAACCCGACCAGATCACCGACCCGGCCGTCCAGCTCCTGGGCGATGCGGCGTGCCACGCTGCGCGCCGCCAGGCGGCGCGGCTGGGTGTGGCCGATCAGCCCGCGCAGTCCGCGCCCCAGTTCCAGGCACAGCTTGGGCAGCTGGGTGGTCTTGCCGGAGCCAGTCTCGCCGCAGACCACCACCACCGGGTGTGCGCGGATCGCCTCCAGCAGGGCCTCGCGCTGCTGCACCACCGGCAGTTCCGGCGGGTAGTGCAGCGCCGTGGGCGCCCGCGCCGCCCGCTGACGGGCGCGCTCCTCGGCCTCGGCCAGGGCACGGGCAAAGCGCACTGGATCGGCCCGGCCGCCGGCCAGCTGACGCGCCAGACGCGCGGCGTCACGCAGCAGCAGGTGCTCGCGCACGGCGTCGAATGAGCGGCAGGGATCATCGGCAGCGTTCACGGGGGCAGAGGATACGCGAGCCCGCACGCCGTCCAGAACGGCCGTGGTTTAAGCTCGGAGGGTCGAATCGTCAGGACCCTCTCCATGAGCGAAACCGATCCCCGCTGCCAGCCATCCCGGTCCGGCGATTGCCCGCCGCCGCTGCCCGGGCCGCAGCTGCAGCTCATCCCCACCCGCGACGCGGTGCTGGGCGAGAGCATGACCATCCGCCGCGCGCTGCCGAGCCGGCTGCGGCGCATGATCGGCGCCTGGTGTTTTCTCGACCATTTCGGCCCCGCCGATGTCGGCGGCGGCGACGGCCTGCGCGTGGGCCCGCATCCGCATACCGGGCTGCAGACCTTCACCTGGGTACTGCAGGGCGAGATCCTGCACCGCGACAGCCTGGGCGTCGAGCAGCTGATCCGCCCCGGCCAGGTCAACCTCATGACTGCCGGGCGCGGCATCAGCCATTCCGAGGAATCGCCCGCGCAGCGCGGCACCCGCCTGCACGGCGCGCAGCTGTGGATCGCCCTGCCCGACGGCGTGCGCCAGACTGCGCCGGACTTTGCCCACTACCCGGAGCTGCCGGTGCTCGAACGCGGCGGCTTCCGCCTGACCGTGCTGGCGGGTGGGCTGCTGGGCCAGCGCGCGCCCACGCAGCTGTACTCGCCGCTGCTGGGCCTGGACCTGCACGCCGAACAGGCCGCCGACCTGCACCTGCCGCTGGACCCCGGCTTCGAGCACGGGGCGCTGGTGCTGGAAGGCGAGGTCACGGTGGAAGATCAGCCGCTGCCCATCGGCCAGCTGCTGTACCTGGGCCTGGGCCGCGAGCAGCTGCGCATCCGCTGCGCCGCACCGGCGCGGCTGCTGCTGATCGGCGGCGCGCCGTTTGGCGAGGAGATCCTGCTGTGGTGGAATTTCGTGGGCCGCAGCCGCGCAGAGCTGACGCAGGCGGTGCGCGACTGGAACGCCGGGCACGGCTTCGGCGAGGTGCGCGGCTACCCGGGCGCACGCCTGAGCTCGCCGCTGCCGCCCTGGGCCGGCTAGCGCGCCGGCAAGGTCTTGAGCTTGCCGGCCACCGCCGCCAGTAACTGGGCGTGTGCGTCGGCGAACAATTTGACGCCGTCACGGACCAGTGTGGCGCAGGTTTCCTCCAGGTCCACCCCGTGCCCGGGCAGGGCGTCGAGCACGGCGCGGGCGCCGGCAAAATCGCTGTCCAGCGTGCGCGCCACGTTGCCGTGGTCGCGGAAGGCATCGAGCGTGGCCGGCGGCACGGTGTTGACCGTGTCCGGGCCGATCAGCGCGTCCATGTAGAGCGTGTCCGGGTAGGCCGGGTTCTTGGTGCCGGTGCTGGCCCAGAGCAGGCGCTGCGCCCGCGCGCCCTGCGCGGCCAGGCGCTGCCAGCGTTCTCCGTAGCGGCGGTTGAGATCGTCCTGGTAGGCCAGACGGGCGTTGGCGATGGCGACCTTGCCCTGCAGCTCCGGCGGCAGGCGCGGGTCCACGGCGCTGTCGATGCGGCTGACGAAGAAGCTCGCCACGCTGGCGAGCGTATCCAGCGGCAGCCCGGCGGCGGCGCGCTGCTCCAGGCCCTGCAGGTAGGCCTCGGCCACCAGGTGGTAGGCGCTGCGCGAGAACAGCAGGGTGACGTTGACGCAGATGCCTTCGGCGATCAGCGTGCGGATGGCGGGCACGCCCGCCGGCGTGCCCGGAACCTTGATCATGAGATTGGGCCGCGCCACCGCCGCGTGCAGGCGCCGCGCCTCGGCCAGGGTGCCGGCGCTGTCGTGCGCCAGCCGCGGCGAGACTTCCAGGCTGACCCAGCCGTCGGCGCCGTGGGTGCGCTCGAACACCGGGCGGAAGACGTCGGCCGCGGCCTGGATGTCCTGAATGGCGAGCCGCTCGGCCAGACGCTCCGGGTCACGCTCGCCGGCCTGCACCAGCTCGCGCAGGGCGGCGTCGTAGAGCGTGGTGCCGGCGATGGCCTTCTCGAAGATCGCCGGGTTGGAGGTCAGACCGCGCAGATCGTCGGCGGCGATCATGCGCGCCAGCGCGCCGCTGTCGAGCAGATCGCGGCGGATGAAATCGAGCCAGACCGACTGGCCGTGCTCGGCGAGCGCGTGGAGGGGGTTCATGCCAGCAGGCTCCTTGCGTGATGGGCGAGATGATCGGCGATGAAGGTCTGCACGAAGAAATAGCTGTGATCGTAGCCTGCCTGCAGGCGCAGGTTCAGGTCCACCCCGGCCTGCGCCGCCGCCTCGCGCAGCAGGTCCGGCTGCAACTGTGACAGGAACGGGTCGCGGTCGCCCTGGTCCACCAGGATCTGCGGGCCCTGCCAGCCGAGCCGGGCCAGCAGCAGGCTGCTGTCGTAGTCGGCCCAGCGCGCTTCATCCGCGCCCAGATAGCCCCGGAGCGCCTTGCGGCCCCAGTCGCAGCGGGTCGGCGAGCTGATGGGCGCAAACGCGGAGACGCTGCGGTACTGTGCCGGGTTGCGCAGCGCGCACACCAGCGCGCCGTGGCCGCCCATGCTGTGACCGGCGATGCCGGCACGGGCGGTATCGATCATCGGCAGCTCGGCCGCCACCAGCGCCGGCAGTTCACGCGTCACGTAGCCGTACATGCGGTAGCCCTGCGACCAGGGTTCCTCGGTGGCGTCCACGTAGAAGCCGGCGCCGAGGCCGAAGTCGTAGCTGTCCGCCTCGCCCGGCAGGTTGAGGCCGCGCGGGCTGGTATCGGGCGCGATGACCGCCAGCCCCAGCTCGGCCGCCATGCGCTGGGCGCCGGCCTTGACGGTGAAGTTCTCCTCCGTGCAGGTCAGACCGGAGAGCCAGTACAGCACCGGCACGCGCGTCTGTGCGGCCTGCGCCGGCAGGAACACCGAGAAGCGCATGGTGCAGCGGGTCTGTACCGCCGCGTGGCTGTGGACCGACTGCGTGCCACCCCAGCACTTGCTGGTGGAGAGGGTCTTAAGCGCCATCAGTACACCACCACGCTGCGGATCGACTCGCCTTTCTCCATCAGCTCGAAGCCGTGGTTGATCTCTGAAAGCGGCATCGTGTGGGTGATGAGATCGTCGATATTGATGCGGCCGTCCATGTACCAATCCACGATCTTGGGCACGTCGGTGCGGCCGCGCGCGCCGCCGAAGGCGCTGCCGATCCAGCGCCGCCCGGTGACCAGCTGGAAGGGCCGGGTGCGGATCTCGGCACCCGCGGGGGCCACGCCGATGATGGTGGAGACGCCCCAGCCCTTGTGGCAGCATTCCAGCGCCTGGCGCATGACCTCGACGTTGCCGATGCACTCGAAGCTGTAATCGGCGCCGCCGCGGGTCAGTTCCACCAGATGGGCGACCAGATCGCCCTCCACGGTTTTCGGGTTGACGAAATCGGTCATGCCGAAGTGCCGCGCCATGGCCGCGCGCGCGGGGTTGAGATCCACGCCGACGATCTGGGTGGCGCCGACCATCTTCAGGCCCTGGATGACGTTGAGCCCGATACCGCCGAGACCGAACACCACGCAGCGCGTGCCCGCCTCCACCTTGGCGGTGAACAGCACCGCGCCGATGCCGGTGGTCACACCGCAGCCGATGTAGCAGACCTTGTCGAAGGGGGCGTCCTCACGGATCCTGGCGAGTGCGATCTCCGGCAGCACCGTGTAGTTGGCGAAGGTGCTGCAGCCCATGTAGTGCAGGATGGGTTGGCCCCTGAACGAAAAGCGCGAGCTGCCGTCCGGCATCAGGCCCTTGCCCTGCGTCGTGCGGATCTTCTGGCAGAGGTTGGTCTTCTGCGAGGTGCAGTAGTCGCACTCGCGGCACTCCGGCGTGTAGAGCGGAATGACGTGGTCGCCCTTCTTGAGTGACTTCACTCCAGGTCCGACGTCGACCACCACGCCCGCGCCCTCGTGGCCGAGGATGGCCGGGAACAGGCCTTCGGGATCGGCGCCGGAGAGCGTGTACTTGTCGGTGTGGCAGAGGCCGGTGGCCTTGATCTCCACCAGCACCTCGCCGGCCCTTGGCCCTTCGAGCTGCACCGTTTCCACGACCAGCGGCTGACCCGCCTCGAATGCAACGGCTGCTCTGACATCCATCTCTGACTCCGGTGGGGGTGGGGGACCTTCAATCTCCGGTGAGATACGTGTAACCGGTCAATCCGGCTTCAAGTTCCGCCAGCAGGGCCTGCCGCTCGGCGGCGGGCAGCCCGCTGGCGTCCAGCTTGCGGCGGTAGCTCGCCGCCAGTTCTTCCGGCGCCAGGTGCACGTAGCGCAGCAGCTCGTCGGTGCGGTCGCCGCGTTCGGCGCCCTGCAGCTGCCAGCCGCCGGTGTCGTCGAGCACCACGTTGACGGCGTGGGTGTCGCCGAACAGGTTGTGCATGTCGCCCAGGATCTCCTGGTAGGCGCCGACCATGAACAGGCCGATCAGGTAAGGCTCCCCGGGCCTGAGGGCATGCAGCGCCAGGGTGGGCATGAGCCCGGTGCGGTCCACGTAGCGGTCGAGCCGGCCGTCGGAATCACAGGTGAGATCGCACAGGCGGGCGCGCAGCTGCGGTGCTTCGTCCAGGCGGTGAATGGGCAGGATGGGGAACACCTGGTCGATGGCCCAGGCGTCCGGCACGCTCTGGAATACCGAGAAATTGCAGAAATACTTGGCCGAGAGTTTTTCCGAGAGCTGTTCCAGCAGATCGCGGTGCACGCGGATCTCCGGGTCCAGCTGCGGGATCACCGCGCGGCTGATGGCGTAGTAGGCCTGCTCGGCGTTGGCGCGCTGGGGCAGGCTGAGACGGCCCTCGGTGTACAGGCCGTGGGCTTCGCCGAGCAGGCTGCCGGCCTCATAGAGGCTTTCCAGCGGCCCGCGGCTGCCCGCTTCCGCCAGCAGGGTGTGCAGCTCGTGCAGCACGCCGGGCGCGTCGTCGCCGGGGGTGGCGGGTGGCGTGGGCGGGATGATCTCGGCGTCGATCACCGAGGTGATGAGTACCGCGTGATGGGCGGTGAGCGCGCGGCCGGATTCGCTGATCAGGTCGGGCTCCGGCAGCCCGGCTTCCTGGCAGATCTCCTGCACGGTGCGCACGATGGTACGCGCGTACTCGCGTACGGAATAGTTCATGGAGCAGTACGAGCGCGAGCGCGTGCCCTCGTAATCCACGCCCAGGCCGCCGCCCACGTCGAGCACGTCCACCGGTGCGCCGAGACGGCGCAGCTCCACGTAGAAACGCGCCGCCTCGCGCAGCCCGCGGGCAATGTCCTGCACGTTGGCCACCTGCGAGCCGAGGTGGAAGTGGATCATGCGCACCGCGTCCAGACGGCCGGCGGCGCGCAGCATCTCCAGTGCCTCCAGCACCTGCGAGGTGGTGAGGCCGAACTTGGATTTTTCGCCGCCGGTGTTCTGCTGGGTGGATTCGCTCATGCTCGCCAGGCGCACGCGCAGGCCCACCAGGGGCGCCACACCCAGCCGCGCCGATTCTTCCAGCACCAGCGGCAGCTCGGAGAGCTTTTCCACCACGATGTACACGCGGTGACCGAGTTTCTGGCCGATCAGCGCCCGACGGATGTAGGCGCGGTCCTTGTAGCCGTTGCAGACGATGATGCTGCCCTCGGATGCCAGACCCAGCACCGCCGCCAGTTCCGGCTTGGAACCGGCTTCGATGCCCACGCGTGCGCCGCCGTGTTCGAGGATCGCCTCCACCACCGATTCCTGCTGGTTGACCTTGATCGGGTACACCGCGGTGTAGTGCCCGCCGTAGCCGTAGTCCTGGATGACGCCGGCGAAGGCGCCGGTGAGCGTATCCACGCGGTCGCGCAGGATGTCGGTGAAGCGCACCAGCACCGGCAGTTCCAGGCCTTCCCGGGCCAGGCGTGCCGAGAGTTCGTACAGGTCCACATGGGCGGCGGCGCCGTCACGGTAGGGCCGTACCTGGAGGTGCCCGCTGGCGCCCACCGTGAAGTAGCCCTCGCCCCACTGCGGGAGGTTGTACAGCGCGCTCGCGTCTTGCGGCGTCCAGGTCGGTCGGGTCACGGGCTTCACTCGGGCTGGGGGGCGGGCGTTTATAATCCCGGCCCCATTTTAGAGTAATCAGACATGGCGCTCGATCAGACGTGGTTCACCGAAGCGATAGATGCCACCGGCACCGGCTTTTCGCTCAAGGCGCGCAAGCTGCACGAGGAGCAGACGCCCTACCAGAAGATCGAGATCTGGCAGACCGAGACCTTCGGCTATCTGATGACCATCGACGGCTGCACCATGGTCTCAACCCGCGACAACTTCCTCTACCACGAGATGATGAGCCACCCGGCGCTGAACTCGCACCCGCGCCCGGAGACGGTGGTGGTGGTCGGCGGCGGCGACTGCGGCACGCTCTCCGAGGTGCTCAAGCATCCGGAGGTCAAGCGTGCGGTGCAGGTGGAGATCGACGAGCGCGTCACCCGCCTGTCCGAGCAGTATTTCCCCGAACTGTGCACCCGCAACCAGGACCCGCGCGCCACGCTGTTCTTCGGCGACGGCATCCAGTGGATGAAGGACGCCCCGCCGGAGTCGATTGACCTCATCATCATCGACTCCACCGATCCGGTTGGCCCCGCCGAGGGGCTGTTCGGCCTTAAGTTCTATCGGGACTGCATCCGTGCCCTGAAGCCCGACGGCATGCTGGTGCAGCAGTCAGAGAGCCCGCTGCTGCACCTGCCGCTGATCCAGGAGATGCACGCCGCGATGAAGCAGGCGGGCTTTGCCGAAACCACCCTGCTGCACTTCCCGCAGGTGATCTACCCCAGCGGCTGGTGGAGCGGGTCCATCGCGCTCAAGCAGGCCGGATCCCTGGTGGAGCGTCTGGAGCGTGCCGATCAGCTGGATACCCAGTATTACAACCGCGAGATTCACCGCGCCTGTTTTGCCCTGCCCACCTACGTGCGCAAGGCGCTGGGCTGAGGAGCGCACCCGATTTTTCTGCCCGTGGGGGCGGTATTCGCTAGAATTGCCGCCCTTTGTGGCCCGAGACAGCCATGTCTGAAGTTGCACGAGCCGCGGCGCTTCGGCGCACGTTTGCCATCATTTCCCATCCGGACGCCGGCAAGACCACGCTGACGGAAAAGCTGCTGCTGTTCGGCGGCGCCATCCAGCTTGCCGGCTCGGTCAAGGGACGCAAGGCCGACCGCCACGCCACGTCCGACTGGATGGCGCTGGAACAGCAGCGCGGCATCTCCATCACCACCTCGGTGATGCAGTTCCCGTACAACGGCAAGATCGTCAACCTGCTGGATACCCCGGGTCATGAGGACTTCTCCGAGGACACCTACCGCACGCTCACCGCGGTGGACTCGGCGCTGATGGTGATCAACGCCGCCAAGGGCGTGGAAGCGCGCACCATCAAGCTGATGGAGGTCTGCCGCCTGCGCGATACGCCCATCATCACCTTCATCAACAAGCTCGACCGCGAGGGCCGACCGCCGCTGGAGCTGCTCGACGAGATCGAGAAAGTGCTCAACA
>JBKHXN010000088.1:0-14181 GCA_046565985.1 Gammaproteobacteria bacterium
TGCGGGTGTGGTTCTCGGGGACGATCAGCACCTTGCTGGCGGTCGGACACCAGCGCTCGATGGCCACCTGGGCGGCCTGCACGCACAGGGGCTGGAAGGCCGGGTTCAGGTTGTTGAAGCCGGCCGGGAACAGGTTCATGTCCACCGGCGCGAGCTTGAAGCCGGCGTTGCGCAGGTCCACGGAGGAATAGAACGGCGCGCGCGTTTTCTGCCATTCGTTGCGCAGCCAGCCTTCAATGTCGGCGACATGCCGCAGCAGCGTGGATTCCAGATGCAGCAGCGGCCCGGTCTGAGCGGTGGCAAGGCGGGGGACGGGATTGTGCATGGGGGTCTCGGTGAGGGCCTGCGGCGCGGCAAGCATAACGAATGCCATCCAGAGTCGGGGCATGTAGTGCCGCTTCAAGGAGTGTGCTACAAACTTCCCAGACCAAATAAAGAATGGCCAGGGAGCGCGCGCGTGTCGCAGCAGTCGCAACATTCGGCAAAAATCATGGTGATCGACGACAGCCAGACCATCCGCCGTACGGCAGAGACCCTGCTGGAGCGCGAGGGCTACAAGGTTTTCACCGCGCAGGACGGTTTTGAGGCGCTGTCCAAGATCGCCGACCACGAGCCGGACATCATCTTCATCGACATCATGATGCCGCGTCTGGATGGCTACCAGGCCTGTGCGCTGATCAAGGGCAACCCGCGATTCGCCAAGACGCCCGTGATCATGCTCTCGTCCAAGGACGGCCTGTTCGATCGGGCGCGCGGGCGCATCGTCGGCTCCGACCAGTACCTCACCAAGCCCTTCACCAAGGACGAGCTGATCGGCGCCGTCCGCGCCCACTCCAAGAAGTGACCGCATGGGTGCCGAGCTCAGACAGATCCGCGATGACCCTTTCGAGCAGCTGCTGCAGCTCGAATCGCGGCTGCGTCTGGCGCGTCTGGACATCGTTGCCGGCCAGACCGAGACCTGGACCGGGCTCGGGTTCCGCATGGGCGATCTGTGGTTCGTGGTGCCCAAGGAGGAAGTCCGCGAAGTCATCAACCCGCCGCCGGTGACGCGCGTGCCCAATGCCCGGCCCTGGCTGACCGGCGTGGCCAACGTGCGCGGCGGCCTGCTCACGGTGCTCGACCTGCACCAGTTCCTCGGCGAGCCGGCAGCGCAGCCCGGCCGCCTGCAGCGCGTGCTGGTACTCAACAGCGAGCGCCTGCCGGTGGGCTTCCTGGTGGACGAAGTTGCCGGCCAGCGCCAGTTTGTCCCGCAGGAGCAGCGGCGCGAGCCGGTCCCCGGCTCGGAAGCCTACGGTCCTTATCTGCTGGGGGCATTCGTGCGCGAGGGCCACACCTGGCTGGTCTGCTCGCTGCACAAGATCACCCAGTCCGACGTGTTCAAGCACGCCGGCTGGTGAGGGCCCTTTTGCCATGAACGCCCGCCTCCACCCGCATAACGCCAATGGTCTGGCCTGGGTCAGCGCCGAGCTGACGCAGAGCCTGGCCCGCGTGCGCGCGCTGATCGAGCAATATGCCGAGAGCGGCGAAGACGCCCTGCAGCTGCAGAAGGCCTTTGTGGAGCTGCACCAGGTCCGCGGTACCGCGACCATGATCCAGTGCTTCGGCGTGGCGGTGGCCGCTGAAGAAATGAAGCAGACCCTGCAGGAGCTGATGCACAACCGCATCAGCGAGCCGGAGCCTGCCTATTCCGCCCTGCTGGGCGCCACCATCCAGCTGGGCGACTACATCGAGGCCCTGGCCACCGGCGTAGAGGACTGCGTGCTCGTCCTGCAGCCGGTGCTCAACGAACTGCGCCTGTCCCGCGCCAAGCCGGTGCTCACGGAAGCCGACCTGTTCGTTTCGCAGATGCGCGCGCTCGGGATGCATCTGCCGGTGCCGGAGGACCCGCAGCGGTCCAGCGCCGTGGCGCAGGCCGAGGCCAAGAAACTCATGGCGCCCTACCAGAGCGCCCTGCTGCACTTCGTGCGCAACGACGCGGAGGCGACCACCGGCCTGGCGCGCATGGCCAAGATCGCCGAGCAGATCGCCGCCACCGTGCAGTCCGAGGCGCTCTACCAGCTCTGGCGCAGTGTGGCCGCCGTGGTCGAGGCGCTGCTCGGCCACGCGCTGGAGGATTCCATCGACGTCAAGCGCCTGTTCGGCGCGGCAGGCCAGCAGCTCAAGACCCTGGGCGACGAGGGCGAGGAGGCCGCGCAGCTCAATCTGGGTGATCTGGCGCTCAACTTCCTGTTCTTCGTCGGCCGTTCGCGCGGGCAGGGCGAGCGCGTCCAGGCACTGCGCAAGGCCTGCCATCTGCAGACCTATCTGCCGCCGGCGGCGCAGATCGAGGAGCTGCGCCGGCGCATCCACGGACCCAACGCGCAGCTGCTGGGCCAGGTTTCAGAAGAGATCCGCCAGGATTTTGCCCAGATCAAGGACGTCATTGACCTCGCGGTACGCGGCGGCGGCAAGGGTGACTTCACCGAAACCCGCGAACGTCTGCAGCGCGTGGCCAACACCCTGACCATGCTGGGCTTGCCCGTATTCGCTCGCGTGGTGGCCAACCAGTCGCAGCTGCTGGAAAAGGCCGGGCAGGGTTCCGACCCCAAGCTGTGGATGGACGTGGCGACTTCCATCCTGCGCATCGAGCACAGCCTGGAAGACGCTCTGTTCCGCCACATGCGGCTCAACCGTCTGGACCGTGCCGACGGCGACGAGATCGCCGAGGAGACCCCGCATACCCAGGATCTGCGTGAGGGCAAGCAGGCGCTGCTGCGCGAATCGCTGATCGACCTGGCCAAGCTCAAGTCCAATGTCGATACCTTCATCCGCGAAGGCGCGGCCGGCACCATCGCCGAGGCCGCCCGCATGCTTGGCGAGGTCGGCTCGGGTTTCCGCATCCTCGACAGCGAGCGCGCCGCGCAGCTGGCCCAGCAGCTGGAACGCTACGTGCGCAGCCCCGCTTTCCAGGATCTGCGCGGCTCGCGCTCACGCGCCGAGCGTTTCGCCGATGCCATCGCCGCGGTCGAGTACTACGTGGAGGCGGTACGCGACCGGCTGCCCGAGTCCGAGCGCCTGCTCGATGACCTGGCCGGCTTCGTCGAACAGCTGGAATTCTCCGAGGAGCCCGTCCCGGCGGCCGTGGCCCTGCAGACGGCGGCCAGCCCGGCTTCGACCGCAGCGCCGCCAGCCGACGCCGTGGACCCCGAGATCCGCGACATCTTCCTGGAAGAAGTCGAAGAGGTGCGCCAGACCCTGCTCGGCATGGTGCCGCGCTGGGCGCGCGATACCCAGGACCGCGACGCCCTGACCACCATCCGCCGCGCCTTCCATACCCTCAAGGGCTCCGGGCGCATGGCCGGCGCGCAGCAGATCGGCGAGTTTGGCTGGGCGGTGGAGAACCTGCTCAACCGCTGTCTCGACGGCTCGCGCACACTCGGTCCGCCGGTGGTGGAGACCGTGCAGCGTGCCCTGGAGCTGCTGCCGGCGCTGATCGCCTCTTTCCGTGATGGCACGCCGGAGCCCGAAGGACTGCCGGCGCTGATCGAGCAGGCCAAGGCCCTGGCCGAAGGCCGCGACACGGTGGAGCCCGAGGCCGACATGCTCGGCATCTTCCGCGAGGACGCACGCGAGAAACTGGCCACCGTCAGTAGCTGGATCGAGGAAACCGGTGGCGGTGCGCCCGACGCCGAAGTGATCCGCGCCTTCCACACGCTCAGGGGCTCGGCGCACGTCGTCGGGGCCCAGGCCATCGCCGATATCGCCGCCGCGGTGGAAGCCTGGCTGGACGCCATCCGCAGCGCCAAGCTGGGGCTGGAGGACGAGGCCGTGCAGCTGCTCGGCGAAATCACCGCCACGCTCAAGGTCTGGGTCGAGGAGGCCGGCACGGTCAAGGCCGCCGAGCAGCGCGCCGCAGCCTGGGTGGAACGCATCCAGGCCCTGCAGGCCGAGGTGCCCGAGCAGGCCGTGCAGGAAGCCTCCGACCGCCAGCTGGCGGAAATCTTCGCCGGCGAAGCCTTCGACCTGGTCGGCAAGCTCGAAGCCGCTGCCCAGGGCTGGGCGCGTGCGCCCGAGCAGCGTCAGAGCCTGCAGGAGATGCGCGACATCGCCCATACCCTGATGGGCGCCGCGCTGATGTCGGAGGCGCCCGCCATCGCCGCCTCGGCCCGCGCCCTGCACCAGCAGCTGGGCCCGATCCTGGCGGCCGACAGTCTGCCGGCGGTACAGCTCTCGGCCGCCCTGGTCGCCCTGATGGAAGGGTTCTACCAGCAGATCGACGCCTACCGCGAAGGGACCGCCGACGCCGACGCCGGCGAACTGGTGCGGCGCATCCAGGCCCTGGGCCGCGAGGACGCCGTGGCTGCCGTCGCCCCGCCACCGGCGCCCGCCGCCGCTCCTGTGCCCAAGTCCGCACCCGCACCCGCACCCGCATCCGCATCCGCATCCGCCGCCGCGCCGGTGGAGGCGGACGCCGAGCTGCTGGAAATCTTCCTCGGCGAGGCGCAGGAGCTCATGGAACAGCTCGACGGCGCCGCCGCCGGCTGGGAGCGCAACCCCTACGCGCGTGAATTTGCCGCCGATCTCAAGCGCACCCTGCATACCCTCAAGGGCAGCGCGCGCATGGCCGGTCTGGTGGGGATCGGCGAGGTGGCGCACCGCCTGGAAACGCTGATCGAACAGCACGGCGCGCAACAGCCCGAGCGGGCCTTCTTCAACCGGCTGCGCAATGTCTGCGACGGCCTGCACCAGGCGCTCGACCAGGTACAGCGCGGCCAGACACCGGCCACCGAGCTGCTGCTGGCCGAACTGGAAGGCAGTGCCGCGCCGGCGCCGGATCCGGCGCCAGCGCCCGCGCCGGCTGTGGACGAGCCGCCCGCCGCGCCGCCCTCCGCGGACCCGGAGGAACTGGCCGGCGACGCCGCCGACCCGGAGCTGGCCGCCATCTTCGAAGCCGAGGCGGCCGAGATTCTCGAAGGCCTGGAGCAGTCCCTGCAGGTCTGGCAGGCCGACCCCGCCCAGACCGCGCCGCTGCGCGACATCCAGCGTGCCCTGCATACGCTCAAGGGCGGCGCGCGCATGGCCGGCATGATGGAGATGGGCAACGTCGCCCACGAGATGGAAGAACGCGTCAATGCCCTGGAAGGCGCGGGCGCGCCCGACAGCGCGGCGTTTGCCGGCCTGCAGACCGAGCTGGAGCGCCTGCAGGCCCTGCACGATGGCACGCGCGTCCCGCTCACCGCCCCGGCCGTCACGCCGGCGGTGGATACGCCGCGCCAGCTGCTCGCCTCGGGCTGGGATCCGCTGCTGTTCTGGAAACCGGAGGAAGACTCCGCCGCGCTCTCCGCGCTGCGCCGCGAAACCGCGCGGGTGCCGGTGGAAACGCTGGATTCGATGCTCAACGAGGCAGGCGAGATTTCCATCTACCGCTCGCGCCTGGAAGAACAGAACGCCAGCCTCAAGACCCAGCTGGCCGAAATGGAGCAGGCCATTCAGCGTCTACGCGACCAGCTGCGCCAGATGGACGCCGAGACCGATGCCCAGATCGCAGCGCGTGGGCGCGTGCAGGCAGGCGATCAGCACGACCGCTACGCCAGCGACTTCGACCCGCTGGAAATGGACCGCTACACGCGCATGCAGGAACTCTCGCGCGCGCTCAACGAATCGGTGGGCGACCTTTCCGCCCTGCACGGCACCATGGACGGCCTGGTGTCCGCCGGCGAAACCCTGCTGCTGCAGCAGGGCCGCATCAATACCGAGGTCCAGCAGGGCCTCATGGGCACCCTGATGGTGCCGTTCTCACGCCAGGTGGCGCGTCTGCAGCGCGTGGTGCGTCAGACCGCCCAGGAGAACGGCAAGCTCGCCGAAGCGGTATTCAACGGCGTGGAGGCAGAGCTTGACCGCAACGTGCTGGAGCGCATGACCGCGCCGCTGGAACATCTGCTGCGCAATGCGGTGGTGCACGGCCTGGAAACGCCCGAGGAGCGCCGCGCGGCCGGCAAGCCCGAGACCGGCACGGTGCGTGTCACCCTCAAGCGTGAAGGCGCGCAGCTGGCGCTGGAACTGGCGGACGACGGCCGCGGGCTGAATTTCGACGCCATCCGCCAGACCGCCATCAAGCGCGGCCTGATGCCGCCGGACGCCGACATCGCCGACGAGGACGTGGCCCAGTTCATCTTCGAGCCCGGCTTTTCCACGGCGCGCAAGCTGACGCAGGATGCAGGACGCGGCATCGGCATGGACGTGGTGGCCAGCGAGGTCAAGCAGCTCGGCGGCACCCTGGAGATCGGTTCCGAGACCGGCAAGGGCGCGCGCTTCGTGGTGCGCCTGCCGCTGACGCTGGCCATCTCCCAGGCCCTGCTGGTCCGCGTCGGGCCCGAGCTGTACGCCATTCCGCTGTCGAGCATCGAGGGCATCGCCCGCATTCCGCGTGACCAGCTCACGGCCTTCTACCGTGAGGACGGGCCGCTCTACAGCTACGGCGGCGGCAATTATCGCGTGCGTTACCTGGGCGATTTCATCGGCGTACAGGCAGAAAGTGATCCCGCCGATTCACGCACCGTCAGCGCCATCCTGGTGCGCCTGGGCGAGGGCCTGGGCGCGCAGGAACGCCGTGTGGCCGTGGTGGTGGATGCGCTGCTGGGCAACCGTGAAGTGGTGTCCAAGGCGGCCGGCTCGCTGATCAGCAGCATCAGCGGCATTTCGAGTGCCACCATCCTGGCCGACGGTCAGGTGGTGCTGATCCTCGACGTCCCGGCGCTGGCGCAGGACCGGACCCGCCGTGCGCTGATCTCGGCCGCCGCGGTACGCGGCGAGGTGGTCGGCGCCGACGAGCGCGAGCTGATCCTGGTGGTGGACGACTCCATCACCATCCGCCGCGTCACCGAGCGCCTGCTCACCAAGAATGGCTACCGCGTGGCCACCGCCAAGGACGGCCTCGACGCCATGGCGCAGCTGCAAACCCTGCACCCGGCGGCGGTGCTGCTGGACATCGAGATGCCCCGCGCCGACGGCTTCGAGGTGGCGATGTTCATGCGCAACAATGAGCGCGTGAGCCATACGCCGATCATCATGATCACCTCGCGCTCGGGCGACAAACACCGCACGCGCGCCCTGGAACTGGGCGTCAACCGCTACATGATCAAGCCCTACCAGGAAGAACAGCTCATGTCTGAACTGCGCAGCGCCCTGCGCGAGCGGGTGCGGCATTGAACAGCCAGGAACTCTACGCGGTGCTGGTGGCGCTGGAGGGCGATACGCTGGTGCTGCCCAACGTCGCCATCGCCGAGGTCATCTCGCGCGAGCGCATCCAGCCGGCACCGCAGGGCGGGCCCGTGTGGCTGCAGGGCTTCGTGCCGTTCAATGGCCGCCGCCTGCACGTGCTGAGCTTCGAGGCCCTCAACGGCAGCAGCGTGCCGGAACTGTCACGCCGCTCGCGCGTGGTGGTGATCAACTCGCTGGGCGCCCATCTGGATGCGGGACAGTTTGCGCTGGTCGCCCAGGGCTACCCGCATCTGGTGACCCTCAACCGCACCGGCGTGCGCCGCGCCAACCTGCACAAGACCGACCGCAGCGACCTCGTACTTTCCCGCCTGCGCATCGCCAGCCAGGAGGCGATCATCCCGGATCTGGAATCGCTGGAGCTGGAGCTTTCGCGGATCCCGGTGCCCGAGATCCAGGCCGCCGTGGCCTGATCTTCAGCTGCGTGCCGCGGCTCCGGGCCGGTAGGCGCGCAGGAAGACATCCACCACATCGGTGACGTGCGCCCGGATCTCCGCCCGGCCGGGGCGGGGCGCGCAGGCCATCATCAGCTGCAGGTGATACACGCCCTTGAGCAGGCAGAAGAAGTGCGCTGCCGCGCGCAGCGGATCGCTCACCTGCAGGTCGCCGGCGCGATGGGCGGCCTTGAGCAGGTTGGAGAACTGGTCCAGCGTGCGCTGCGGCCCGGCAGCGTAGAACAGCCGGCCGAGCTTGCCGCCGTCGCGCGCCTGCGCGGCCATCATGCGGTACACGTTGATGACCTCGTCGTTCATCACCAGATCCAGAAATCCGTGGCCGATCTGCAGCAGCCGTTCGCGCAGCGGGCGGGTGGAACGCACGTCGAAGAATTCCGGAGGCGCATGTTCCTCGCAGGTCTCGATCACCGCCTGCTGGAACAGCTCATCCTTGGCACGGAAATGGCTGTACAGCGTGAGCTTGGAAACACCGGCCTCCTGGGCGATGGAATCCATGCTGGTGGCGGTATAGCCCTGGTGGGCAAACAGGCGCTTGGCGGCGTGCAGGATCGCGGCCCGTTTCTCCGGATCCTTGCGGCGGCCACGGCGCGCCGGCGGTTTTTCCGTTGCTTTTTGCATATCGTCCAATGGTAGCGTAAATTCATATACCAAACCGTACAGTTTAGTTTATGGAGGCCCGATGCACGCCCGTCTCGCTGCCCTGTCGCTGTCGTTGCTGCTGCTCTGCGCCTGTAACGGCGGGCAGGCTCCCGAGCCCGCGGCCCGTCCGGTGGTGGTCGAATCGCCCCAGCCGCTGGCCGGCGAGGCGGCCGAAGTCTTCCCGGGCACGGTGACCGCGCGGGAAGAAGCCGATCTGTCCTTCCGCGTGGCCGGCAAGATCCTGCGCCGCCACGTGGACGCGGGCACGCCCGTGCAGCCCGGTACCCTGCTCGCCGAGCTGGACCCCGAGGACGCCCGGCTCAATACCGCCTCGGCCCAGGCCAATGTCGCCGCCGCCGAGGCCGACGCGCGGCTCGCCGAGGCCGAGCTGTCGCGCCACCGTGAACTGCTGGACCAGGGGTTCATCAGCAAGTCCCTGTTCGAGGTGCGCGAGAACAGCTACAAGCTGGCGCAGGCGCGTCTGGAACAGGCCCGCTCGCAGCTGGCGGTGATCCGCAACCAGGCCGGCTACACGCGCCTGCTCGCCACCCGCGGCGGGGTAGTCACCGCGGTACTGGCCGAGGCCGGGCAGGTGGTCAACGCCGGGCAGCCGGTATTCCGGGTGGCGACCGAGGGCGCGCACGAGGTGCTGATCAACGTGCCCGAAGGCCGCCTCGACGCCTTCCGCCGGGCCAGCGACCTCAAGGTACGCCTGTGGGCGCAGCCGGGGCGGCTGTACGAGGCGCGCATCCGCGAGATCACTCCGCAGGCCGAGCGGGCCACCCGCACCCATCCGGCACGGGTCACGATCCTCAACGGCGATGAATCGGTGCGTCTGGGCATGACCGCCGCAGTGCTCATGGGCGAGCGGCTGGAAGGCGGCATCTTCGCCGTGCCCGGCAGCGCGCTGGGCGAGCACGAAGGCCAGCCGGCCCTGTGGCGCGTCGGCGCCGACAGCCGCCTGAGCCCGGTCGCGGTCACCGTGGTGCGCTACAGCGAGCACGGGGTCATCGTCCAGGGGCCGCTGGCGGCGACCGACCGGGTGGTCACCGCCGGGGTGCACCTGCTGCACGCCGGACAGACGGTCACCCCGCTGCAGCGCGAGCGCGAGGGCTGAGCGATGCGCTTCAACCTTTCTGAGTGGGCGCTCGAAAACCGTGGCATCGTGGTCTATTTCATGGTGCTGCTCGCCGTGCTCGGCGGCTGGAGCTATCTCAATCTCGGCCAGTCCGAGGACCCGCCGTTCACCTTCCGGGTGATGGTGGTCAACACCTTCTGGCCGGGCGCTACGGCGAGCGAAGTCGAGCAGCAGGTCACCGACCGCATCGAGGAAAAGCTGCAGGAGAGCCAGTACGTGGATTTCCTGCGCAGCTACTCGCGTCCGGGCGAGTCGCAGGTTTTTTTCCTGGTGCGCGACGACATTGATCCCCGCATCATCGCCGATGCCTACTACCAGGTACGCAAGAAGATCGGCGACATCCGCCATCGCCTGCCGCCCGGTGTGCAGGGCCCGTTCTTCAACGACGAGTTCGGCGACACCTTCGGCAACATCTATGCCCTCACCGGGCGCGATTACAGCGCCGCCGAGCTGGAGGACTACGCCGAACGCATCCGCGCGCGCCTGCTGCGGGTGCAGGATGTGGCCAAGGTTGAATTTTTTGGTGTGCAGGAAGAGCGGATCGAGATCCGCATCGACAACGTCAAGCGCGGCGAGCTGGGCGTGCCGGCCGAGGTGATCTTTGCCGCGCTGCAGGGCATGAACAATGTCCAGCCGGCCGGTTTCTTCGAGGTGGGCGGTGACCGGATCTACCTGCGTACCACCGGCGCCTTCCGCAGCGCCGAGGATGTCCGCAACGCACCCGTCACCTTCGCCGGGCGCACCGTACGGGTGGGCGATGTGGCCGAGGTGCACCGCGGCTATGCCGACCCGCCCAGCCCCAGCGTGCGCTTCGGCGGTGAGCCTGCCATCGGCATCGGCGTCTCCATGGAAAAGGGCGGCGACATCATCCGTCTGGGCAAGGCGCTGGACGCCGAGTTCGCGCGCATCCAGGCCGGGCTGCCGCTGGGCCTGAGCCTGGACCGCGTGGCCGACCAGCCGCGCGCGGTGCGCCGCGGCGTCTCGGAGTTTGTCCGGGTGCTGGCCGAGGCGGTGGCCATCGTGCTGCTGGTGAGCTTCTTCTCGCTGGGTTTTCGCACCGGGCTGGTGGTGGCGCTGTCCATCCCGCTGGTGCTGGCGATGACCTTTGCGGCGATGAAGTATTTCAGCATTGATCTGCATAAGATCTCGCTCGGCGCGCTGGTGCTGGCGCTGGGCCTGCTGGTGGACGACGCCATCATCGCCGTGGAGATGATGGCGGTGAAAATGGAGCAGGGCTGGGACCGGGTCAAGGCCGCCTCCTTCGCCTACACCAGCACCGCCTTCCCCATGCTCACCGGCACCCTGGTGACCGCCGCGGGCTTTCTGCCCATCGCCACCGCCGCCAGCTCCACCGGCGAGTACACGCGCTCGATCTTCCAGGTGGTGACCATCGCCCTGGTGATCTCCTGGCTGGCGGCGGTGATCTTCGTGCCCTATCTGGGCTACAGGCTGCTGCCGGATTTTCATCGCGGCCGCGACGTGGACCCCGGCAGCCACGACCCCTACCAGACGCCTTTCTATGCGCGCGCGCGCCGGGTCATCGCCTGGTGTGTGGACCACCGCTTCAAGGTCATCGGCCTGACGGTGGCGCTGTTCGTGGTCAGCGTGGGGCTGTTCCGCTTTGTCCCGCAGCAGTTCTTCCCGGCCTCGGCGCGGCTGGAACTGCTGGTGGACCTCAAGCTGGCCGAGGGCGCCTCGCTGGACGCCACCCACCAGGCCGCGCAGCGGCTGGAGCAGCTGCTGGAGGAACAGGACGGCATCGAGCATTACGTGGGCTATGTGGGCAGTGGCGCGCCGCGCTTCTACCTGCCGCTGGATCAGCAGCTGCCGGCCGCCAGCTTCGCCCAGTACGTGCTCAACACCGCCAGCATCGAGGACCGCGAGCGCCTGCGCGCCCTGCTGGTGCAGACCCTGCCGCAGCAGTTCCCCGATCTGCGCTGGCGTGTGCTGCGCCTGGAGCAGGGCCCGCCGGTGGGCTACCCGGTGCAGTTCCGCGTCTCCGGCGAGGACCCGGTGGTGCTGCACGCCCTTGCAGACCGTATTGCGACAGTGATGCGTGACAACCCCCACGCCGCCAACGTGCACCTGGACTGGGACGAGCCGAGCAAGATCGTGCGCCTGGTCATTGACCAGGATCGCGCGCAGGCGCTGGGCGTGAGCTCCGAATCGGTCGCGCAGTACCTGCAGTCCTCACTCAACGGCGGGCGGGTGACGCTGCTGCGCGAGCAGAACAAGCTCATCGAGGTGGTGTTCCGCGGCCCGCCCGACGAACGCGCCCTGCTGAGCCTGCTGGAGAGCACCTCCATCCCGCGCTTTGACGGGCCCAGCATCGCGCTGAACCAGATCGCCCGTCTGGAATACACCACCGAACCCGGCATCACCTGGCGCCGCAACCGTCTGCCCACGGTGACGGCGCGCGCCGACGTCTATACCAACGTCCAGGCGCCGGTGGTCACCGCGCAGATCCTGCCGCTGCTGGAGCCGATCCGCGCCGATCTGCCGCCGGGTTACGTGCTGGAAACCGGCGGCACCGTGGAGGAGTCCGCCAAGGGCCAGCGCTCGGTCAACGCCGGCATGCCCCTGCTGGTCCTCACCGTGCTCACGCTGCTGATGTTCCAGCTCAAGCGCTTCTCGCTGGTGGCGCTGGTGGTGCTGACCGCGCCGCTGGGCATCATCGGCGTGAGCCTGTTCATGCTGGCGCTGCAGCAGCCCTTCGGCTTCGTGGCGATGCTCGGCACCATCGCCCTGTCGGGCATGATCATGCGCAACAGCGTGATCCTGGTGGACCAGATCGAGCATGACCTGGCCAGCGGCATCAGCCCGCACCGCGCGGTGGTGGGCGCCACGGTCCGCCGTCTGCGGCCCATCGTGCTCACCGCGGCGGCGGCGGTGCTGGCCATGATTCCGCTGTCGCGCAGCGTGTTCTTCGGGCCGATGGCGGTGGCCATCATGGGCGGCCTGATCGCCGCCACTGCGCTGACGCTGCTGTTCCTGCCCGCGCTCTACGCCGCCTGGTTCCGCGTGCCCCCGGACGACGGCGTGCCGGCGCGTTACTGATCCCTCAGCGCGGCCGCCACGGCGGCCCGCAGGGCCGGGATCACCTCGGCCTCGAACCAGGGCCGCTGGCTGAGCCAACGCGTGTTGCGCGGGCTGGGGTGCGGCAGCGGGAACCAGCCTGCGGCGCTGAAGTCCGCCCAGCGCCGCACCGTGGTTTCCAGGGTCTCGGCGCGCGTGCCCAGGTAATGAATCTGCGCATGGCGGCCGATCAGCAGCGTCAGCCGCAGACGCGGCAGCTGCGCCCGGATGCGGGCATGCCAGAGCGGTGCGCATTCCGGCCGCGGCGGCAGGTCGCCGCCCCGCCCCCGGCCGGGATAGCAGAACCCCATCGCCATCACGCCGAAGCGGCCGAGGTCATAGAACCTGTCGCGGTCCACCCCCAGCCAGTCGCGTAGACGTTCGCCGCTGGGGTCGTTCCACGGCAGGCCGGTGGCGTGCACGCGCGTGCCCGGCGCCTGGCCGGTGATCAGTACGCGCAGGCCTTCGTCCACCCGCAGGATCGGCCTGGGGCCCAGCGGCAGGTGCGCGGCGCAGACCCGGCAGGCGCGCACCTCCTGCGCCAGCCGTGCCAGCGGTGTGGCCGGGTCGCGCGGGCCGTTATGATCGGGCACAGGGAGATCGGACATGACTGAAAGCATACGTTGCCCGTGGGCAGAGAAGAGCGCCATCGAGCGCGACTACCACGACCGCGAGTGGGGTACGCCCCAGCACGACGAGCGCGTGCTGTTCGAGTTCCTGCTGCTGGAAGGCGCACAGGCGGGTCTGTCCTGGCGCACCATCCTGGCCCGGCGCGAGGGCTACCGTGCCGTATTCGACGGCTTCGACGCACAGCGGATGGCCGCCTATACCGACGCCGACCTGGCCCGGCGCCTGCAGGATCCGCGCATCATCCGCAACCGGCTCAAGGTGCAGGCGGCGCGCAGCAACGCCCGCTGCTATCTGGAGCTGTGCGCCGAGCGCGGTGGCCTGGCGCCCTATCTCTGGGGCTGGGTGGACGGCCGGCCGCTGTGCAATCAATGGCAGCAGGCCGCCCAGGTGCCGGCCCGCACGCCGCTGTCGGACGCCATCAGCGCCGACCTGCGCCGCCGCGGCTTCCGTTTCGTGGGCAGCACCATCATCTACGCCTACCTGCAGGCCGTGGGCGTGGTCAACGACCATCTGCTGGACTGCTTCCGGCACCGGACTGCGGGCGGCCTGTCGGCTGACGGCTCACTCATGTGACAATCCGGTGACACATCAGGCAGGCCGGCAGCAGACCGGCCGCGAGGAGCGTCCCATGTACAAGCCGGGTCTGTGGTTGAGTCTGTTGTTGCTTGGCGCCTGCGGCGCCGCGCCGCCGCCCGCACCGCCCGCGGTCCCGCCGGTGGCCAGTGCTGCGGCCAACTGCGATCTGTTTGCGCCCGACCCTTTCGTGCTGCGCAACGATCTGGCGCCCGGCAGCCGCAGCCCGGGTGCCGAGCTGCTGCTGCGCTTCGTGCATTTTTCCGACGATCACATCATCGACGACGACGGCCAGGCCATCAACGGCGCCTCGCCCACCGATCCGGTACACCCCACCTTCGAATCGGCGATGCGCCTGCAGGAGGAGTACGCCGACGAGGTGCTCAACGACCTGATCGGCCGCGTCAATGCCTG
>JBKHXN010000089.1:0-8900 GCA_046565985.1 Gammaproteobacteria bacterium
AGCCGGTCCAGCCAGCGGCGGATCAGGGCCGGGTCCGGTGCGATCTCGCGGTTCAGCAGCAGGTTCACCACGCCCGGCGGACGGGTGAAGAAAGGGTCGATCAGGATCGCGCGCTCGCCATCACGGATCAGCAGTGCGGTGGTGCCCAGCCAGGTGGCCATGAGCGGGTCAGCCGGATCTGCCGGTGGTGCCAGGTGCGTCTGGTACTCGGCCATGCCCGGGCGTACCGTCCACTGCCAGCCCAGCCAGCCGGCCGCTGCCAGCACGGCGAGCAGCAGCAGCGCCAGCAGTCCGCGCAGCCAGCTCATGGCGCCGCCGCCTGCCAGCCGGCGTGGTCGCAGACCGCGGCGGTTCCGGCTTCCAGGCGCTGGCGCAGCGTGGCGTCCAGCGGCTGCTTGCTCAGGCTGTGGGTATCCACCTGCACGTACACGGTTTCAGCGGTGGCAATCACGGCGGGGTTCCCGGCAAGACGGAAAGTGGTGCCCAGGGTAAACGAGGTGTTGCCCAGGCGCGTGGCTACGACGCTGAGTTCCAGCACGTCATCAAAGCGCGCGGGCGCCTTCCATTCCAGCGTCTGCTTCACCAGCTGGTAGTCCAGCGCGCCGCTGATGGTCTGCTCGCCGAGGCCCAGCGCGCGCAGCAATTCCACCGTGGCCAGGTCCACGTAATCGGCATAGCGGGCGTTGAACACGACTTTCTGGGCGTCGCACTCGCCGTAGCGCACGCGCAGGTAGTAGCGGAAGGGCGTGCTCACAGGCTCAGCTGCCGCAGATCGGAGAGCAGCTTGACCAGCAGCACGATGAACCGCGCCGCCGCCGCGCCGTCGATCACGCGATGATCGTAGGACAGCGACAGCGGCAGCATCAGCCGTGGCTGGAAGGCCTTGCCGTCCCAGACCGGCTCCATCACCGCGCGCGAGGCGCCGAGGATGGCCACCTCCGGCGCGTTGACGATGGGCGTGAAGTAGCCGCCGCCGATGCCGCCGAGGCTGGAGATGGAGAAGCAGCCGCCGCGCATCTCCTCGGCCTTGAGCTTGCCGCTGCGCGCCTTCTGCGCCAGATCGGCGCAGTCCGCGCCCAGCTCGCTCAGGGATTTACGCCACACGTCGCGCACCACCGGCACCACCAGCCCCTGCTCGGTATCTGCCGCAAAGCCGATGTGGCAGTACTGCTTGAGAATCAGCGATTCACCGTCCGGCGCCAGCGAGCTGTTGAATTCCGGATGCGCCTTGAGCGCCACGCTCACGGCCTTGATGAGGAAGGGCAGCAGGGTCAGCTTGGTGCCCTGCTCGGCGGCCACCTGCTTGCGGAAGGCTTCCAGCTCGGTGATGTCCGCGCGGTCGTGCTGGGTGACGTGCGGCACGTTCAGCCAGGCACGTTGCAGATGCGCGGCCGAGAGCTTGCGGATGCGCGCCAGAGGCCGTGTTTCGATCGGCCCGTAGCGGGAGAAATCCTGCGCCGGGATGGCAGGCAGCGCACCACCGCCACCTGCGGCGGCAGGTGGAGCCGAGAGCCGCGCCTTGACGTGGGCCTGCACGTCCTCGATGAGGATGCGCCCGCGCGCGCCACTGCCGCGGACCTGCCCCAGGTCCACGCCCAGCTGGCGCGCAAACTTGCGCGTGGCGGGCCCGGCGTAGAACTGGCGTCCATCGGGCAGGGCTGGCTCCTCTGCGCTTTTTTTGGCGGGAGCTGCTGCCGACGCTGAGCCGGACTCTTGCGGCTTTGGGCCTGGTTTTGGCGGCGTCGGCGCTGCGCTGCGGGATGGCGTGCTGGCCTGCTTTGACGGTGCCGCCCGCGGCGCGCTGCCGTGCAGCACACAGACCGGCGCGCCCTTGGCTACGCGGTCGCCCACCTTGACTGCGAGACCGGTGACGGTGCCGGCGGCGGGGCTGGGGACCTCCATGGTCGCCTTGTCGGATTCCAGCACCAGCAGCGGCTGGTCCTTGTCTACCGCATCGCCCTCGGCCACCAATACCTCGATCACCGGCACGGACTCGAAGTCGCCGATGTCGGGGATGGTGACATTTCGGGAATCGGGGACGGCGGGATGGTCCTCCGGCGCAGGCGGTGTGACCGTAGGTTCGGAGGGTGGCTTGGGTGCCGGCTCGGACGCTTTCGCTTCTCCGCCTTCCAGCTCACAGACCTCGGCGCCTTCGCCCACCTTGTCTCCCACCTTGACCTTGAGCCCGCGCACCACGCCGGCGGCGGGGCTGGGGACTTCCATCGTCGCCTTGTCGGATTCCAGTACCAGCAGCGGCTGGTCCTTTTCTACCGTCTCCCCATCCGCTACCAATACCTCGATCACCGGGACCGATTCAAAGTCGCCGATGTCGGGGATCACCACCTTCACGGTCGCGGCCATGCTCAGACCTTCCAGGGCGCGGTGCGCCCCGCCTTGAGGCCATAGATCTTGATCGCCTGGCTCACGCGCTCCTTGGGCACCGCGCCCTCGCGGGCCAGCGCGTAGAGGCTCTGCAGGACGATCCAGCGGCGGTCGATCTCGAAGAAGTCGCGCAGCGCCGGGCGGTTGTCTGAGCGGCCGAAGCCGTCGGTACCGAGCACGTGGTAGGCCATCGGCACGTAGGCGCGGATCTGCTCGGCGTGGGCGCGCACCCAGTCGCTGCTCACCACGGCCGGACCCTTGCGCCCCTGCAGACAGGCAGTCACGTAGGGCACACGCGGCGGCTGCTCCGGGTGCAGCAGGTTCCAGCGCTCGGCCTCGCGCGCCTCGCGCGCCAGCTCGGGAAAGCTCGGTGCGCTCCACACATCGCTGCGCACGCCCCAGTCCGCCTCCAGCAGCTCGCCGGCGGCGATCACTTCGCGCAGCAGCGCGCCGGAGCCCAGCAGCTGCACGCGCGGCGCCGGATCATCCTGCGGCGTCTCGCGCAGGCAGTACAGCCCGCGCACGATGCCGTCCTCGGCCCCCGCCGGCAGCGCCGGGTGATGATAGTTCTCGTTATAGAGCGTGAGGTAGTAATACTCGTCCACACCTTCTGCGTACATGCGCTGCAGGCCGTGCTGGATGATCACGGCCAGCTCGTAGGCAAAGGCCGGATCATAGGCGCGGCAGTTGGGGACCTGCGCCGCCATCACCTGGCTGTGGCCGTCCTCGTGCTGCAGGCCCTCGCCGTTGAGCGTGGTGCGCCCGGCGGTGGCGCCGAGCAGGAAGCCGCGTGCGCGCATGTCGCCCGCCGCCCAGCACAGATCAGCCACGCGCTGGAAGCCGAACATGGAGTAGAAGATATAGAACGGCAGCAGCGGCGTGCCATGGTTGGCGTAGGCGGTGGCGGCGGCGATCCAGCTCGACATCGCGCCGGCCTCGGTGATGCCTTCTTCCAGGATCTGGCCCTTCACGTCTTCCTTGTAGTACGCGAGCTGGCCAGCATCTTCCGGGTCGTACTTCTGGCCGACGATGGAGTAGATGCCCAGGGAACGGAACATGCCCTCCATGCCGAAGGTGCGCGCCTCGTCCGGCACGATCGGCACCACGCGGCTGCCCACCTGCTTGTCGCGGATCAGCGTCTGCAGCAGCTGGACAAACGCCATCGTCGTGCTGATCTCACGATCGCCGGTATCGGCCAGCTGGCGCTCGAAGCTGCTCAGCGCCGGGATCGGCAGTGGCTGCTCGGTGACGCGCCGTACCGGCAGTGGTCCGCCCAGGACTTCGCGCCGCGCCTTGAGATAGCGGATCTCATCCGAATCCTCGGCCGGCCGGTAGAAGGGCGTGTCCTTGATCTGCTCGTCGGTGATGGGAATCTTGAAGCGGTCGCGGAATTGCCGCAGCGCGTCCTCGCCCATCTTCTTCTGCTGGTGGGTGACGTTCTGCCCCTCGCCGGCCTCGCCCATGCCGTAGCCCTTGACCGTCTTGGCCAGGATCACCGTGGGCGTTCCGGTATGCGCCACCGCGGCGGCGTAGGCGGCATAGACCTTGTGCGGATCGTGTCCGCCACGGTTGAGGTTGGCAATGTCCTCGTCCGACAGGTGCGCCACCAGCCGCGCGGTTTCCGGGTAGCGGCCAAAGAAATGCTCACGCGTGTACGCCGGGCCCTTGGCCTTGAAGTTCTGGTACTCGCCGTCCACCGTCTCGTTCATCAGCTGCAGCAGCCGGCCGGAGCTGTCCTGCGCCAGCAGCGCGTCCCAGCCGGAGCCCCAGATGACCTTGATCACGTTCCAGCCGGCGCCACGGAACGCGCCTTCGAGCTCCTGGATGATCTTGCCGTTGCCGCGCACCGGGCCGTCCAGGCGCTGCAGATTGCAGTTGACCACGAAGATGAGGTTGTCCAGCTGCTCGCGCGCGGCGATGTCGATGGCGCCCAGGCTCTCCGGCTCATCCATCTCGCCGTCGCCGCAGAAGCACCAGACCTTGCGCTGCGCGTTCTGCGCCAGGCCGCGGTTGGCCAGGTACTTCATCAGCCGCGCCTGGTAGATCGCCATGATCGGGCCCAGGCCCATGCTCACGGTGGCAAACTGCCAGAAATCCGGCATCAGCCAGGTGTGCGGGTAGCTCGACAGGCCCGGCTCCAGCGCCTCCATGCGGAAACGCTTGAGCTGGTCCTCGGTCAGTCGGCCTTCGAGAAAGGCGCGGGCGTAGATGCCCGGCGTGCAGTGGCCCTGGATGTAGAGCAGGTCCTGGCCGTCCGGGTGGTCCGGACCCTTCCAGAAATGGTTGAAGCCCACGTCGTACAGCGTGGCGGCCGAGGCAAAGCTGGCGATATGCCCGCCGATGCCGGCGTGTTCGCGGTTGGCGTTGACCACCATCGCCATGGCGTTCCAGCGCGTCAGGCTGCGGATGCGCCACTCCAGCGCGTGGTCGCCGGGCGAGCGCGTCTCCAGATGGGTGGGGATGGTGTTGCGGTACGCCGTGTTGGGCGAGAAGGGGATGAACGCACCTTCGCCGCGCGCCTTCTCGATCAGCGCTTCCAGCAGCGCGTGGGCCGCGCCGGCGCCCTGGGTGCGCAGCACGTCGCCCAGCGCGTCCAGCCACTCGCGGGATTCTGCGGGGTCCAGCCCCGACTGCTGTGTGTCGCGTTCCTCTTGCATGCCGCCGCACTCCGCCATTGAACCCTTTGGGAACACTCTAGAACGCTGGCGAACAATACGTCCAATATATGAATTAACATACTTTCATCTGATTGGAGTCTGGATATGGAGCTGCGGCACCTGCGCTACTTCGTCGCCGTGGCCGAGGCGCGGCACTTCACCCGCGCGGCCCAGGCGCTGGGCATGGCGCAGCCGCCACTGTCGCAGCAGATCCAGGCGCTGGAACGGGAGCTGGGCACCCCGCTGTTCCGCCGCCTGCCGCGCGGCGTGGCGCTGACCGAGGCCGGCACCCAGTTCTATGCGGATGCGCGCCGCCTGCTCGACGACGCCGGCCACGCCGTGGACCGCGCCCGCCGGGTGGCGCGCGGCGAGCTGGGCCGCCTGCGCGTGGGCATGATCAACTCCGCGCCGTTCCACCCGCTGATCCCGCAGGTGATCCGGGAGTTCCGCGGCCGCTACCCGCACCTGGCGCTGACGCTGGAAGAGGGCACCACCCCGGAACTGGCCAGCGCGGTGAGCCTGGAGCGCGTGGACGTGGCTTTCGTCCGCCCGCTGCTGGGCAGCGAGCCCGGCGTGCACAGCGAGGTGCTGCTGGACGAGCCGATGGTGGTGGCGCTGCCGTCCGGCCACCCGCTGGCGCGGCGCGCCCGCGTGCCGCTGCTGGCGCTGTCCATCGAACCCTTCGTGCTGTTCCCGCGCAGCGTCGGCGCCGGGTTGTACGACACCATCCTGCGCAGTTGCCTGGACGCCGGCTTCAGCCCGCGCGTGGTGCAGGAGACGCGGCAGGTCACGTCCATCGTCAATCTCGTCGCCGCCGGACTGGGCGTGTCCATCGTTCCCAGCTCCATGCAGCAGGTGCACACCGAGGGCGTGAGCTACCGCCCCCTGCGCCCGCCCGCCCCCAGCGCGCGGCTGAGCCTGGTGTACCGCGAGGGCGAGCAGCCGCCGCAGCTGGCCCATTTCATCGCGCTCACTCGCCAGCGGGTCCGGGCGCCGAGTCATAATTCGATCAGAATTCGTTAATACATTAAGGTGAAGATATTGAGCGCCAACTTCCAACAACTCGCCAACTTCATCTGGTCGGTCGCCGACCTGCTGCGCGGCCCCTACCGCCCGCCGCAGTACGAGCGCGTGATGCTGCCGCTCACCGTGCTGCGCCGCTTCGATGCCGTACTGGCGCCGAGCAAGGAAGCTGTGCTCAAGCGCTACGAGGAGCTCAAGGCCAAGAACATCCCGAACATCGACGCCATCCTCAACAGCCTGGCCAAGGATGAGGACGGCACCCCGCTGGGCTTTCACAACCACAGCCAGCTCGATTTCCCCAAGCTCAAGGGCGACCCGGACAACATTGGCCGCCACCTGGCCGACTACATCGCCGGCTTCTCCGAGAACATCCGCAAGATCTTCGAGCGCTTCGAGTTCGACAAGGAAATCGAGAAGCTCGAAGAATCCAACCGCCTGTATCAGGTGGTCTCCCAGTTCGCCGAGATCGACCTGCACCCCCGAAGGGTCGACAACATCACCATGGGGCTGGTGTTCGAAGACCTGATCCGGCGCTTCAACGAAGCCGCCAACGAAACGGCGGGCGATCACTTCACCCCGCGCGAAGTCATCCAGCTGATGGTGAACCTGCTGCTAGAGCCCGACACCGGCGTGCTCACGCAGGCGGGTGTCATCGTCACCATCTGTGACCCGGCCTGCGGCACCGGCGGCATGCTGGCCGAGGCGCAAAACTGGATTCGCGCCCACAACGAGCAGGCCACGGTCAAGGTCTTCGGTCAGGACTACAACCCGCGCTCCTATGCCGTGGCCGCCTCCGACCTGCTGATCAAGGGCCACAAGGATGGCCAGGTGGTGCTGGGCAACACCCTCACCGACGACCCCTTCCCGGAGCACCGCTTCGATTACCTGCTGGCCAACCCGCCCTTCGGTGTGGACTGGAAGGCGGAGAAAAAAACCATCGACCGGTGGCCCAACTTCCGTGGATACAGCGGCAAGCTGCCGCGCATCAACGACGGCGCCCTACTGTTCCTGCTCTACATGATGAGCAAGTTCCAGGACTACAAAGCAGGCGACCGTGACAAGCCCGGTTCACGCACCGCCATCGTCTTCAACGGCTCGCCGCTGTTCACCGGCGGCGCCGGCAGCGGCGAAAGCGAGATCCGCCGCTGGATCATCGAGCGCGACCAGCTCGAAGCCATCATCGCCTTGCCCGAGCAGATGTTCTACAACACCGGCATCGGCACCTTCATCTGGGTGGTTACCAACCGCAAGGCCGGCCATCGCAAGGGCAAGATCCAGCTCATCGATGCCCGCGAGCGCTACACGCCGATGAAGCGCAGCCTGGGCGACAAACGCCGCTATCTCGACCAGGCCGCCATCGACGCCGTCACCCGCGAACACGGAGCGCTGGAGAACAGCCAGACCAGCCGTGTGTTCGACAACACCGATTTTGGCTTCCGACGCATCACCGTGCTGCGCCCGTTGCGCCTTCGCTTCCAGATCACCGATGAGGCACGCGACCGCTTCCTCAACACCTGCCCCGAGCTGTTTGATGCCCTGCAGGCAGTGCAGGACACACTCGGCAGCGAGCCGTTGCTGGACTGGAACGACACTTGGGAGACCGTGCAGCAGGTATTCAAGTCCCTGCCCGACGATGTCGAGGGCTGGGCCAGGGGCGCCAAGGGCACGGCACAGAAGAAGATCTTCCGCGACTGCTTCACCACCGTGGATCCCGAAGCCGCACCGGTCATTGCCAAACACCACAAGATCGAGTCGCTGGCCTCATTCAACGAGACGGCCGCCCTGTTCCCCGGCCAGACCCTGCCCGCCGACCTCGGCAAGGACAATCTGTACGAGTTGCTGGGCCTGTACGTCGATGGCAAAGGCAAGCACATCGAGTACGAACCCGACCCGGCGTTGAAGGACGCCGAGAACATCCCGCTGAAAGAGGACATCGTCAGCTACGTGCTGCGCGAGGTGCGGCCCTACGTGCCGGATGCCTGGATCGACCGCGCCACGCTCGACGAGCAGGACGGCGGCATCGGCAAGGTGGGCTACGAGATCAACTTCAACCGGGTGTTCTTCCAGTACCAGCCGCCGCGGCCGCTCCACGAGATCGATGCGGAGCTGGCCGAAGTAGAAAAGCGGATTCTGGGCTTGTTGCGGGAGGTGACGGAGTGACTCTCACCATACCTGTAGGCGCGGAAGCTCGGCGGCTACGTTTCCTGTTCGATACCAAGTCGGGCGCGACGCCTTCGAGTGGCGTTGAAGAGTACTGGGATGGCGACATCAACTGGGTGACGCCGGAAGACCTCGGAAAGCTCGCGGATCGCTACGTCCGAGAAACGCGCCGTCGCATTACTGAGGAGGGCTACAAGAACTGCGGGGTCAGCCTCGCATCGGCAGGTTCGATCGTTCTCTCGAAGCGCGCCCCGATAGGACAAACCGCAATTCTTGCAGTGCCGTCCACTTGCAATCAGGGTTGCTTTCTATTGACCAAGCTGGACGGCATAGACGAGCGCTTCTACTTCTACAGCCTGATTCACCTACGACCGGCGCTGGAAGCCTTGGGGCGCGGCTCTACCTTTATGGAGCTGTCTGCGGACGATCTGCGTTCGATCTTGTTGCCGTATCCGAACGAAGAACGGCAGCGTCTGATCGCCAACTACCTCGACCGCGAAACCGCCCGCATCGACGGGCTGATCGCCGAGAAGGAGCGCATGCTGGCGCTACTGGAAGAAAAGCGCGCCGCCCTCATCAGCCGCGTCGTCACCCGCGGCCTCGACCCCGATGTCGTATTCAAACCTTCCGGCTTGGAGTGGCTAGACGAGATTCCGGCGCACTGGGATACCTGCCAAT
>JBKHXN010000090.1:0-11075 GCA_046565985.1 Gammaproteobacteria bacterium
TCTGAAGAAACCGAGGCAGGAGAATAATCATGGCCGCCTATTTCCGCCGCAAGAAATCCTGCAAGTTCACCGCCGAGGGCGCCACCGGGATCGACTACAAGGATCTCGCCACGCTCAAGCAGTACATCGGCGAGAACGGCAAGATCGTGCCCGCCCGCATCACCGGCACCAAGTCCCGCTACCAGCGTCAGCTGAGCACCGCCATCAAGCGGGCCCGGTTCCTGGCGCTGCTGCCCTACACCGACAAGCACGAGTAAGGAGCCCCCGATGAACGTCATCCTGCTCGAAAAGATCAAGAAACTCGGCGACCTCGGCGAGACCGTCAAGGTCAAGCCCGGTTTCGGCCGCAACTACCTGCTGCCGCAGGGCAAGGCGCTGCCGGCCACCGAGGCCAATCGCCAGGTGTTCGAGGCGCGCAAGGCCGAACTGATCAAGAAATCCACCGACAGCCTCAACGCCGCCAAGCTGCGCGCCGAGAAGATTGCCGGCAAGACCGTGACCATCACGGCGCTGGCCTCCGAGGAAGGCAAGCTGTATGGCTCCGTCGGCCCGGCCGAGATCGTCGAGGCCGCCGAGAAGCTGGGCATCGAGATCGCCAAGGGCGAGATCGACCTGCTTTCCGGTGCCATCCGCCAGGTCGGCAGTTTCGAGATCGGTGTGCGCCTGCACCACGATGTGGAAACCAGCTTTACCGTGGTGGTGCAAGAGGCCAAGGCCGCCGCCTGAACCGGGCGGCTGCGGTACACTCGACGGCCCGCCACGCGCGGGCCGTTTTACTTTCTGAATAACCATGTCTGCCGAACCCAAGCAACCGCCGTATTCCGTTGAGGCCGAGCAGTCCGTGCTCGGCGGGCTGATGCTCGACAATCGTCGCTGGGACGACGTGGCGGACCAGCTCACGGCGGAGGATTTCTACCGTCAGGATCACCAGCTGATCTTCCGCGCCGTGGCTGAACTGGTGGGCAACAACCGCGCCTGCGATTTCGTCACCCTCTCGGAACATCTGCGCTCGCGCAACCAGCTGGACGACGCGGGCGGGCTGGCCTATCTGGGCACGCTGGCCAACGACACCCCCAGCGCCGCCAACGTGCTGGCCTACGCCAAGATCGTGCGCGAGCGTTCGGTGATGCGGCGTCTGGTTGCCGCCGGTGGCGACATCGCCGAGCTGGGCTACCGGCCCGACGGCCGTTCGCCCGCCGAGCTGGTGGATATTGCCGAGCAGAAGGTCTTTGCCATCCGCAACCAGACCGAGCACGGCACCACCAGTTATTTCGACATGCCCACCGTGATGAGCGCGGTGGAGCGCAAGATCGAGCAGCTACGCCAGAACCAGGGCGCGGTGGCGGGCCTGTCCACCGGCTTCACCGAGCTGGACCGCATGACCACCGGCCTGCATCCGGGGGATCTGGTGATCATTGCGGGCCGTCCGTCCATGGGCAAGACCTCGCTGGCGCTCAATATTGCAGAGCATGCAGTGCTCTACGAGAAGAAGGGTGCGGCGGTCTTCAGCATGGAAATGCCGGCCGAGCAGCTGGGCCTGCGCGTGCTCTCGTCGTTTGCGCGCATCGACATGGGCCGGCTGCGCAGCGGTGAGCTGGAGGACCGCGACTGGGATCGGCTGGTCTCGCAGAGTGGTCTGGTGCGCGAGGCGCCGCTGTACATCGACCAGACCGGTGCCCTGTCGCCGCTGGAGCTGCGTGCCCGCGCCCGGCGCATGAAGGCGCGCCACGCCATTGACCTCATCATCGTGGATTACATCCAGCTCATGCAGGTGCCTGGAACGCGTGAGAATCGCACCAATGAGATTTCTGAAATATCCAGAAGTCTCAAGGCCTTGGCAAAGGAACTTGAAGTTCCGGTCATCGCCCTTTCGCAGCTCAACCGTGGTGTGGAGCAGCGCGACAACAAGCGCCCGCGCATGAGCGACCTGCGCGAGTCCGGCGGCATCGAGCAGGACGCCGATCTGGTCATGTTCATCTACCGCGACGAGGTCTATAACCCGGAATCGGAAGCCAAGGGCACCGCCGAGCTGATCATCGTCAAGCAGCGTAACGGCCCGCTGGGCACGGTCAAGACTGCCTTCCTCGGCCAGTTCACGCGCTTCGAGAATCTGGCCCGCGGCTACGAAGACGGGTATACGCCCGGATGATGCCGCGCGTCACGGCAACGGTGGATCTCGCCGCCGTGCGCCACAACCTCGGCACCGTGCGCCGCCTCGCACCCCGTTCGCGGGTGATGGCTGCGGTCAAGGCAGACGCCTATGGGCACGGCGTGATCCCGGTGGCCCGCACCCTGGAATCGGCCGGCGTGGACGCCCTGGCGGTAGCCTGCATGGAGGAGGCGCTGGAGCTGCGCAAGGCGCGCATCCAGGCGCCCATCGCCCTGCTGGAAGGCATTCTCTCCGACGAGGAGGCCGCGCAGGCGGTGTACGAGCGCCTGCAGGTGGTGGTGCACGATCACTGGCAGCTGGAGCTGCTGCACCGCCTGGGCCCGCAGGCGCAGGTCGGCATCTGGTTCAAGCTCGATACGGGCATGCACCGCCTGGGATTTCCGCTGGCCGACATCCCCCGCCTGCGCGCGGCGCTGGCTGCACACCCTGGCTGGCAGCTGCAAGGCTGGATGACCCACCTGGCCAGCGCCGACGAGCCGCACAACGACTTCACCCGCACCCAGCTCACGCGCTTTGAACAGGCCCTCTCCGGTGTTCCGGGCGCGCGCTCGGTGGCCAACTCGGCGGGGCTCATCGCCTGGCCCAGCACGCGCCTGGACTGGGTGCGGCCCGGCCTTGCGCTCTACGGCGCCAGCCCGCTGGCTGAGCAGAGCGCCACGGACCTGGGGCTGCGCCCGGCCTTGAGCCTGGAAACCCGCCTGATCGCCGTGCGCGAGTTTGCGGCGGGCGAGAGCATCGGCTACGGCCAGACCTACCGCTGTCCGGAGCGCATGCGGGTGGGCGTGGCGTCCGTGGGCTACGCCGACGGCGTGCACCGCTGTCTGCCCAACGGCACGCCGGCGCTGGTGCACGGTGTTCGTGTGCCGCTGGCCGGCCGGGTTTCGATGGACATGATCACGCTTGACCTGCGCGCCGTGCCCGATGCCCAGGTCGGCGACCCGGTGCGCCTCTGGGGGGAGGGCCTGCCCGCCGAGGAGATCGCCCGCTACGCCGGCACGCTGGCCTACGAGCTGTTCTGCGGACTCACGCAGCGCGTGCGCTTCATCTACACCAACGCCTAGACGTTCAGGTCGTGGCGCCGCCGCAGGAGGATCCGGCGCCGGCGGTGCAGCCCAGGCAGTGGTCGTCGAAGCGGATCCGGCGCTGCATCAGCCGCGCGTAATCGAAGTCGAACAGGGTCATGCCGCCCTCGGCGTCCATTTCCATCTGCTGGTTGAAGTCGCAGTCGAACAGGCGCCCGTCGCAGCCCACCGAGATCAAGTCCCGGCACATCACGTTCTCGGCCGCCGTGGGGTTGAAAGCGCCCAGCAGCTTGTCCATGTAGGGCTGGTACTGGTCCGCTTTCTGCAGGTGCTGCTTGAAGCGGTTGATCGGCATATTGGTGATGGTGAAAAGCTGGTTGAAGACAATGCCGAAGCGCTCCTGCAGCTCACGCTTGAAGTCCGCCTCCAGAACCGACTGCGCGGCCGGGAGGAAGGCCCCGGCGGGGTTGTACACCAGGTTCAGCGCACACCCGCTGTCCGGCACCCCATAGCCCAGGGCATTGAGCCGCCGCAGGCCCTCGATGCTCTTGTCGAACACGCCCTTGCCGCGCTGGCTGTCGGTGAAGTACGACTGGTAATAGGGCAGCGAGCAGATCACTTCCAGCTTGAGACGGGCAAACAGCTCCGGCAGGTAGGCCTTGCTCTGACCGGTCTGCGGGTGGCCGTCAAACTGCACGGTGAGGTTGTGGCGGACCATGACGTGCTTGCCCAGCGCCACTGCACGCTCGGCAATCTCGTCAAAATCCGGATGCAGCTCGGGCGCGCCCCCGGTGAGGTCCAGCCCGGTGATCTGCGGATGCCGCGCGAGCACGTCCAGCAGGGCATCCACGCCCTCGCGGCTCAGGCGTTCGGTGCGCGCCGGCGAGGAATCCACATGGCAGTGGCGGCAGGCCTGGTTGCAGGTCTTGGTGAGATTCACCTGCAGGATCGTGACGCTGCGCGGGCGCAGATCCAGGCGGTGACGCTCCAGTGCCGCGACAAACGTATGGCCGCCCTGCGGGGCCGTGCCGCCTGTGGCCGCCGGACGCTCTTCGACGATGGGGATGCTGTCGAGCATGTTCAGCAGCAGCTGCCGCCGGTGGGCGCCGCGGGCGCGCTGCTCGGCGGGGCGCAGTCAAACAGGCCGAAGTGGGTCCGCTTCTCGCCGAGGATCTCGAAGTAGCGGCCGAAGCGGGAGCCGGCCAGCATGTCGGCAGTATTGCCGCAGACCAGCACCGGGCGGCCCTGTTCGAAATAATGATGGTCGTCCAGCCGGAAGGCGCTGGACTGCTGGGGGATGCCGCCCTTGTAGATGGCGATCTGGCCGTAGTCCTCGCAGCGGTCTTCCAGCGCCAGCTTGAAGGCGCGGAAGGTGATGGACTCGAAACGGATGTTGCCCAGGCGCTCCTGCAGCTGCGGGTTGTTGACCGTCACCGGCGCGCGGCTGAGGACGCGGTAATCGGCCACGCCGCACTGCAGCAGCAGGCGGCGGAAGTCTTCCAGGTACAGCGCTCCGCTCAGGCATTCGCCGCGCAGGATGGGATCGCGCGACAGCGCCTCGGGGACGCGGCGGTCGGCAAACACGTCGGAGACGTAGATCTCGCCGCCCGGCTTGAGCACGCGCAGGCATTCACTGAAGACACGCTCCTTGGCGGGCGAGAGATTGATGACGCAGTTGGAGACGATCACGTCCACGCTGTTGTCGGGGATCCCGCTGAGATCCTCGATGTAGCCCTGACGGAATTCGGTATTGGCAAAGCCGAACTTCTCGGCGTGCCAGGCCTGGTATTCGCGGGCCACCGCGAGCTGCTGCTCGGTCATGTCCACGCCAATGACGCGGCCCTGTGGGCCGGCCAGCTTGGACAGCACGTAGCAATCGCGGCCGGTGCCGCAGCCGAGGTCGAGCACGGTACAGCCGCTCAGCGCCGGCGGGATCGGCGAGCCGCAGCCGTAGAAGCGCGCCAGCACCTCGGGGTGGATCTCGCGCAGGATGTCCTTGAGCCACTGCGGCGGCTCGGCGTCCAGACAGCAGGCATTGGTCTGCAGGTCGGCGCTGGACTGCAGGGTTTCGCCGTAGTAGTGGCGGATGTCGGAAAGGACGGCGTCGTCGGCCATGGCAGCTCTCTGGTAAGTAATGTGCCGCATTACGACTGCGGCGGGGTGCCGGATGCGTGGAGTCTAAGGTGAAATGCCCAGCAAGGCGCGCTTGAGCGACTCGCTGGTGGGATGCTCCCCGATCCAGGTCGCAAGCAGGATCCGCGCAAATGCGGCGTCCTCCACGCGGCCCAGCGGGCTGGCATTGAGGTCCATGCTCACACCGGAGGGGTCAAAGTAATAGGTTTGAACGTCTCCGCTTTGTGTCGCCGGGACCAGCGCTTCAAAGCGCCTCAGCGCGGCTGCGGGAATGATGCAGGGGGCGGTGCAGTTGCGCTCCAGGTAGACCCGCCAGGCCTTGAGCGTGTCTTCCCGCGAGGCACTGCGCAGGAAGCGCATGTGCACGACTTTGGGTCCGGGCGCGTCGAGGATCCGCTGCGGATCGGATTCGCGTGCCGGCAGGTACAGCGCGGCGTGGTAGATGTCCCAGCGCAGCAGCCCGTACTGGCGCACGCCGGCGCCGTTGCGTACCAGCGGCTGGCCCTCGTGCCGCCAGTGCTCCGGCAGTTCATCCGCCGGGGCTGCCGTGGCCGGTACGGCCGGGCAGGCGAGCAGGCCGGCAGCGAGCAGCAGTCCGCCGGCGGCTGCCTTCATGTGCGGCTCCGCGTCCGGGCGAGCCGGTAGAGCGCTACCGCGGCGGCGAGCAGCGCCAGGTCTTCCAGCGGCGTCCACCAGGTGAGCGGGCGGGCCAGATACACGCCAAAGCAGCCGCAGTTGTCGAGTTCCAGCCCGCGTGCCAGCGCCAGCAGCAGCCAGGCCAGATACATCAGATGCAGGCCCACGATCAGCAGGCCGGCCCAGGGCAGGCGCCAGCCGCTGAGCAGCCATACGGCCAGCCCCAGTTCGACCAGCACCAGCGCCCAGCCGGCCGGGGGAATCCAGGCCAGCGGCAGCAGCTGATAGGTCGCCACCACGGCAAAGAAACCTTGCATATCCATGAGCTTGGCCACGCCAGTGGCGAGCATGAGCAGGCAGAAGAAACCACGCAGCAGGGTCAGGGCGGACATGAGCTGTGTCAGGTACCGGGTTGGCGATTGATGGTCCAGTCGTAGGGGGCAAACCGGACCGCATAGGTCTCGGGGACCGGCTGCGGGCTATAGCGGTTGACGTAGGCAAGCAGGCTCGGCGCCGCAGCGAGGAAGTCTTCGGTGTAGAACCGGAGGATCGCCGACAGGACCACCTGTTCACGCGCGTGGTCCACCTGCAGGTTGCGCGGGTCGGCGAAGAAGGCGCGCGCCTCCCGCTCCAGCTGCTCATCCAGGCGTTCCGGCAGGAAGGGCTCGCGCGGCAGCCGCGGGCAGCTCACCGACAGGCAGTTGAGGGCAAAGTGGATGCGCGGATCGCCCAGCGGCCGGATCACGCGGTTCTCGTAGTGCCACAGGCTCATGCGGTTGCCGCCGACCTGCACCGGGCCGAAGTAGAAGAAGCTCAGCTTGCGCCAGCCGGCCAGGGTGCGCGGAATGCCGCGCTCGAGCACCTTGTGCAGGGCCAGCGCGTTGTAGGCGTTGAGGTGGTAGGCCAGGACCTGGGCCGGACCGGCGAACAGAGCGGGCTGGCTTTCCGGGGAGATGTCGTAGATATAGGCGACAAAGCGATCAAGATCGGCGCGGTTGTGGGCAATAGCTGCAAAATCGAGCCGTCCCTGGGCGTCCACGTGCCGCTCCAGCACCCGCTGCCAGGCCGGGTAGGGCGGCGGCCCCGCGGGCACCGGGGCCGGGCCAGGCCGGGGCACGCTGGCGCAGGCGCCGAGCATCAGGGTCAGGCCCGCCAGCGGCAATCGCCAGGCCGGTCTCATGCCGGCTGCTGGGTCTTGCCGCGCCGGGCTTCCAGTTCCTGCTTGGCGCGGCCGCGGGCGTTCTTGCGGGTGAGGGTGAGCTCGATCTTCTCCGGCTTCTGGTCTTCCAGCCGCCCGGTCAGGGGGTTCCAGTACATGAGTTTGCTCTGCTCCTGCACGGCCAGGGGTTGCAGTACGAAGCTATCACGCTTGGCATTGTGCAGGCACATGGAGATGGGCCCGTTCTGGGTGGCAACCATGAAGGCGCAGGACTCGATGCGGTCGCACTCCAGGTGCTCGGCATCCATGAAGTTGTGGATGAAGAAACCGAGCTTGTGCACCTTGCCGCGTGCCGCGATCAGGTCACGCTTCATGGTCCACAGGTGGCGGAAGGCCCAGCCCAGAGCGCGCAGGGTGGTGCGCGGATTCTTCAGCAGCCAGCGGCCGATCTGCGCCAGCATGCGCGGCTTGCTGCGGCGGTCGTATTCCAGATCGCGGGTGCGTTCCAGGATGTCGGCGAGAAAGGTCTTGTCGCGGAACAGGTCGTACATCCGGCCGTTGATCACCACGCCCACGGCAGCGCGGTTGCAGTCGCGGTGACCGGCGGCGGGGGTATCCAGCATCAGGTCGGCGCGTGCGCCCTGGCAGATCAGGGCTCCGATGGATTCCGGGTTGATCGGCATGCGGCGGCTGCCGATGACGCCGCGGCCGGTATCGGCCTGGAGCTGGAAGGACGCGAGCTTGACCACGTCGCAGTGCTGGACGAAGAACTCGGCCAGCATCGGCACCTCGTGCACATTGCCGTCAAACACGGTGGTATTGAAGAACACGCCAATGGGCAGGCCGCGCGCGCGCTCGATGTAGTCGAGGCGAATCTCGTTGAGCTCCGCCTCACTGGCGTAACCCTTGCGCTCCTGGGTCATGTCCACGTGGAAGGCCACGTCGGTCAGGCCAGCCGCCACCAGCTCTTCCAGCAGATCGCGCTTGGCGAGGATGCCGTTGGTGAACAGCGTGGAGCGCATACCCTTGGAGCGGATATAGCGGGTGATCTCGACCAGCTCCTCACGCTTGCGCAGGGTGGGGTCGCCGCCGGAAATCTGGATGTCGGTGTTGGGTCCGTAGTGTTCCAGGATCATGTCCACGCGCCGGTACAGCTCGGCCATGGGCACGTCCTTGATCGCCTCCGAGGCTTCGGAGAGATAACACAGGGTGCAGTCGAGGTTGCAGCGCTGGGTGATCTCCAGCGACACGCAGCCGATCGCCCAGCGCCGGCCCATATTCTGCCAGGGCAGCCATTGTCCGGCTTTCTTCAGGCGCTCCTGCGCCCGCTGCATCGGGGTCAGGCCGTCGTTGTGCAGCGTGTAGGGCTCCCAGGCCCGGATCTGCTCGTGGGTGAGGTTGCAGCACGCCATGTCGAAACTCCCTTAATCTGGTGCCCCATGTCTGAACCGCTCCGCCGCCCGTCACGCCCAACCTCCGGCATGCGCCCCGCGGATCCGGTTTCTCCTGAGTCCAGTTACGGCCCTGCGCCGGTGGCGGATGCAGGCCGGCTTGCGGTCTGGGTGGATACCGACATCGCGCTCGGCGCCAGGCGTGGCGACGTGGACGACGGGCTGGCTCTGGCGTTTCTGTTGCGGCAGCCGGGTGTGCGGGTCTGCGGGATCTCGGTGGTGGCAGGCAATACCGACGCCGTCACGGCGGCGCATTGTGCGCGCGATCTGCTGGACGCGCTGGGCGTGGAGGCGCTGCCGGTCCTCGAAGGAACGGCGGCGGTGCAGGCCCTGGCCGGGCTGCCGCCGCAGTTGCGGGTGATTGCGCTCGGGCCGCTGGGCAACCTGGCAGCAGCCCTGGAGCAGCGCGGGCCCCAGCCCGCCTGGCCGGTGGACTGTGTGGGTGGGCTGGCGCGGGCCTGGCCGCGCCCCTGGCTGAGGTTTTCCGATCTCAACCGCCGGCGTGACCCTGAGGCCTGGAACTTTGTGCACGGCCACGCCACGGTGCGCCACTGCCCGCTGGATGTGGTGCGGCGGCTGCGCATCGATCGTCACGTCCTCGGGCAGCTCGCGCGTTCCGGGCCCGCGGGCGCCTATCTGGCGCGGCACGCGCAGCGCTGGCTGGACAGCGCCCCCTGGCGGCACGGCGCGTGCAGCTTTCCGGCCTGGGATCTGGTCTGTGCCATGGCGGCGGTGGATGCTCTGCCGGGCGCGAGCTGGTCGGCTGACGGGCGCCAGCTGCGCGGCTTTGATCCGCGCGCGGCTCTGGCCTGCTTCATGGCGCGGCTGGCGGATCCTGTCTGAGCAGGTCGCGATACCCGCCACGTAATGCCACCACCCGGCGGTAGCCCAGTTCCCGCAGACGCCGGGCCGCCACCTGTGCCCGCGGCCCCAGAGTGCAGTAGGTAACGATGGGCTGATCGAGGTCCGTGAGCTGGCCCGCGGCCCGCTGGCGTACCTGCAGCCAGGGCAGCCATTGGGCGCCGCGGGCGTGCCCGCGCCGCCACTCGTGCTGGCTGCGCACGTCCAGCAGCAGTGCATCCGCGGGCAGTTCAGCGGCACTGATGCCCTGCTGCGGTTTGTTCCAGAGCAGGGCCAGGCTGTTCCACAGCATCAGGATGATGTCTGCCAGTACTGAAAAGGCCGGTCGTCGGGCAGGGGAAGGAACGAGATCGGACATACGCAGCGCGAAACCATACGGGTTTGCTTTATTGTGCTGCCTTTCCACATCCAGCGATCGTGTTCATGGCCAAGACCCGCACTCAGTACACCTGCCAGGCCTGTGGTGCCGGCGCGCCCAAGTGGGCGGGCCAGTGCGCGGATTGCGGTGCCTGGAACAGCCTGGTCGAGACCACGGCTCCGGGCCCGCGTGCGGCGCGCAGTGCCGGCTTTACCCCGGCAACGGGCGCGACGGGCGTGCAGCGCCTGGACCAGATAGAGACCACGCAGACGGCGCGCACCAGTACCGGCATGCCGGAGATGGACCGCGTGCTCGGCGGCGGGATCGTGCCTGGCGCGGTGATCCTGATCGGCGGTGATCCGGGCATCGGCAAATCCACCCTGCTGTTGCAGGTGCTGGCCCAGGTGCAGGAACGTCTGCCCACCCTGTACGTCACTGGCGAAGAATCACTCACCCAGGTGCGCCTGCGCGCCGAGCGTCTGGGCCTGCAGCGTATGGACCTGCCGGTGCTCGCGGAGACCGGCGTGGAGACCGTGATCCAGCAGCTCGGCCTCACGCGTCCCGGGCTGGTGGTGCTGGATTCCGTCCAGACCCTGTACACCGACGCGCTCGACTCCGCACCGGGCAGCGTCTCGCAGCTGCGTGAGTGCACGGCCCAGATCGTGCGCTTTGCCAAGGCCAGCCAGACGGCGGTGATCCTGGTCGGCCATGTCACCAAGGAGGGCGCCATCGCCGGTCCTCGCGTGCTCGAACACATGGTGGACACGGTGCTGTACTTCGAGCAGGACGTGGGCAGCCGCTACCGCCTGGTGCGGGCGGTGAAGAACCGCTTTGGCGCGGTCAACGAACTGGGCGTGTTTGCCATGACCGATGTCGGGCTCAAGGAAGTCAGCAATCCGTCGGCGCTGTTCCTGTCGCGGCACGAGCATCCGGTGCCGGGCAGCGTCATCACCGTCACCCGCCAGGGCAGCCGGCCGCTGCTGGTGGAGGTGCAGGCGCTGGTGGACCGTTCGGCGCTGGGCAACCCGCGGCGCGTCACCCTGGGGCTGGAGGGCAACCGCCTCAACATGCTGCTGGCGGTGCTGCATCGCCACGGCGGTGTGGCGCTGGGCGATCAGGACGTATTCGCCAACGTGGTGGGCGGCATGAAGATCCAGGAACCCGCGGCCGATCTGCCGCTGCTGCTGGCAGCACTGTCCAGCCTGCGCGGACGTGCGGTGCCGAGCGATCTGGTGGTGTTCGGCGAGGTCGGCCTGGCTGGTGAGATCCGCCCCGTGCAGGCCGG
>JBKHXN010000091.1:0-7897 GCA_046565985.1 Gammaproteobacteria bacterium
TGGCGGTGCCGTTCTTCGTCGCCGGCTTCGTGCTGCCGCCGAGTTTTGCCGCACTGACCACGGTGATCGGCGAGATCATCTTCCTCATCGGCGCGGTCCACTACCACGTCCTGCAGGGCCAGCGCGGGCAGTTCATGAGCCGCTTCCTGTCACCGCAGGTGGCGCGGCTGGTGGCCGAGCGCGGCCTCAAGAGCGCCATGCAGCAGAACGAGCTGGAGATCACGGTGGTCTGCTGCGACCTGCGCGGCTTCACCGCCTACGCCGAGGCGCATGATTCCACCCGGGTACTGCAGGTGCTGCGTGATTACTACGACGCCGTCGGCCGCGTGGTGGCCGACTTTGGCGGCACCATCAAGGACTTCGCCGGCGACGGCATTCTGATCCTGGTCGGCGCGCCGCTGCCGGTGCCGCACCATGCCCGCTGCGGGCTGGAGATGGCGCGTCGCATCCGCAGCCTGGGGCTGGAGCTGACCGCGCGCTGGAGCGTGCCGGGGCATGCGCTGGGTATCGGCCTGGGCGTGGCCACCGGCACGGTCACGGTGGGGGTCATCGGTTCCGCCTCGCGGCTGGAGTACACCGCGGTGGGTTCCGCGGTGAATCTCGCCTCGCGTCTGTGCGAGCTGGCGGCCAGTGGCGAGATCCTGGTGGACCAGCGCACCGAGCGGCGGGCGGGTGAATCCGGGCTGGTGACGCGCGCGCCGCTGCCGATCAAGGGCTTTCGCGAGCTCGTGCCACACTACGCGCTGCTGCGCGAGCCCGCGCCGCTCGGCTCCGGCTGAGCCCGATCATCCCAGTGGAGTTTTCCATGGTCCCTCGCTGGACGCGCGTGACGCTGCTGATCGCCAGCACCTTCACGGTGATGGCGGGCGCCACCCTCTCGCCTGCGCTGCCGGCCATGCAGGCCGTCTTTGCCGATGCGCCGCACGCCGCGCTGCTGACCCGGCTGGTGCTGACCCTGCCGGCCCTGTTCATCGTGCTCGCCGCGCCGCTGGCCGGGTACCTGGTGGACCGGGTGGGCCGCCGGCCGCTGCTGCTCGGCGCCAGCCTGCTGTATGTGCTGGCAGGCAGCTCCGGTGTGCTGCTGGATTCGCTGCCGCAGATCCTCGTTGGCCGCGCCCTGCTGGGTGTGGCGGTGGCGGGTCTGATGACCAGCGTCACCACCCTGATCGGCGATTACTTCGACGGCCTGACCCGAGCCCGCATCCTCGGCGCGCAGGGTGCGTTCATGAGCCTGGGCGGCGTGGTGTTCGTGCTTGCCGGCGGCCTGCTGGCGGACCTGCACTGGCGCGCGCCGTTCCTGGTGTACCTGGCGCCGTTGCTGCTGATGCCGCTGATCCTGCGGCTGCCCGAACCCGCGCGTCACGTGCACGATCCGGATCTGCCGCTGGCGGCGATGCCCTGGCGCATCGTCAGCGTGATCTACGGCAGCGCACTGCTGGGCATGATGATCTTCTACGTCATCCCGGTGCAGCTGCCCTACCTGCTGGCCGAGCGTGTGGGCGCCAGCAGCACGGCGGTGGGTGCTTCCATCGCGGTGGCCAACGTCTTCGGCGGGCTGGCGGGGTTCGGTTTCGGCCGGGTACGCGGCCAGATGGGGCCGATCCCGATCGTCGCCCTGGTCTTTGCGCTGATGAGCGTGGGCTATGCCCTGATCGGCTTCGCCGGAGGCTATCCCCTGGTGCTGCTGGGCCTGGCACTCGCCGGCATGGGCCTGGGGCTGACCATCCCCAACCTCAGCACCTGGCTGACCAGCCTCACGCCGCCGCACCTGCGTGGCCGCCTGGTGGGCGGTCTGACCACGGCGGTGTTCCTCGGCCAGTTCCTGTCGCCGCTGGCGGTGCAGCCGCTGATCACACGGGGCGGTACGGTCGCGGCGTTCCTCGGCAGCGCCGTCCTGCTGGCATTGCTGGCGCTGCTGACCTGGCTGCTGCGCCGGGTGCTGCACCGGCTGCACCCGCCTGTGCCATGAGCCCGCGGTTCAGGGCGCCTTGACGACCTGCCCGGCGCGCATCACGAAGCTCACGGACTGCAGCAGGGCGATGTCCCGCAGCGGGTCGCCGGCCACCGCGATCACGTCGGCATGAAATCCGGGCGCGAGCTGGCCGAGGTCGGCGCTGCGGCCCAGCAGTTCGGCGGCGTCGAGCGTGGCGGAACGCAGCGCCGCCAGCGCCGGCATGCCGGCTTCCACCATGTAGGTGAACTCGCGCGCGTTGTCGCCGTGCGGGAAGACCCCGGCGTCGGTGCCGAAGGCGATCTTCACCCCGGCCTTGTAGGCGCGCGCAAACGTACCCTGGATCTGCGGGCCGATGGCCGCCGCCTTGGGCCGCACGATGGCCGGATAGTAGTCCGGCAGGCGCGCCTTCTCGGCCACGAACTTGCCGGCACTGATGGTGGGCACGTACCAGGCCTTGTGCTTGCGGAACAGGCGGATCGCCTCGTCGTCCATGTAGGTGCCGTGCTCGATCGAATCCACGCCGGCGGCCAGCGCCCGCTTCATGCCCTCGGCTCCGTGCGCGTGGGCGGCGACCCTGAAGCCGTAGTCGCGCGCGGTGGCGATGATGGCCGCCAGCTCGTCGTCCATGAACTGCGCGTTCTGGCCGCTGGCCGCCCGTGAGAGCACGCCGCCGGTCGCGGTGATCTTGATCACGTCCGAGCCGTCGCGGTAACGCGCGCGGACCGCGGCGCGTGCCTCGAAGGGGCCGTTGATCACGCCCTGGGCGGGCATGGGTTCGCCCAGTGCTTCGCGCAGGTCGCGGCTCAGGCTGTTGCTGGGATCGGCGTGGCCGCCGGTGGTGGCGATGCTCTTGCCCGCCGCGACGATGGTCGGCCCGCGGATATCTCCGGCGCGGATGGCGTTGCGCAGCTTCAGCGCCAGCTCGCCGCCCAGATCGCGTACGGTGGTGAACCCGGCGAGCAGGGTGCGTTCCGCCATGCCGACGCTGCGCAGGGCGGCGTCGGCCTCGGTTTCGCTCAGCTCGGAGCGCAGGTTGTCCACCTCCGGGCGGGTTTCGCTGCCCAGGTGCACGTGCATGTCGATCAGGCCCGGCAGGCAGTGGTGGCCGCTCAGGTCCACGCGGGCTTCGTCGGCCGGAGCCTGGGCGCGCGGCAGCAGGCGGGCGATGCGCCCGTCCTCGATCACCAGGCTGAGCCCTTCGCGCCACTCGCCGCTGCGCAGGTCGAGCACCCGTCCGCAGTCGAGGGTCAGCGCCTGGGCGCCACAGGAAACTACCGCAAACAGCAGGCCGAGCAGGCGCATGGTGAGGGTCCGGAAGTTGAAAGCCGATTCTGCGCCAGCCGCGAGCTGCTGTGAACCGCTCAGGCGCGCCAGCGGATGCCGGCTGCAGGCGCCTGCGCCATGACGATCCGGTTGCGGCCCGTCTGTTTGGCGCGGTACAGCGCTGCGTCGGCGCGTTCGATCAGCTCGTAGGGCAGGGATTCCAGCCCCGGCTGCAGGATGGCGCAGCCGCCGCTGGCGGTGATCCGGCCGTGCGGAGGGTGCAGGCACTCGATCAGCAGGCGGCAGCTCTCGGCGAGCCGCTCGACCGCGCCGGCATCGATGTCGTACCACAGCACCAGGAATTCCTCGCCGCCCCAGCGGCCGGTGAAATCCATGGGCCGCTGGCCGGCCGACTGCTGCAGCGCCTCGGCCACGGTCTGCAGCGCCAGGTCGCCGGCGGCGTGGCCATGGCTGTCGTTGTAGGCCTTGAAGTGATCCAGGTCCAGCAGCATCACCGCCAGGGTTTTCTGCTCGCGCTGGGCCAGCCGCCAGGCCTGACGCAGGCGTTCTTCCAGGCCCCGGCGGTTGTACAGCCCGGTGAGGACATCGTGGATCGCACGGTAGCGGGCGATCCGGCTGTTGAGAAAATTCATGCGCAGGATGTATTCCTGGCTGTAGCCACCCGCCGCGGCCAGCACGCAGGCGATCAGCACGTTGTAGAAACGCTCCGCGGCGGTGCTGAGGGCGTTGCCCAGGATCAGGTCGGTCGCGAGCGTGGCGGCGAGCAGGATCAGTCCCAGCAGCAAGGCCTGCCAGAAACGCAGCCCCGAGAGCAGGAACAGGGCGAGCGCGAGGAAGATCTCGGTCTGGTAGGGGTAGTGCACGCCGGCATGGGCAAAGCCATAGCGCAGACCCACGGTCACGGCGATGGCGATCAGCAGCAGGATGACAACCGTGGCCGGCAGCAGGTGCCGCCAGCGCGGGCGGCTGGCCAGGATCAGCCCGATCAGCACCACCGGGGTGAGGACGCCGAGGATCAGCAGGTCGAAGAACCAGAGCAGGGCTGGCGGGTACTCGTAGAGCAGGTGGTTGAAGACCACCGAGAGCAGCAGTCCGAGCAGGGCCGCACACAGGCCGAGCTGGGCGTGCGAATAGCTGTGCTGGAGGCTGTACTCCTCGCGGAATTCGCGTTCCAGCTCGGGGCTGAAGCGCAGCCAGCGGAACCCTCTGGCGCGTTGCACCACGTAGGGTTCGTCAGACCAACCGGCTCTTGCCTGTTCGATCATCCACGCCTCTGGCTTGAAGCAGCGCGCGAGTCTATGCCCCCGCAGTGGCGGGCTCAAACCCGTTATTTGAACCGGGTCGCAGTTTAGAAAAACCGCTCCAGGCTCAGGCTCAGCATATCCTCATCGGCCAGAAAGCCGGTAAAGGGGTCGTCTCCGGTCTTTTCGAACAGGCGGAATTTGCCCGACAGCCGCCAGGCATCGCCCAGACGCCGGCTGGCCTCGATCTGCAGCAGGTGGTCGTCGCCGGACTCGTCGAACAGGAAGCCCGCGAGGACCAGGGTACCGGCCACGTCGTTGAGGCTCACGCGCGTGCCGAGGAAGACGTCGTGATCGAAGCGCCGGCTGAGCAGGTCACGCCGCTGGTCGTAGAGATACTCCGCCAGCAGGCCGATGTCCCAGCCGCGCCCGGTGATGTCGCCCAGGCTGTACTCGAAGCCGCTGACGGTGGCCACGCTGTGCTCGCCGCCGAGTTCGCGTGCCACGGCTTCCAGCTTCAGCGCCCAGCCGCCGGTCACGTACTGCGCGTCGAGCGAGTACTGCCGCAGGCGCTGGTAGAGCGGCACCAGCACGATGTTGCGCAAGACCTCCTCGCGGATCTGTGCTTCCACCTCCGCGTCGGAAGGCGCCAGCCCCAGCGCCTGCAGCAGCGGCGTGAAGTCCTCCGGCAGGGGGGACTGCGGCACGATGATGCCGGAGAAGATATCGCAGTTGGCCTGATCTTCCGTGCCCTGGAAGCCGCTGCCGCGGCGCAGGCAGGGCAGGATCATCGGCTCGCGTGCGGTACCGTTGAAGTAGGCCAGCCCCAGGTCCAGACCGCCGCTGCTGTGGCGCAGGCGCAGCGCGCCGTCGAGATGATGCTGCGCGCGCGGCGACTGGTAACGCGCCTCGTCCGCCGCCACCGGGAAGGGCAGGCGCGGATGGCCTTGCGGGCCCGGGAAGGTCCGCGCCCGCTGGTAGGGCATGAGGATCAGGTCCAGCGTTGCCCAGGGGCGGATCAGGGTGGCGTTGAGCATCGGCTGGCCGAGTTTCTGCTCGGCGTCCAGGTCTTCCACCAGATCCGACTGGTTGATGATGTCCACCAGATGGCGCGATTCGGTCACCCCCCAGAACAGCCGCCGCAGGCCGGCCGCCGCCTCGAACTCGGTGCCGATGCTCTGCACATAGAACTCGCGCACGTCGGCGTGGGTGCGGGCGTCGTCCTGCTCGTCCACACGGCCGAAGAATTCGCCGACCAGGCGGTCCTCGCCGTCGTTCCAGCCGTGAAAGATCTCCACCGTCGCGGCGGCGGACGGCGCCAGCGCGCCTTGTTCCAGCTGGTAGAACCAGCGCGCCTCGGCTTCCAGCCGGGCGCTGGCCTCCCAGGCCTGGGCTGGCAGCGCCAGCAGGCAGGCGCTTACGAACGCGAGCGGTCTAGCCATAGCAGCAGCGCCGGCAGCAGGAAGAAATCGGCGGCCAGCGCCAGCACGATGATGAAGGTGGTGAGCAGCCCCAGGTAGGCGGTGAGCTGGAAGCTCGACAGCGCCAGGATCCCGAAGCCGGCGGTCAGCACCGCGGTGGTGATCCACAGCGCCGCGCCCACGTCCTGGTAGGCGTGGCGGACGGCGTCGGGCGGGGAGAGCCCCAGCTGGCGCCGGCCCTGGGTGTAGCGCGCCAGAAAATGGATGCTGTCGTCCACCACGATGCCGAGCGTGAGTGAGACCACCACGGCCAGGCTCATGCCCACCTCGCCCACCAGCAGGCCCCAGAGGCCGAAGCCGGCGAGCATGGGAGCAAAGTTGGGCACCAGACTCAAGAGCCCCAGGCGCCAGGAACGCATGGCCGCGATGAAGATCAGGCTCACCAGCAGGAAAGTGATGAGGTTGCCCAGCAGCATGCTGTGAAAGTTGCGCTGCGCGATGCGGGCAAAGAGGATCGGCACGCCGGCGCCGGTGGTGTGCATCTGCGCCGGCCAGTGGGTCTGCATCCAGGTACGGGCGCGCTCGTCGAGCAGGCGGATGTCCTCGTTGCTCATGTCGTTGAGGCCCACCGTCAGGCGGGTGACGGACTTGTCGAAATTCACCAGGTGCGACAGATCAAGGCCCCCGGGCAGGGAGAGCTCGAACAGCAGCAGGTACTGCGCCGCCAGCTCGCGTGAATCAGGCAGGCGGTACTGTGCCGGATCGCCACCCTGCATGGTCTGGTTGAGCCGCTTGTGCAGCTCGTTGAGGGTGGACACGCGGCGCACGCCGCGCTGCGCGCGCAGCCAGGTGGCGAAGGCTTCCAGGTGCTGCAGGTAGGCCGGTTCGTTGACGCCGCCCTCTTCACCCGCGGGGATCGCGTACTCCAGATACTGCACGCCCATCAGGTGGCGGCCGACGAACTCGGTGTCCTGGCGGAACTCGATCTGCGGGCCGAAGAACTTCACGTAATCGTCGCCAAAGTGGTTCAGCGGGATGCAGGCGGCGAGCGCCACCGCGACGCCCAGCGTGCCGATGCGCAGCCTGCGCTGGTGGCGGATCACCCATTCCGCGAAGCCGTCCAGCGAGACCGTGCGCAGGCTGCGCGCCTGCGGCCGGCTGATCAGGATCCAGGCCGGCAGGAACAGCATGGAATACAGCCAGGCCGCCGCCACGCCGATGGCGACGATGTTGCCCAGATCGCGAAACGGCGGCGAGTCGTTGGTATTGAAGGACAGAAAGCCGATCACCGTCGTCAGACTGGTGAGGAAGACGCCGGGCAGGTTGGTGCGCAGGCTGTCTTCCAGCGCCTCGCCGCTGTCCATGCCCAGCTTGCGGGATTTGAAGTAGGTCGCGAAGACGTGCACGCAGTCGGAGATCGCCAGCGTCAGGATGATCAGCGGCGCGGCGGCCGAGGCGGTGGTGAGCTTCAGGCCCAGGTGCCCGGCGACGCCCAGCGCGGTGAGCATGGCCATCACGATCACCGCCAGCGTGCCCAGGGTGGGGTTGAGGCCGCGCAGCGAGAAGGCGAGCAGCGCCAGCATCAGCAGGAAGGACAGCGGGTACAGGTGACGGGCGTCGTAGCCGGCCGCATCGGCCATCGCCTGGTTGAAGGGCAGCGAGCCGATCAGCCGCAGCCGCAGTTGCGGGTGCGCCTGCTCGAAGCGGTCCTGCAGCTCGCGCACGGCGGTATTGACCGCGGGGATCTCCACGCCCGGCTGGACATGCGGCAGGTCGAAGTAGGCGATCACCGCCGCCACCGCACCGTCGGCGGCGATCAGGCCGTGCACGATGCGTGGCTCGTCCAGGGCGCGCTCGCGGATGCGCCGCCATTGTGCCGGCTCCAGCACGCCTTCCGGCACCAGGGGTTCGGAGCCGATGCTGTCGGCCTCCTCCAGCGGGGTATAGAACGTGGTGAGCGAGGCCGAGTCGGTGGCGTAAGGCAGCTCGCGTGCCTG
>JBKHXN010000092.1:0-10087 GCA_046565985.1 Gammaproteobacteria bacterium
GCGAGTGACGCAGGGCCGGTGACTTCGGAGATCAGCGCTGGTCGCGCTTGGCGCCGGTGCGCAGGCGCAGGCCGTTGAGGCGGATGAAGCCCTCCGCATCCTTCTGGTTGTAGGCGCCGCGGTCGTCCTCGAAGGTGGAGAGCGTGGCGTCAAACAGGGAATCGGGCGAGCGGCGGCCGGCGTTGTACACCGCGCCCTTGTAGAGCTTGAGGCGCACCTCGCCGTTGACACGGGTCTGGGTATCGTCGATCAGGGCCTGCAGCATGCGCCGCTCCGGGCTCCACCAGTAGCCGTTGTAGATCAGGCTGGCGTAGCGCGGCATCAGCTCGTCCTTGAGGTGGGCCTGCTCGCGATCCAGCGTGAGCGATTCGATGGCGCGGTGCGCCTTGAGCAGGATGGTGCCGCCCGGGGTCTCGTAGCAGCCGCGGCTCTTGATACCGACGTAGCGGTTCTCCACCAGGTCCAGACGGCCGATGCCGTGCTTGCCGCCCAGGCGGTTGAGCGTGTCGAGCACCTCATAGGGCGTCATGCGCTGGCCGTTGATGGCCACCGCATCGCCGCGCTCGAATTCGAGGGTGACGATCTCGGCCTGATCGGGGGCGTCCTCCGGGTTGGCGGTCAGGCGCCAGATGTCATCGGGCGGGCACCACCAGGGATCTTCCAGGCCGCCGCCCTCGTAGGAGATGTGCAGGGCGTTGGCGTCCATCGAGTAGGGGCTGCCGCCACCCTTCTTCTTGGCGATGGGAATGTTGGCCTGTGCGGCATAGGCCAGCAGTTTCTCGCGGGAATTCAGGTCCCACTCGCGCCAGGGGGCGATGACCTTGACCTCCGGCCACAGCGCGTAGGCGCCCAGCTCAAAGCGCACCTGGTCATTGCCCTTGCCGGTGGCGCCGTGGCTGATGGCGTCGCAGCCGGTGGCACGGGCGATCTCCACCAGGCGCTTGGCGATCAGCGGCCGGGCGATGGAAGTGCCCAGCAGATACTCGCCCTCGTACAGCGCATTGGCGCGGAACATGGGGAAGACGAAATCGCGGACGAACTCCTCGCGCAGGTCGTCGATGAAGATCTCCCTGACGCCAAACTGCTGGGCCTTGGGGCGGACGAAATCGAGTTCCTCGCCCTGGCCGATGTCGGCGGTGAAGGTCACCACCTCGCACTGGTAGGTGTCCTGCAGCCACTTGAGAATGACGGAGGTATCCAGCCCGCCGGAGTAGGCCAGGGCAACTTTGCGCACGGAGTTCATGGGGCACGGTCGGGGGCAAAAGGGGCGCAATTATAAGGGCCTGCCGGCCGATCCGGCCACGCAGGACCCGCTGTCCGTGCCGGTGGGCACGGACTTCCGCGGTCCGCTCCCCTAAACTATGCGCCCTCCCAGCCAATGCCCGCGAGATGGATTCCCCTGCACCCAAGCCCAAAATCGGCCAGCGTTTCCGCGGTTTCCTGCCCGTGGTGGTGGACGTGGAGACCGGCGGCTTCAACGCCGCCACCGACGCGCTGCTGGAAATTGCCGCGGTGATCCTGGGCATGGACGAGCACGGCAACCTGGTGCGCCGGCAGACAGTGTTCTCCCACATCACCCCTTTCCCCGGCGCCAACATCGAGAAGGCGGCGCTGGAGTTCAACGGCATCAAGGTGGACAACCCGCTGCGTCTGGCCCTGCCGGAAAAGGACGCCCTGGACCGGCTGTTCAAGCCGATCCGCCAGGCGGTGAGCGAGAACGGCTGCACGCGCGCGATCCTGGTGGGCCACAACGCGCACTTCGATCTGGGGTTCGTCAACGCCGCGGTGGCGCGCGCCGGGATCAAGCGCTCGCCCTTCCACCCCTTCAGCGTGTTCGATACCGCCACGCTGGCCGGAGCCGCCCTGGGCCAGACCGTGCTGGCGCGCGCGCTGGTCGCGGCGGGGCTGGACTACGACCAGAACGAAGCCCACAGCGCGATCTACGACGCGGAAGCCACGGCCGACCTCTACTGCCTGCTGGTCAACCGGATGCGTCCGCTGTTTGAGTCCGCACGCAAACTGGAGCCGGAAGATGCGCCTGATCAAACATAGTCTGCTGCTGCTTCTCATGCTGGTGGTGGCGCTGGGCGTCACGCTCAAGCTGCGCTACGGCGGCGGCGCGGATTTCCCTGACCGCGCGCCGGGCCCGCCGCGCCTGCCGGAAAGCGCGCTGGAGCTGGTGGCCGAACTGCCCACCCCGCCCGGCAACGTGGCGGTGAGCCGCAGCGGCCGGGTGTTCGTCACCCTGCACCCGGAGGCACGGCCGGCGCTCAAGGTGGTGGAGCTGGTCGACGGCCAGATGCGCCCGTTCCCCAGCCAGGCCTTCCAGGACGGCCTGGGCGAGCCGCGCTTCTTCCGCGACGTGCTGTCGCTGCGGATCGACCGGCAGAACCGCCTGTGGACGCTCGACAACGGCCAGCACGGCCTGCACCGCGGACGCCTGCTGGCCTTCGATCTGGACAGTGGCGCGGTGGTGCACGAGTACCACTTCCCGCGCAGCGTGGCGGGGCTGGGTTCGCACCTGAACGATTTCCAGGTCTCCGCCGACGGCCAGTTCATCTACATCGCAGAGGCGAGTTTCTTTGCCCAGACCCCGGCGCTGGTGGTCTATGACGTGGCGCAGGGCCAGGCACGCCGGGTACTGGAGGGGCACCCCTCGGTGGTGGCGGAGGCCTACACCCCGGTGGTGCAGGGCCGGCGCATGGAGGTCCTGGGTCTGGTCAGCATCCGCCCGGGGGTGGATTCCATTGCCCTCTCGCGGGACGGTGAGTGGCTGTACTTCGCGCCGGTGACCAACCTGCACCTGTACCGCATCGCCACCCGTCACCTGCGCGATGCGCGGCTGGGGGCCGCGGAACTGGCGGGGCGCGTCGAGGTCCATGCGCCCAAGACCATGTCCGACGGCATCACCACCGACGCCGCCGGGAACGTGTATCTGTCCGATCTGGAACATTCCCGCATCGTGGTCCTGCGCCCGGACAAGACCCTGGAAACCCTGGTCCAGAGCCCGCAGCTGCGCTGGCCCGACGGCTTCAGCTTCGGCCCGGAAGGCAGTCTCTACGTCAGCTGCTCGGCCCTGCACCAGGTCCTGGGACGCCTGCCGTCCCAGATCGCGCGGGCCGCGCCTTATCCGCTCTACCGTATCCGTACCGGCGCCCAGGCGGAGCCGGGCCACTGAAGTCCCCTAGAGAATCTATGCGTCCTGCGTTTCGATCTGCTGTCCTGCTGCTCTGTCTGCTCGCGCCCGGTGCCTGGGCGATGGATTTTGAAAGCCTGGCCGACCGGGCGCATGACCTGGCCCGCAGCCCCTACAAAAAGGCGGCGGTGACCTTGCCCAAGGAGCTCCAGGGCCTGTCCTACGACCAGTACCGCGACATCCGCTTCCGCCCGGAGAAGTCGCTGTGGCGCAACAGCGCGCTGCCCTTCGAGGTGCAGTTGTTCCATCCGGGGCTGTACTACGACCAGGCGGTGAAGATCCACCTGATCACCGCCGAGGGCGTGGAAGAACTCAAGTTCGATCCGGCGTACTTCGACTACGGCCGGAACCCGATCGACCCCGCCAAGCTCAAGGGCCTGGGCTTTGCCGGCCTGCGGGTGCACTACCCGCTCAACCAGGCGCGCTACAAGGACGAGCTGGTCGTCTTCCAGGGCGCGAGTTACTTCCGCGCACTGGGCAAGCAGCAGCGCTACGGCCTCTCGGCGCGCGGTCTGGCAGTGGATACCGGACTGATCTCCGGCGAGGAATTCCCCACGTTCACCGAATTCTGGATCGAATGGCCGCGCGCCCAGGATCACGCGCTGACCCTCTACGCCCTGCTCGACTCGCGCCGCGTCACCGGCGCCTATCGCTTCCGCATCGAGCCCGGCACCAGCACGGTGATGGACGTGAAGAGCCGGATCTTCCTGCGCGCCGAGGTGGGCAAGCTCGGCATCGCCCCGCTGACCAGCATGTTCCTGTTTGGCGAGAACCAGCCCGCACGGGGCGAGGACTACCGCCCGGAAGTGCACGATTCCGACGGGCTGCTGATCCAGACCGACCACGAGTGGCTGTGGCGTCCGCTGGTGAACCCGCGCCGGCTGCTGATCACCAGCTTCGCGGCGGTGAACCCGCGTGGCTATGGCCTGCTCCAGCGCGACCGCCGCTTTGCCAACTACGAGGATCTGGAAGCCCGCTACGATCTGCGCCCCAGCGCCTGGATCACCCCGCGCGGCGACTGGGGCTCGGGACGGGTGGAGCTGACCCTGATCCCCACTCCGGACGAGACCAACGACAACGTCGTGGCCTACTGGGTGCCGGACGTGCCACCCCCGCCGGGCGAGCCGCTGGACCTGGAGTACCGCCTGAGCTGGCAGATGCGCGAGCGCGTGCAGCCGCCGCTCGCCACCGTGGCGCAGACCCGGCGCGGCCACGGTTATGTGCGCGAGCAGGACGACAGCCTGCACTTCATGATCGACTTCGAAGGCGGCGCGCTGCCCAGGCTGCCGGCCGACGCCGAGGTGGTCTCCGGCGTCTGGATGGACGCCAACGGCGAGCTGATCGAGCGCCAGACCTACCGCAACGAGGCCACCGGCGGCTGGCGGCTGGCGCTGCGCTTCCGGCGCAAGGACCCCAACCTGCCGGTGGAACTGCGCGCCTTCCTGCGCCGCGATCAGGAGACGCTGTCGGAAACCTGGAGCTACATCCTGCCGGCAGACACGCGCTGACCGCGGGCGTGACCATGTCGCGAGCCTTTGCCCTGCACGCCTACCTGGACCGCCTGGGCTACAGCGGGGCCGAGCGCGCGGCGCTGCTGGACCGTCTCGGCGGGCTGGCCGATACACCCGAGGCCGAGGCCGCCCTGCACGCCGCCCTGGGCGGCGACACTCCGGGCGAAGTCCCGGCGCAGACCTCGGTGCCCGCGCGCCTGCAACGCCTGCTGGGCAGCGGCGTGACGCTGGAGCAGGTCACCGAACACGATCTGCAGGGCCGGCTGCGGCTGCGCACCACCCCGTCCATGCAGCGCGCGCATATGACGCCACGGCCCTGGGAACACAATCCGTTCAGGCGTCTGGGGCGCTGGCTGAGGGCACGCATCCTGGGGCGCCGCGGGCTGGCGGCCGAAGCGCCCCCGGTGCCAGCGCCGGCGCCAGACCACGGGAGTCAATGGCGCGTGCCCGGACGCAACCGCCGCCTGCTGCTCAGCGCCCTGATCCTGATCCAGACCTATCTCGCCAGCTACCTGATGACCGCGGTCCTGCCCTATGGCGGCAGCCACGGGCTGGAGATCGCCATCCTGGTGCTCTACGCCGTGCTGTTTGCCTGGATCAGCGCCGGCTTCTGGACCGCGCTCATGGGCTTCTGGACCCTGCTGCGCGGGCGTGACCGCTACGCCATCTCGGCGCAGCTCAAGGGTGATCCGCCGCTGCCGGCCGAGGGGCGTACCGCGCTGCTGATGCCCATCTGCAACGAGAACGTGGCCCGGGTGTTCGCCGGGCTGCGCGCCACCTGGCGCTCGGTGCAGCGCCAGGGGGTGGCGGGGCATTTTGACGTCTACATCCTCAGCGACAGCTCGGAAGCCGACACCCGCGTCGCCGAGCTCGAGGCCTGGCTGCGGCTGTGCCGTGAAGTCAACGGATTTGGCCATATCCACTACCGGCGCCGCGGGCACCGCATCAAGCGCAAGAGCGGCAACATCGCCGACTGGTGCCGGCGCTGGGGGCGGCTGTACCGCTACTTCGTGGTGCTGGACGCCGACAGCGTGATGAGCGGCGCCTGCCTCAAGCGCCTGGTGCAGCTCATGGAAGCCCACCCCGGCGCCGGCATCATCCAGACCGCGCCGGTGGCGGCCGGGCGCGAGACGCTCTACGCGCGCATGCAGCAGTTCGCCACCCGCCTGTACGGGCCGCTGTTCACCGCCGGCCTGCACTACTGGCAGCTTGGGGAGAGCCATTACTGGGGGCACAACGCCATCCTGCGGGTGGCGCCCTTCATGCAGCACTGTGCGCTCGGCCGCCTGCCCGGCCGCGGCGCGCTGGCGGGCGAGATCCTGTCGCACGACTTCGTGGAGGCGGCACTGATGCGCCGCGCCGGCTGGGCGGTATGGATCGCCTACGACCTGCCCGGCTCCTTCGAGGAAATGCCGCCCAGCCTGCTCGACGAACTCAAGCGCGACCGGCGCTGGTGCCAGGGCAACCTGCAGAACTTCCGCCTGTTCATGACCCGCGGCCTGCATCCGGCGCACCGCGCGGTGTTCATGACCGGGGTCATGGCCTATCTCTCCGCGCCGCTGTGGTTTGCCTTTCTGGCACTGTCCACCGCGCTGCTGGCGGTGCATACGCTGGCCGAGCCGGTGTACTTCACCGAGCCCTTCCAGCTCTTCCCCAACTGGCCGCAATGGCACCCGGAATGGGCGCTGCGGCTGTTCGGCGGCACGCTGGGCCTGCTGTTCCTGCCCAAGCTGCTGGCGCTGGCGCTGCAGGTCCGGCAGGGGGCGCGGCTCTATGGCGGCCCGCTGCGCCTGCTGCTGTCGATGCTGGGCGAGGTGCTGTTCTCCGCCCTGCTGGCGCCGATCCGCATGCTGTTCCACACCCGCTTCGTGCTCACCGCGCTGGCGGGCTTTGCCATCCAGTGGAAATCGCCGCCGCGCGAGGACGCCAGCACGCCCTGGCGCGAGGCGCTGCGCCACCACGGCCTGGGCAGCCTGCTGGGCCTGGGCTGGGCGGGGCTGGTGTACTGGCTCAATCCGGCCTTCCTGTGGTGGCTGCTGCCGGTGGCGGGCAGCCTGGTGATCGCGGTGCCGCTGTCGGTGTGGAGCTCCCGCACCCGGCCCGGCCGCTGGTGCCGCGCGCAGCGGCTGTTCCTGATCCCCGAGGAATCGCACCCGCCGCGCGAGCTGCGCTGGCTGGCCGCGGCCCTGCGCCGCGCACCCGATGGCGCCGACGGCTTTCGCCGCGCCGTGGCCGATCCGCTGGTCAACGCGCTGGTCTGCGCCGCCGGGGCCCGCCGCCTGCGGCCCGCCGCAGCGGCCCGGCAGATGCGCCAGGAGCTGCTGGAGACCGCCCTGTCGCGGCCCCTCACGCAACTCGACGATACGCAGAAGAACCGCCTGCTCGGCGATCCGGTGATGATGTCGCAACTGCACAGCGCCCACTGGCAGGGGCTCACCGCGTCATGAAAACGTCATTCCGGCGTCATCTGAATGGCATGCCGGCTTCATAGAGTGCCGGCCATTCCACAGCGGAGTGGCCGTGATGAACACGACGAGTGAACCGACGCAGGCTGCGCCCAGCCCGCGCTTCAGCCTGAGCCTGGCCCAGGGCCCCGAGGAGATTCTGGAAACGCAGCGGCTGCGCTACCGGATCTTTGCCGGCGAGCTCGGCGCGCAGATCGACGACGGCGGCGCCGGCATCGACCAGGACGGCTTTGACCCCCACTGCCAGCACCTGATGGTGCGCGACAACGACAGCGGCCGGGTCATTGCCTGCACCCGCATCCTCACCGACAGCCGTGCCCCGCGCGCCGGCGGTTTCTACTCCGCCAGCGAGTTTGATCTGGCGATGATCGACGCCCTGCCGGGGCGGATCATGGAGATCGGCCGTACCTGCGTGGACGCCGAGTACCGCAGCGGCGCCGCGATTGCCGTGCTGTGGCAGGGCATCGCCGCCTTCATCACCGAGCACGGCTACGATTATCTCTTCGGCTGCGCCAGCATTGGCCTGGAAGACGGCGGCGCGGCGGCGCACGCGATCCTCGACACCCTCCGCGCCCGCCACCTGGCGCCGGACTACCAGCGCGTGCGCCCGTTCATCCCCCTGCCCGCCGCCGACTGCCGGCCGACCGCCAAGGCCAAGCTGCCGCCGCTGCTCAAGGCCTATCTGTCACTGGGCGCCAAGGCCTGCGGAGAAGCCTACTGGGACCGCGACTTCAACTGCGCGGATGTGTTCATGCTGCTCAACGTCTCGGAGCTCAATCCGCGCTATGCGCGGCACTTCCTCGGCCGCGATGCCCTGAGGGGGCCAACGCTGCCGCTGGCGGCCTGAGCCGCCATGCGGCCCGCCACCCTGCTGCGCGGCGCGCGGCTGGTGCTGCACGTCCTGGGTGGCCTGTGCCTCGCCACCCTGCTGCACCTGGAGCTCGGCCCGCGCCTGTCGCCCGAGCGGATCGCAGGCTGGTGGTCGCGCCATCTGCTGCACATTCTGGGCGTGCGGCTGCGGGTGATCGGCCGCCCGGCGGCAGGCGGGCAGGTCATCGTGTCCAACCACGTGTCCTGGCTCGATATCCTGCTGCTCGCGGCCTGCGGCAACTCGCGTTTCATCGCCAAGTCCGAGGTCCGCGACTGGCCGGTGGCCGGCTGGCTGGCGCAGGCCATGGGCACCTTCTACATCCGCCGCGGCAAGGGCGGCGCCCGCCCCCTGCTGGAGCGCCTGAGGCCGCACCTGCTGGCCGGCGGCAGCGTCTGCTTCTTTCCCGAAGGCACGACCACGGACGGCCGCGGCGTACTGGACTTCCACCCGCGGCTGTTTGCCGCAGCCGTGGAAACCCCCTGCGCGGTGCAGCCGGTGGCCCTGCACTACGGGCCCGCGGCCGACGGCACCGCCATCGCTCCTTTCATTGGCGAGGATGATCTGCTCAGTCACCTGCTGCGCCTGCTGCGCTCGTCCGGGCTGGACGCGACGATCAGCTACTGCAGCCCGATCAGCAGCCAGGGCCAGACGCGTGAGGCGCTGGCGCAGCAGGCCCGGGCGTCCATCGCCGCGGTGGTCGCCACCGCGCCGCGCGCCTGCGCGCCGGCCGTGCAGCCGGCAGCCGCGGCGCTGACGGTCTGAGACGCGTGTCATGCCGGGCGCGCCCGGCATCTGCGTATAGTGCCGGCACAAAAAATCTGGGGAGTCTCCGTGTTCATCCTTACGGTCGCCGCGCTGCTGGGGGCCTCGCTGCTCGGCTCGATGACCTATGTCTATCGGTTTCGCGGCACGGCGCGCTACGACACCCTCAGCCAGTACCTGCGCAAGGGCTGGCCGGTGTTCTCGCCGCTGAACTGCCTGCTGTACCTGTTCACCCGGCCGCACGCGCGCGTCGCCACGCCGGATCTCGGCGGATTCCCCGAGTTGGCACCGCTGCGTGAAAACTGGCGGGTGATCCGCGACGAGGTCCTGGAGCTGTACCGCAATCGGCACTTCGAGACCTGCCGCGATCCGCGCTCCAGCGCCTATTACGACGTGGGCTTTCGTACCTTCTACAAGTACGGCTGGAGCAAGTTCTATCTGCAGTGGTACGGCTACACGCACGCCTCGGCGCAGGCCCTGTGCCCGCAGACCGTGGCACTGCTGGCCGCCATCCCCAGCGTCAACGGCGCCATGTTCTCGGTCCTGCCGCCGGGCTCGCAGCTCACCCGTCACGCCGATCCGCTGGCCTGCTCGCTGCGCTACCACCTGGGGCTGGCCACGCCCAACGCCGACAGCTGCTTCATCAGCGTGGACGGCCAGCCCTACGCCTGGCGCGACGGCGAGGCCTTTCTGTTTGACGAGACGCGCCTGCACTTTGCCCGCAACGACAGCGACCAGCCGCGGCTGATCCTGATGTGCGACGTGGAACGGCCCATGAGCCTGGCCGGCCGTCTCATCAATTACGCCTACAAGGGCCTGGCGAGCCTGACCGTGGTGCCCAACCTGCCGGGCGACCGGCGCGGCCTGGCCAACCGGGTCTTTGCCGCGCTGATGCCCGCACTGGCGCGCAGCAAGGCGCTGAAGCAGAGCCACCGCAGAACCTATAAACTGCTCAAATACACGGTGAACAGCCTGCTGGCCCTGCTGATCACGGGCTCTGCACTGGGTGTGATCCACCTCGTACGAGAACTGCTGCCGAGCCTGTAACCATGCCGGAACCCACCCTGAATCCCGTCAAGCCGGTCATCGCCGGAGACAAGCTGCGCGGTGCCGAGAAGATGGCCCGCATCCCGGTCAAGATCGAGCCCACGCTCACCCCCCTGCGCAAGCCGGCGTGGATCCGCGCCAAGTCCACCGCCACCCCGGAAGTGGCGCGCATCAAGCAGGCGCTGCGCGCCAACAAGCTGCATACCGTCTGCGAGGAAGCCAACTGCCCCAACCT
>JBKHXN010000093.1:0-13095 GCA_046565985.1 Gammaproteobacteria bacterium
CTGGAAGCGGCGCCGCGTCTGTCGCGGCGGCTCGGCAATACCGTGCTGCTCAAGCGTGAGGACACCCAGCCCGTCCATTCCTTCAAGCTGCGCGGGGCCTACAACAAGATCGCCCATCTCGACGCCCGCGAGCGCGCGCGGGGCGTGATCACCGCTTCGGCCGGCAATCACGCGCAGGGCGTGGCGCTGGGCGCCCGGCGCCTGGGCCTGAACGCCTGGATCGTCATGCCGCGCACCACGCCCAGCGTCAAGGTGGACGCGGTGCGCGAACTGGGTGGCAAGGCCATCCTGTTCGGCGACACGTACGACGAGGCGCGCGAACACGCCCTGGAGCTGGCGGCGGACAAGGGCATGACCCTGGTGCACCCTTATGACGATGCACTGGTGATCGCCGGCCAGGGCACGGTGGGCATGGAGATCCTCGAACAATGCCCGGACGTGGACGTGATCTTCGTCTGCGTGGGTGGTGGCGGTCTGCTCGCCGGCATCGCCGCCTACGTCAAGGCGGTGCGGCCGCAGGTCAAGGTCATCTCGGTGGAGCCGGATGATTCCAACTGCTTTGCCGCCGCCATGGCGGCCGGGCGCCGCGTCACCCTCCAGCAGGTCGGCCTGTTTGCCGACGGCGTGGCGGTGCGCCAGGTCGGCGAGGAGAACTTCCGCGTCGCCCGGCACCTGGTGGATGACTGCGTGCTGGTGGACGTGGACGAAATCTGCGCCGCCATCCGCGACCTGTTCTATGAAAACCGCTCGCTGCCCGAGCCCGCCGGCGCGCTCGCCGTGGCGGGCATGAAGAAATGGGTGGTCGAGCACGGCGTGCAGGGTCAGACGCTGGTGGCGACCGTCTCCGGCGCCAACGTCAACTTCGACCGTCTGCGCCACATCGCCGAGCGCGCCGAGCTGGGCGACCACGCCGAGGCGCTGCTGGCGGTGAGCATCCCGGAGCGCCCGGGCAGCTTCAAGCAGTTCCTGCGCCAGATCGGCCGCAAGACCATCACCGAGTTCAATTACCGCTATTCCAGCCCCAAGGTCGCGCACGTCTTCGTCGGCCTGCGCCTGACCGAGGGCGAGGAAGAGCGCGTCGCCATCCTCGACGGGCTGCGTGCCAGCGGCTATCCGGTGGTGGACATGAGCGGCAACGAGATGGCCAAGATGCACATCCGCTTCATGGTCGGCGGCCGCGCCCCGGGCCTGGCCGACGAGCACCTGTTCCGCTTCGAGTTCCCCGAGCGGCCCGGCGCGTGCCTGAACTTTCTCAACGCCATCGGCAGCCGCTGGAACATCTCCCTGTTCCATTACCGCAACCATGGCGCGGCTTACGGCCGCGTGCTCTGTGGCCTGCAGGTGCCGAGAAAGCAGCGCAGCGAATGCCGCCGCTCGCTGGACGAGCTGGGTTACACCTACTGGGAAGAAACCGGAAACCCGGCCTACGAGCTGTTTCTGGGGACCGCCGACAACGGCGCCGCACCGTAAGCGCGGCGTCGCCGTCCGGCCCCCTGCACGCGGGCCGGACGGTGACGGGCTGCTGCCTTACTTCACCCCGCCGGCGCTGGGGACGGCGTCTATGGGGGAATCAAACGCGATGAACAGCACGCAGGGCGCGCCCTTTGCACAGTAGGCCGTGTGCGGCAGTTTGGGCGGGCCGTAGGCGTACATCCCGGGCTTGAGGTCAACGGGCTTGTGGCCGTCGTAGCTCACCTTCAATTGCCCGGATACCAGCACCATGCGCTCTGCCGAGGTATGCCAGTGATGCGGGATGGTGAAATCGGCGGGCACCTTGAAGAACACATCGGCGTTGCTCCCAGCCGGATTGCCGTGTAGCACGGCGATCTCGCAGCCCTTGGGGATGAAGTCCGGGCACGGGCCCCACTGCAGCTGCGCGTCCTTGAAGGCCAGGGCCAGCGCCGGGTCGGGCGCCGGCGGCTCGGCCTGGGCAAACGGGCTGCCGAGCAGCAGCAGGGCGGGGAGCATGAAGCGTAATGACGTGTACATCGGGCACCTCCTCTGAGGATGAATCACGCACTTTCCGTCACAACCGGCCATCGTCACTTGCCTGTGGGCCGCCGGTCGCTGGCGGCCAATCTACGCTTCCGCGGCCCGCCCCGCGAGCCACCCCGGATTCAGCCGCCGGGCGGCGGCGGCCGGGTTTCCAGCTCCAGCAGGTAGGCCCAATGTTCCGGGCGTACCGGCATCACCGAGAGGCGGTTGCCCGGAGCGAGCAGCTGGAAGCCCTTGAGCCGGCGCTCGTGCCGGCGCAGCTCGGCGAGGCTCAGCGGGCGGCGCAGGGTGCGCTGGTAGCGGACGTCCACCAGCAGCCAGCGCGGTTCCTCGGGCTTGCTCTTCGGGTCGTAGTGGTGGTGTTGCGGGTCGAACTGCGTCGGGTCCGGGTAGGCACGGCTGGCGATGGTCATCAGCCCGTAGATGCCGGGGACTTCGCAGTTGGAGTGGTAGAAGAAGGCCTCATCGCCAGGCTGCATCTGGTCGCGCATCATGTTGCGCACCTGGTAGTTGCGCACCCCGTCCCAGGGTTCGGTCTGGCGCGGGCGGCGCTTGAGATCGTCGATGGAAAAGGACTCAGGTTCGGACTTCATCAGCCAGTAGGCCATTGGATTCCTCGGTCGGTGACGATGCAGTGCAGGGGGACGTCCCAGGCCGCCGCCGGCACCCGGGCGACCTGCTGGGTGGCGTAGGCGTAGCCGATGCGCCGCGGCCGGCAGCGCAGGCGCTGCGGGCCCAGAACACGGTCGTAATGTCCGCCGCCCTGGCCGAGCCGCTGGCCGGCGGCGTCAAACCCCAGCAGCGGCAGCAGCACGGCGGCCAGCCGGTTGACGGGCAGGCGTACCGCGCGGACCGGTTCCAGCAGGCCCAGGCGCCGGCGGCGCAGCGGCGTGTCGGGGTCCAGCCGCACGAAGTGCAGGCCACCCGGACGCAGACGGGGCACGTAGAGGCTGAAGCCCTGCGCGCGCGCGGCCTCGATCAGCGGGCGGCAGTCCAGCTCCGCGCCGGTGGCCAGGTACACGGCGATGCGGCGCGGCCTGAGCCCGCGCAGGACGCAGAGCAGGTAGCGGGCGGCGCGAGCGGCGGCCTGCCGGCGCTGCGCGGGCGTGAGCGCCCGGCGCGCCTGACGCAGCCGCTGACGCAGCTGCGCTTTCGATTCAAGGGTGTCTCCCGCCTGTGCCGTCATTTGCTCTGTCACCTTGAGACGAGGTCTCAAGTGGGCGCCGCGTCGTGTTATCGGGCTTCCCGCTACGAGGCGGGCCTGCACGCCAAACACGGGTAGGCTCCCGGGGTATGCCAATTAGGCTCAAGGGGTTGGGAGCATCTGCCGTACACCGCAGGAGACACGTCCGGATGATACCGTTATTCCAGCGCCAGGGTGGAGTCGATGTCCAGGCGCAGTTGCTGGATGCGGTTCACCGCCTCGGTGTGGGGCGCGCCCACGCCTTCGGTGCCCTTGAGTTCCAGCAGTTCGCGGGCGATGTTGAGCGCGGCCATGATGGCGATCTTCTCCGCGCCCAGCGCCTTGCCGCGGCGGCGGATGGTCATCATGCGTTCGTTGAGGAAGTCGGCCGAGCGCACCAGCGCCTCGTGCTCTTCCTGCGGGCAGGCCACGGCGTATTCCTTGCCCATGATGCGCACGGTGACGCTCAGCGAGTCCTTGGTGGCGGTGCTCATGAGGATTCCGGCTCCGTTTCCAGTGCACGGATGCGCTCCACGATGCCCTCGATGCGGCGCCGCAGTTCGGTATTGAGCGCCAGCATCCGGTCACGCTCCTGCAATGCACGCTTGAGCTCCAGGCGGGCCTGACCGTAGGCGGTCATCAGGCGCTGGACGCGGTCCTCGAGCTGCTGGAGTTCGGTATCGAGCATGGTCAACACGCAGAAAAGCGACGCCCCAGTATAAGGGAGCCTCCGCAAAACGTCGCTCGCAACGTTTGCGGAGGCTACCAGGGTCGTCGCCTGCGCGGCAGGCCCGCGCGGACTACTGGATGATCAGGAACAGCGCGCCCGGGCCGCGGCGGATGTGCAGCAGCAGTTCCCCGCCCTTGGTGCTGGCCAGCTTCTGGAAATCCTCCAGTCCCTTCACCGGCTGGCGGTTGACGCCGATGATGATGTCGCCCTCGCGCAGGCCACTGCGCGCGGCGGGGGAGCGGGGGTCTATGCGCTGCACCTGCACGCCGCCGGTATCGCCCGGCAGACGGGTGCTGGGGTTGGGCGCGCCGAAGGTGGCGCCGGCCAGGCGCGGGTGCAGGCTTTCGGCGGCGGCCAGTTCCTCGTCCTTGCCGATGGTGACGGTGACCTTGCGGGTCTTGCCGCCGCGCAGCAGGCTCAGTTCCACTTTCTCGCCCACGCGCATCAGGCCCACCATGTTGCGCAGCTGGAGGAAATCGGCGATCTCCTTGCCGTTGGCCTCGAGGATCACGTCCTCGGCCTTGAGCCCGGCCTTGTCGGCGGGAGAATCCGGCACCACGCGGGTGACGACCGCTCCGCGCGTGCTCTTGAGGCCGAAGGCCTTGGCCAGTTCCGGCGTCAGGTTCTGGCCGTTGATGCCGATGCGCCCGCGCTGCACGCTGCCGAATTCGATCAGCTGCTTCATCACGCTGTCGGCGAGGTTGGTGGGGATGGCGAAGCCGATGCCGATGTTGCCGCCGGAGCGCGACAGGATCATGGAGTTGATGCCCACCAGCTCGCCGCGCAGGTTGACCAGCGCGCCGCCGGAATTGCCGGGATTGATGCTGGCGTCGGTCTGGATGAAGTCTTCATAGCCGTCGCCGATGCCCTGGCGCCCCAGTCCGGAGACGATGCCACTGGTCACCGTCTGGCGCAGGCCGAAGGGCGAGCCGATGGCGACCACGTAATCACCCACTTCGAGCTTGCTCGAATCCGACAGCGGCAGGGCGATGAGTTTGTCGGCCTTGATCTGCAGCACCGCGATGTCGGTCTCCGGATCCTTGCCGATCAGCTTGGCCTCGAACTCGCGGTCATCGTTCAGGCGTACCTTGATGGTGTCGGCCTGGTCCACGACGTGGCTGTTGGTGAGGATGTAGCCCTTGGCCGCGTCCACGATCACGCCGGAGCCGATGGACTGCGCCTCACGTTCCTGCGGCTGTTCCGGCACGCCGAAGAAGCGGCGGAAGAAGGGGTCTTCCATGAACGGGCCGAGTGGCGTCTGCACCTGCTGCTTGCTGGTCACCGAGATGTTCACCACCGCCGGCATGGTCTGCTTGAGCATGGGCGCCAGAGACGGCAGGCCCTGCTGCTGCAGCGGCGGGATCTCGGCGCGCGCTGGCTCCGGGCTGCTGCCGAGGATCAGGGCGGCGCCCACCAGGGAGGCCGAGACGGCCAGCGGCGCCAGGATGTTGAGCATGAGTTGTCGTGACATTGAGTGTCCTTCTGGAACGGATGGCTGCCAGACGGCAGCGCGTTAAAGACCGTGCGCGTGCCGGCAAGTTCGCCGCTTCAGACGCCGCGGCGCGACAGACCGCGCGCCACCCCGTCCTGCAGGGCCAGGCCCAGGCGCACCAGGCCACGCGCCAGGCGGTCGGTGAGACGCTGCGGCTTGCGGTAGCGGATCTCGTAGAGGTCGGCGTCCTTGGCGCGGCGCAGCAGCCAGTCGTCGCTGGTGAGGATCTCGTCCACCAGTTTCAGCGCCTGGGCGCGGGTGCCGTACCAGTGCTCGCCGGTGGCCACCGCATGGATGTCCAGCACCGGCCGGTGCTCGGTGACGAACTGCTTGAACAGGGTGTGCGTGTCCTCCAGCTCCTCGCGGAACTTGGCGCGGCCTTCCTCGGTGTTCTCGCCCAGCATGGTGAGCGTGCGCTTGTAGGCGCCGGCGGTGTGCAGCTCGATGTCCACCTCGTGCTTCTTCAGCAGGCGGTTGAAGTTGGGCAGCTGGGCGACCACCCCGATGGAGCCGAGGATGGCGAAGGGTGCGGCGATGATGCGGTCGGCCACGCAGGCCATCAGATAGCCGCCGCTGGCGGCGACCTTGTCCACCGCCACCGTGAGCTTGAGACCACGCTTGCGCAGGCGCTGCAGCTGCGAGGCCGCCAGGCCGTAGGCGTGGACCAGTCCGCCCTCGCTTTCGAGTTTGAGCAGCACCTCGTCGTCGTCCCGCGCCACCTGCAGCAGGGCGCTGATCTCCTCGCGCAGGGTATCGGCCGCGCTGGCGTGCAGATCGCCTTCAAACTGCAGGCTGAAGACCCGTGGCCGGGGCGGCGCGGAGCCGAGCTTCTCGGCCTTGCGCTTGCGCTTGAGCTCGGCCTTGCGCGCCTTGCGCTGGGCTTTCTGCTCCTGCTCGCTGAGCAGGTCCATGTTGAGGAAATCCGCCATGTTCTCGAAGCGCTCGTTGAGGTTCTTCACCTCCAGGCGGTCCTGGCCGGCATGGGCGCGGGCTTCGCGCGCCAGCGCGAACAGGCTGCCGGCCACCAGCAGGATGGCCACCACCCAGGTCGCGGACTTGGCCAGGAACAGGCCGTACTGCAGCAGGAATTCGGTCACGTGAGACTCCGTGGGGGCCGGCGGCGGGTGCGCCATCGCGGCCGGCAGGACAGGAAACGGGGGCGAAGTTTACAACGCGGTTAACATAGCGTCTGTCCGGTTTGACCCTGATCCTGTGGAGGTTTGCCCATGTCCCTGCTTTTCCGCGCGCTGCCGGGCCTGCTGGCCGCCGTGATGGCGCCGCTGGCGGCGGCCGATGATCCGGCACCGGCCTACCTCAGTCTGGGCGGCAGCTACGCGATGATCGACAACGACCGCGAAAGCCGCGGCGGGCAGGGCTATTTTCTCGGTGCCGGCCTCAACCTGGGGCCGTTCTGGGGCCTGGAGCTCGGCGGGTTCAGCGCCGGCTTCAAGGCCGCGACCGACGCGGGCCCCTCGTGGCGCGAATACGGCGCGCAGCTCGACGGGCTGTTCTACTACGCGCGCAGCGCGGCGTTCTCGCCTTACTTCGTGCTCGGCGCCGGGCTGCTGGACGCGAGCGAGCGCGGCAGCGGGCAGCGCTCGCGCGATGCCTTCGGCAGCGTGGGCCTGGGTTTTTTCCGCCAGGCCGAATTTGGCGCCACCACGCTGGGCCTGCGCGCCGACCTGCGCTACCGCTGGGCCGAGCTGCAGGATTTTGTGCGCCCCACCACGCTCGAGGAGCCGGTCCTGCGGCTGGGCCTGGTGCTGCCGCTCAAGCGCCGTGCGGCGCCGCCCGCGGTAGAGCGGGCCGACGATGACGCCGACGGCGTGGCCAACCTGCGCGATCTCTGCCCCGCCACGCCCGCCGGCGCCCGGGTGGATGCCTACGGCTGCCCGCTGGATGCCGACGGCGACGCGGTGCCTGACGGGCTCGACCGCTGTCCCGGCACCCGGCCCGGCGTGCCGGTGGACGACCGCGGCTGCGCGCGGCGCTGAAGGCCCGGTCCGCGCTTCAGGCGTCCGGCGTCGGCAGCTGCGCCGGCCCCGCCACCGCCCGCGCCCGCGCCTGGCGGGCGGCCAGTTCGGCAGGGGATGCGGGGGCGGGAGTCCAGCCCTGGGTGTGGTGGCGGATCAGGGCCGCCAGCAGATCGAGGTGCGCGGGCGCGTCGTTGAGCGCCGGGATGTAGCGCAGCGCCTCGCCGCCGGCCTGCTCGAAGTCTTCGCGATAGCGGATCGCGACTTCCTCCAGGGTTTCCAGGCAGTCCGCGGCAAAGCCGGGGCATAGCACGTCCACCCGCCGCAGGCCGCGCCGGGCCAGCTGCGGCAGCACCTGGTCGGTATAGGGCTGCAGCCAGGGCTGCCTGCCCAGGCGGCTCTGGAAGCTCACCGAGTACTGTTCCGGGCCCAGCCCCAGGGCACCGGCGAGCAGGCGTGCGGTCTTGTGGCAGTGGCAGAAGTACGGGTCACCGGCGAGCAGATATTTCTGCGGAATGCTGTGGAAGGACATCAGCAGGTGCTCGCCGCGGCCCTGCTGCTGCCAGTGGGCCTGCACCGAGGCGGCGAGCGCGGCGATGTAGCCGGGTTCATCGTGATACTGCTGCAGCGTGCGCAGCTCCGGCGGCCAGCGCCGTGCCTGCAGCTGGCGGTAGACACCGTCCAGCGCCGCCGCGGTGGTGGTGGCGGAATACTGCGGATACAGCGGCAGCACGAAAACCCGCCGCACGTTCTGGCGCTCGAAGGCATCGAAAGCGGCCTGCAGGCCGGGGTTGCCGTAGCTCATGGCCAGCTCCACCACCAGCCCGTCGCCCAGGCGCTGCCGCAGCCCGGCGAGCTGGCGCTGCGAGACCGCCAGCAGGGGCGAGCCCTGCTCGGTCCACACGCTGCGGTAGGCCGGCACCAGCTTGCGTGGCCGCAGCGGCAGGATGAACAGATGGAGGATCAGCCACCAGATCGCGCGGGGCACTTCCACCACGCGTGGATCGGAGAGGAATTCGCGCAGGTAGCGGCGGATGGCCGGCGCGCTCGGCGCATCCGGCGTGCCGAGGTTCACCAGCAGCACGCCGGTGCGGGACGGGGCGGCGTGCGCGGCGGCGGGGCTGGGGCGGGTCATGGGCTGGCCGGGTGGGGGTGTGGCCTTTATCTGCGCCCGATCTCGCCCGCTTCAAGGCGCCGGAAATAATCCTTGTAGGCACGCATGGCGTGCCCGCCCAGCACCAGCATGGTGGGCAGGTTGATCGCCAGCATGAAGCCCAGTGCCACGGTACTCACCGTATCCAGCTCCAGATCGGTGCGGATGAAGCCCAGACAGGTCACCAGGATCAGCACGCACCACAGGAATCGGTACGGTTTCACCGCGCCGGTGCCGAGCAGGTACACCACGCCCTGCTCGCCGTAATAGCTCCAGGTGATCATGGTGGAGATGGCGAACAGCCAGACGGTGATCACCACCATCCAGCGGCCCAGGCCGGGCTGGGCGGAATCGAAGGCCTTGGCGGTCAGCGTGGCGGCGGGGTAGTCGGCGAACAGTCCGGCCTCCGCCATCCGCGGCGCGGCCGGCGCGCCGAGCGGGCGCCACTGGATGCCGCCCTCGGCGGTGACGGTGCCCATCAGGCGGGCGCGTTCGCCGCCGCTGTCCACCACCACGAATACCGGGTCTCCGGCCTTGAGGCCGGCACCATCGCCCGGCAGCTGCGTGGTACTGGGCGCCCACTGCTGCGGGGCGACTTCCACCAGGGCCGGCTCCACCGGCCAGGGGGAGACCGGGCCGCGGTTCCAGACGCCGCTGACCAGGATCACCAGTGCGGTGATGGTGCACACCACCAGGGTGTCGATGAAGGGCTCCAGCCCGGCGACCACACCCTCGGTCACCGGCTCCGGGGTCTTGACCGCGGAGTGGGCGATGGGCGCAGAGCCCAGGCCCGCCTCGGAGGAGAACAGCGCACGCTTCATGCCGAAGATGAAGGCCACGCCGGTGGTGGCGCCGATGAAGGCGCCGGTGGCCTGGGCGGGGGCAAAGGCGCTGCTGAAGATCAGGCGCAGCGCCTCGGGCAGCTGGCCGGCGTTGCTCACCAGCACGAAGATCCCGGCCAGCACGTACACCGCGCACATGACCGGCACCAGGGTGCCGGCGATCCGGCCGATGCGCTGGATGCCGCCGAGGATCACCGCACCCACCACCACGGCCATGATCAGACCGGAGATCCAGGTCGGCACGCCGAAGTAGGCGCGGGAGATCTCCGCCACGTTCCAGGCCTGGAACATGTTGCCCCCGGTGATGCCGAACAGGATCAGCGGCAGGCAGAAGGCGGCGCCGATCCACGCCCCCCAGCGCGCCATGCCCGGCAGGCTGCCGAGCCCGTGCTTGGCCACCCACATGGTGCCGCCGTGGGGGTTCTGCGGGTCATCGGTGTTGCGGTAGAGCATCGAGAGGGTGACCTCGGTGGTCTTCAGCGCCATGCCGGCCAGGCCCACCATCCACATCCAGAACACCGCGCCGGGGCCGCCGATGCCCACGGCGATCGCCACCCCGCCGATGTTGCCCAGGCCCACGGTGGCCGACAGCGCGGCCGACAACGCCTGGAAATGCGTCAGCACGCCCTTGCCGTGGCTGGCGTCGATGCCGGTGCCGCTCACCAGCTTCACGCCGTGGGTCAGCGAGCGGTACTGGCAGAAGCCGCTCCAGAACGTGAAGAGGATGCCCATGCCCAGCAGGGTCAGCAGCACCGGCACCGAGAGCATCACCGCGTTCACGGCGTTGAGAAAACTGAAAAACGCATCCATGGGAAGAATCCGGTTGGGGAGTGGGGCGCCTCAGATCAGCGCCGAGATGAGGATCCACAGAATGCCGGCCGGCGCCAGATAGCGCAGGATGAACAGCCACACCGGGGCCCAGGGCTGGTGCAGCTGCCCCTCGTTGGACAGCGCCCGCAGCGCCGGCGCGCGCCAGGCCCAGCCCACGAACAGCGCGGTGCCCAGGCCGCCGATCGGCAGCATCAGGTTGTTGGCCAGAAAATCCATGAGGTCAAACCAGTTCTTGCCGAACACGGTCAGCTCGGCCATCACGCCGAAGGACAGCGAGGCCGGTACGCCGAGCAGGAAACAGACGATGGCCGCGCCGATCACCACCCGGCGGCGGCTGATGCCGTGCTCATCCACGGTATAGGACACCAGCGGTTCGAGGATGGAGACCGCCGAGGTCAGCGCGGCGATGGCCAGCAGCAGGAAGAACAGCACGCCGAACAGGTCGCCGAAGGGCATGGCCGAGAACACCGCCGGCAGGGTGATGAAAGTCAGCCCCGGCCCGGCGTTGGGGGCAAAGCCGAAGGCGAACACCGCCGGCAGCACCATCAGCCCCGAGAGAAACGCCGCGGTGCTGTCCACCAGGCCCACGGTCAGCGCCGAGGACGGCAGGTTTTCGCGCAGCGACAGGTAGGAGCCGTAGGTGAGCATGGTCCCCATGCCGATGGACAGCGAGAAGAAGGCCTGCGAGATGGCGGCAAAGAAGGTGTCGGGGCCCACCGCGCTCCAGTCCGGCGTCAGGTAGAAGCGCACCCCGGCCATGGCGCCGGGCAGCGTCACCGCGCGCACCACCAGGACCAGCAGCAGCACGAACAGCAGCGGCATGAGGATCTTGTTGGCGCGCTCGATACCCTTGTTGATGCCGCCCAGCACCACCCAGGCGGTCAATGCCATGAAGGCGGCGGCGTAGCCCAGCGGCTCCAGCGGGCTGGCGACGAAATCGCCAAAGATCTGCCCCAGCGCTGCCGCGTCGCTGGTATGCAGCGCGCCGCGCGCCATGTGCACGATGTAGGCCAGCGTCCAGCCCGCCACCACGATGTAGAAGGACAGGATCACGAAGCCGGTGCACACGCCGAAGTAGCCCACCAGCGGCCAGCCGCGCCCGCCCAGGACGCGGAAGGCGCCCACCGGATTGCGCTGCGCGCTGCGGCCGATGAGCATCTCCGCCATCACCACGCTGATGCCGAAGGCGATGATGATGCCGAAGTAGATCAGCAGGAAGGCGCCGCCACCGTTCTGTCCGGTGGTGTAGGGAAAGCGCCAGATATTGCCCAGGCCCACCGCCGATCCGGCCGCGGCCATGATGAAGCCGAACCGGCTGCCCCAGTGCTCACGCGTGCCCTGCATGTTGGTCTCCACCTGTTCAAGCCGCTGCCCGTGCAGGAATCGCGCCAGGCCGCGGCGTTGTTTTATTTTGTAATAAAATACAACTTTAATTTAATACTTGAACGCACACACGGCCGCCGCCGTGCCGGGCCTATCCTGCCAGATTCTGCCGGGCCGGCTCGAATCCGTTGGCCGGGCTCAGCGCGGCGATCTCGCGTGCCGCCGCCAGGCTGGCGAGCCGGGCGATCACGCCGTAGGCGTAGAAGCGGTTGGGCCGTTCGTCGGGACCGCAGGCCAGGTCCGGGTGGTGGCCGCAGGATTCGAAGGCCAGCGGCTCGAAACGCATGCCCGGCGCGTTGAGGTTTTCCTGGTTGCCGCGCTGGCTGTTGACGCGGTAGAAGCCGCCGACCACCGACTGGTCGATCATGTACACCACCGGCTCGGCAGTGGCGCCGTCGTCGCCCAGCTTCTCGAAGGTGTAGACCCCTTCCTGGATGATGGCGCCGGTGACCTCGCGGCCTTCCTTGGCACTGGCCATGTGGCTGCGCGCGCGGCGATTCATCTCGCGCACGTCGTCGGCCGAATAGGCGGTCATCACGCCCATGCCGTAGGTGCCGGCGTCGGACTTGATGATGACGAAGGGTTTTTCCTGGATGCCGTACTCGCGGTACTTGGCGCGCAGGTCCTCGAGCAGCAGCTCGACGTTGCTGACCAGGCACTCCTCGCCCTCGCGCTTGAGGAAGTTGATCTGCCCGCAGTTGCGGAACAGCGGGTCCACCAGCCACGGGTCGATGCCGAGTATGGCGGAGAACTCGCGGGCCACCTCGCGGTAGAAGCCGAAGTGGCGCGACTTCTGCCGCGCATGCCAGCCCAGCGACACCGGCGGCAGCACGTCCTGTTCCAGCCCCTGGAGGATCGCCGGCACGCCGGCCGAGAGATCGTTGTTGAGCAGGATGGAGCAGGGCGTGAAATCGCCCACGCTCACCACGTCGCCCTCGCGCACCAGCGGCTCCAGCAGCAGGCTGCGCCCGGAAATCTCCAGCCGCAGTTCGGTGGGTTCGCGGATCTCGGGGATCAGGGTGCCGATACGCACGTGGTAGCCGGCCTTCTGGATCAGGTCGAACAGGGTGGCGACGTTTTCCAGGTAGAACTTGTTGCGGGTGTGGTTCTCCGGCACCAGCAGAATGCCGCGGGCGCTGGGACAGACCTGGCGGATGGCGGTCTGCAGCGCCTGCACGCAGAGCGATTCAAACGCCGGGTTGAGATTGTTGAAGCCGCCGGGGAACAGGTTGGTGTCCACCGGCGCGAGCTTGAAGCCGGCGTTGCGCAGATCGACCGAACAGTAGAACGGAGGGGTATGCTCCTGCCATTCCAGACGGAACCACCGCTCGATGGACGGGGTCGCGTCCAGTATCTTCTTTTCCAGTTCGAGCAGCGGGCCGTTCAGCGCGGTGATGAGGTGCGGGACCATATCCATCCTATTGATCGTCTTTATCGTCCGCCCCGATTGAAGAGGAACGGCCAATTGCATGCAGATGGCATGCCAATGCCGGCGGAACGGGGAAATGTCCGA
>JBKHXN010000094.1:0-5356 GCA_046565985.1 Gammaproteobacteria bacterium
TGGCCACGTTCGAGAACTTCGAGGCCACCATCACCGTGAGCAGCGGCCAGGTGACGGTCGGGATCGTGGGCATGGAGGCGGACAACGTCGATGCCGACCTGAGCGCCAGCTTCCCCAACAGCGCGGAAACGACGACCACGCAGACGCTCAACGCCAGCTTCACCGGTACGGTCTCCACCACCGCAACCGGCCCCGGCCTGCAGTTGAGCATCCCGTCCCCGGGCGCCACGGCTACGCTGACCAAGACCGGAAACGTGGCGCTGTCTGACGGCGACGACACCACGGACGACGCCAGGCGCATCCGCTCCGCCAGCTTCAACCTGCCCAACATCACCCTGGCGCAGACCAATGCGCCCTCAACGCAGGAAGGCGGCGCGGTCACGTTCACCGGCGAGCTCGGCGGCACCATCGTGCGCTGCACCAAGGCAAGCTGTGTGGCCCGTGAGAATGCGGAGCCGACTGAACTGGAGCCGGACAATGGCGATGCCACCTTCTTCCCCAGCGCGGTCAACCTGAAGGGCACGTTCAGCAACGCGCTCAACAGCACCGACCTCGCGGTGGTGGTGACCGTGGCCAACGCGGCGAACTTTGATCCGGAGTTCGACAATGGCTCTGGCGACAGTCTGACGACGGACAACTTCCCGCAGGCCAGCGCCACGGTGACGTTCAATGCCGTCCTGGGCACCGGGGATACCCAGCAGGCCGTCCAGGTGCTGCTCACCGGCACGCTCAACGGCGTCTTCGTGCAGCCGGAAACGGAAGGTGATGGGACTTTCAGCGACCCCAACGTCACTGCCACGCTGACGCTGCTGCGGCGTACCCCGTCGGATGCTGACCTGGTGCAGGTGTTCCGCGTGCAGGGCAACACCTTTGACGATGGCAGTGACACCGGCGGCTTCGTCACGGTCACCGACAGCGTCAACGCCCAGATGCAGCTCAACTTCCCCGGCCCGGCCAGTACCGACGGTACCAAGGGCGAAGTGCGCGTAGACAACGTCAAGGTCGGCGTGATCCGCGAGCTGAGCACCGGCCTGGTGGTGGTGCGCTACGATGACGGGACGTTCGAAACCCTGTTCTGAGCACCCGGATGCTGGATATTGAGAGGGGGCCTGGGGCCCCCTCTTTTTTTGGAGAATGCCGATGCGTGCATGGCTGTGGGCCCTCAGCTTCACGACGTGGCTGGCCGGAGCGCCCGCCCGGGCGGCGGACTGGACGCCCTATGTGCGACTGGACGCGTTTGCGCATGCCGAGCCGGTGCCGATCCAGGACTACCTCAAGGACTGGGACGCGCCGCTTAAAAAAAATGCCGACGCCCTGACCCGCAACCGCGTGGAAACCGGGGTGCAGTACGGCAACTGGCGTATTGCCTACGTGCAGTCCTTTGACTACGAACTCAAGGCCGGCCGCGAGACGGCCGCCTTCTATCACCAGGTCCGCAACCGCATTCCCTTTGCCAGCGGGCAGCGCTTTGCGCTCGACCTGGACCCTTACCACCTGCGGCGCCAGGGCTTGCGGCTGGCCCATCGCTGGCAGCTCGGCCCGGTGGCGGTGGAGCCTGCGGTGAACCTGCTGCAGGGCATCAAGCTCATCGACGGCCGCGTGCGCGGGCTGGTGACCGCACAGGGCGGCGGCAACTACGACTACGAGGCCGCCGTGGACTACACCTACAGCGAGGATGACCTGTTTGACCGCGAAGTGGCCGCGCCCAGCGGCAAGGGCCTGAGCCTGGATCTCAACCTCGCCTGGGCTCCGGCGCCCGGCTGGTTGTTGCGCGCCGAGATGACCGACCTCTTGGGTGAAATGAACTGGCGCGACGCACCCAGAACCCTCGCCATTGCCAGCTCCGACAACAAGGAATTCGACGAACAGGGCTTCGTGCGCTACCGCCCGGCCCTGAGCGGCCGCGAGTTCAACCAGGACTACACCCAGCGCATCCGCCCCCAGGCCCAGCTGTTTGCCGAATGGGCGGTGGACCCGGTGTACACCGTGGGCGCCCAGTGGCGGCTGACCGAAGTGGGCCACTACCCCGGCCTGAGCGCCCGCCGCCGGTTCAGCCCCCAGCTCAGCCTGCAGTTTGAATCCCTGCCCGTGCAGCGCGCCTACGGCCTTGGCCTGCGCTACCGCCAGTTCTCCCTGGACTGGCTCAGCGACCGCCTCCAGTTTGACGATGCCCACCTGCTGCAGGTGCGTTTGGGCGGGGCCTGGACGTTCTGACCAGGGATTGCCACGACCATCCAGTCAGATTAAGTTTCGGCAATTCAAGAGTGCCGCGCAGGCATAGTCCGGCGGCCTGCCAGCAGCAAGTGCCGTATGGAGACCCGCATGATCAAGAAAAAAGTCATACCCCATGGCGTGCTGCTGATGGCAGCCATGGTCCTGGTTGCCTGCGGCGGCGGCGGCGGCGGCAACGGCGCCACAGGCGGCACGCCCCTTGGGCCGGCGCCACTCAGCACGCCAGATGATGGGGTCAAGACCATCGCCCTGCTCGCCGCCACGACGTCTGATCTGGGCGTCGGTGATAGCCCCTTAACCGCCAAGAGCTCCCAAACCCCGGGGGAGAAAAGCCTGTTTGTGGCCAGCGCCACGGCCATCAAGGAATGGAGCCTGCGGCGCAGCACCACCAGCAAGTCCACCGAGTCCTATGGGACGAGGGCCAAGGCAGAGATAACAGAAGATTGCGATACCGGAAGAACGGTCTATTACGATCCGGTCAGCCGAACCATTCCCTCCCCCGTCTTTCCGCAAGACAACATCCTGCGGGTTGTCCCCGGCGAGGATTTTGATTGCGTTTATTTTGTGAACGATACCGGCAGCATCCGGGATGAGTACGACGGCAGCTTTGAAGATGGCTGCTCCATTGATGAGTTCAGTACCTGCGATGGTGAGATGTTCTACTTCAAGCAAGGAACGCCAGCCAATCGTTACCGCTTGGCTTTTATAGATGAATCCACTGGGGTCGAATCCAGCGCCGTATCCATCCTGTTCGCCGAAGTGCATGTGTATTTTCCTGAGCAGGACACTCTGGCGGCTGTCAAGCTTGATCTCGATCTGACCTTGCGCGATGGAGGCGAAGCATTCAGGGGGAATTTCCAGCTGGGCGGTAGTGATTTCTTTGTCGTCAAGGACGCGCCGGGAATGACCGTCATGACCACGACACTGGAACTGGACGGTGATGTGGGCTTCAGCAGCCCGGATGCGCCCGCGACTTGCACCGTTGGGAAAGTCAATTTTGATACGACAGAGCCCCTGGTCCTCAGCACCGATCCGGACAGCTTCAGCGAATCCATCACCGACGGCGTGCTGAAGATCAGCAGTGGCGGCAATATCGCCACCCTGACTTTCAACGCAGACAAGTCGGTAACCGTGCAGATCAACGATGGAGCCTCCAAGACTTATACAGAGGCTGAATTTAATGCGCTGGTAGCTGACAGCAGCTGCGTCTGAATCTTTTCACAAGGCGCCCAGGCCCTTTCCCCGGAGAGGGCCTTTTTTGTGGGCCAGAGATAGGCAGGCAGACAGCGTCACAAATTCGTCCTGAATTCGTCCGGATTTGGTAGGGACGCGGGCAGCAGCGCGGCCCAAGAATCCTCCCCACACCGACAGCCCGGTATCCGTCACGGGCCGGCTGGGCCGGTGGGAGCCTGATCTGGGGAGAGGACGCGGCCATGCAGACGCCCGGCAACATCAACCGCCATACGGCAATCCTTTGGATGACCCGCAGCCTGGCCTGGCTGCTGGCCCTGCTGGCCTGCGGCGTGGTGCCGGCCGGAGGCACGCCATGAGCCGGCCGCTTGCACGCCCGCACATCCTGCTGGCCGCACTGCTGGCACTGGCCTGCGGGCAGGCCCGGGCGCAGGCCCTGTTTCCGCTGGCCGGTAGCGGGCAGGCGCTGACCCAGGGCGGCATCAGCAATCCGCTCAGCGTACAGACCGCGGGCGCCAACCCGGCGTCGCCGGTCACCGCGGACCTGGGCGGCTTCTGGTTCGGGCTGACCAGCGTGGGCGTGGGCTACGAGCTGGGTGATCTGAACGACCTGGTGGACCGCGCCGAGGAACTGGAGGAAGACCTGGACCGCGACAACCTGACCCAGGCGGAGGCCGAGGCGATCGAGGCCCGCGCCGAGGACTTTCTGGTGGAGCTCAGTGACAAGGGCTTCGTCAAGATCATCGCCAGCGTGCAGCCTCCGTTCTTCCCCATGGGCGGCTCCATGCCCTTCCTGGGCGGCGCGTTCACGCTGGGGGCCAATGCCATCGGCGGCGCGCGGATCGGCTTTCTGGGCAACGACATCCGTGCCGTCAACAGCGGCACCGAAGATGACTGCAATACCGACAACTGCGAGGTCACCTCGGATCTCTCCGCCTTCGGCAGGGCCGCGGCGGCGGGCGTGATCTCGCTGGGCTACAGCGGTGGCGTGCTGCACCGCATGGACGGCTCGCTGTTTGCCGGGGTGCGCTTCAACTACAACATCGTGGAGCTCTCGCGCGGCGTGGTGCGGCTGGAAGACGAGGGAGGCGCCGAGGACGAGGAAGCGCAGGACCGTCTGTCCGACGAACTGGACTTGAACCGCCTGCGCGAATCGGCCATGGGCGTGGACCTGGGGCTGCTGTGGGCCTCCCGGAATTTCCGCGTGGGCGCCACGCTGCGCAACCTCAACGAGCCGGACTTCGACTATCCGGCGATCGGCGAGGACTGCGCCAGCAAGACCGGCGCGGCGCAGCAGAACTGCCAGGCCGCGGCCGAGCAGCGGGCGATCGATCCGGCCCGCGTGCCGCTGAAGGAAACCTTCACCATGCAGCGCCAGCTGCAGTTTGAAACCGGCATCTACAACGCCAGCCGCACCTGGTCGCTGGCCGCCAGCTATGACGCCGACGCGGTGCGCGACGCCACCGGCGACGAGTACCAGTGGCTGTCGGTCAGCGGCGCCTTCTCGCCCCGCGGCATGGGCTGGCTGGTGCCGGGCGTGCGCCTGGGCTACCGGCAGAACCAGGCGGGCGACAAGCTGGACATGGTGACGTTCGGCCTGAGCCTGTTCCGGGTGATCAATCTCGATGTCGCCGCCTCCACGCAGAAAGTCGAGGAGGACGGCGATGAAGTCCCGCGCAGTGCAATGGTCAACCTGAGTCTTGAACTCTATTTCTGAAGGGAGATGACGATGAGCGTTTGCAAATCCAAAACCGGGCTGGCCCTGGCCAGCGTGCTGACCACCGTCCTCGTGGCCTCGGGCTGCAGCACCACCCGCACGTTCGTGGACTACAACCAGGGCGCGCTGTACTCCACTGAATCGGTCGGCAACGTGCCCTACGTGGAGGTAGGCCCCGCCAGCGCGAGCGAGCGCGGCTTCTTCTGGGAAAGCTGC
>JBKHXN010000095.1:0-30679 GCA_046565985.1 Gammaproteobacteria bacterium
CGCCTGGACCAGAAACAGCATGCCGCCTGGGGCTGCGTGAATCTGGAAAAGCCCGAGGAGCCCGGCGTGGGGGTGGCGCGCTACAGCGTGCTCAACGGCGACGCACGCGCCGCCGAGGTCGCCATCACCATCGCCGACGATTACCAGGGCCGCGGCGCGGGCATGCTGCTGCACGCCTGCCTGCACCTGACCGCACATGCGGCGGGCATCCGCCGCTTCTACTACGATGTGGCCAGCGACAACGAGCGCTTCATCCAGCAGATCCGCAGCCTGGGCGGGCAGTTCGAGGGGCGCGCGGAGAACATCGACCGGCTGTCGCTGCCGGTCTATCGCCGCGCGGCGGATGTGCCCCGGCACTCGCGCAACGGCCGCCGCTTTGCCGAAATCCTCATCAAGCTGGGGCGGGCACCGGCAGCCGCCGCCTGAGCCACAGCAGGATCAGCAGCGCGGGGATGCCCAGCAGCGAGGTATAGAGGAAGAAGAACGGGTATCCGGCCGCGTCCACCACAAAGCCGCTGCCGCCGGCGAGCAGCTTGCCCGGCAGGGTGAACAGCGACGAGAACAGCGCGTACTGGGTGGCCGTATAGGCGGTGTTGGTCAGCCCCGACAGATAGGCGATGAACGCCGTGCCGGCAAAGTTGTAGGCAAAGTTGTCGGCGCTGACCACCAGGCCCAGGCCCAGCAGGCTGGGCTCGGACTGCAGCGCCAGCACCGAGAAGCTCAGGTTGGACAGCATCACCAGCACGGCGCCGAATACCAGCGTGCGGGTCAGCCCCATGCGTGCCACCGCAGCCCCGCCCACCAGCACGCCGATGATCGAGGCGATGATGCCGTAGCCCTTGGCCACTTCCGCGATCTGCTGGAGGGTGTAGCCCACGTCCAGATAGAAGGCGTTGGCCATCACGCCCATGGTGATGTCGGTGAGGCGGAACAGGCCGACGAAGGCGAGGATCATCAGCCCCATGCGCAGGCCATTGCGCTCAAAGAAATCCACGAACGGGCACACCACACTGCCGATGAACCAGGCGCCGGCGGTGCGTGCCCATTCCGGCCAGTGCGCGCGCGCTTCCAGATAGCGGACCACGCGGGCTTCGCGCATCAGGGTGTCGCGCGAGATGTGCGAGTCGGGCTCCGGGATCAGCAGCGTGGTGAGCAGGCCCACGCCCACCAGCGTGGCCATGACGGTGTAGGACAGCTTCCAGCCGTATTCTCCGGCCAGCCACAGCGCGCCCGCGCTGGTGACGATGATCGCCGCGCGGTAGCCGAGCTGGTAGGCCGCCGCCATGCTGCCCTGCATGGATAGCGGTGCGGCTTCGATGCGCCAGGCGTCCACCACGATGTCCTGGGTGGCGGCTGCAAACGCCACCAGCAGGGCAAACCACACCACCGCGCTGAGGTTTTCGCCCGGCTGCTGCAGGGCCAGGCAGTAGAGACCCACCGCCAGGGTGACCTGCGCCAGCAGCATCCAGCCGCGGCGGCGGCCCAGCCAGCGGGTCAGCCCCGGCAGCGGCAGGCGGTCCACGATCGGTGCCCAGAAGAACTTGATCGAGTAGGTGATGCCCACCCAGGACATCAGGCCGATCGTGCCGCGGTCGATGCCGGCCTCGCGCAGCCAGGCCGAGAGCGTGTTGAACACCAGCAGGAAGGGCAGGCCGGCGGAAAAGCCCAGGAACAGCATCGCGGCCACGCGCGGGTGGCCGTAGGGGCGAAACCAGCCCGCCACGCTCGCCATCCAGTCAGTTCGCATAGTCGACGATCAGTGGCGCGTGGTCGGAGAAGCGGCTGTCCCTGTACACGCGCGCCGCTTTCAGGCGCGGCCGCAGCCCGGGGGTGATGAGCTGGTAGTCGATGCGCCAGCCCACGTTCTTGTCCCAGGCCGCGCCGCGGTTGGACCACCAGGTATAGCCCTCGCCTTCGGCATCCGGGTGCAGGCTGCGGTAGGCGTCCACCCAGCCCAGTTCGCCGAGCACCTGGCCCATCCAGGCGCGCTCGTGGGGCAGGAAGCCGGAATTCTTCTGGTTGGATTTCCAGTTCTTCAGGTCTTTCTCGGTATGCGCGATGTTCCAGTCCCCGCAGAGGATGTAGTCGCGCCCGTTGTTGGCCCACTCGCGCAGGCGCGGCAGGAAGAAGGCCAGGAAGCGGTCCTTGGACGCCTGACGCTCAGGCCCGGACGAGCCCGAGGGCAGGTACAGCGACACCACCGAGAGCGGGCCGAAGCGCAGTTCGAGGTAGCGGCCCTCGTCGTCGAACTCGGCGGCGCCGAGCGTGTCCAGCACCGCATCGGGCGCGCTGCGGCTGTAGATCGCCACCCCGGCGTAGCCTTTTTTCTGCGCGCTGCGCAGGTGGCGGTGCCAGCCGGCCGGGGCGAACAGTGCGTCCCCTTCCAGATCCGCCGGCTGGGCCTTGGTTTCCTGCAGGCAGAGCAGATCGGCGTCCTGCTGCGCCAGCCAGTCGAACAGGTTCTTCCGCGCCGCGGAGCGGATGCCGTTGGCGTTCAGACTGATGACGCGCATTGCAGGCCGGGATCGTGGAAAATGGGGCTCGATTCTCGCAGATTTGCCATGCACGAATATCAGTCCGCGTTTCTCCAGCTGGCCCTCCAGCACCAGGTGCTGAAGTTCGGCTCGTTCACACTCAAGTCCGGACGGGTGAGTCCCTATTTCTTCAACCTCGGCCAGATCAGCTCCGGCCAGGCCATGCGCGCGCTGGGTCGGGCCTATGCCGGCGCGTTGCAGGCGTCGGGTATCGGCTACGACATGCTGTTCGGCCCGGCGTACAAGGGCATCCCGCTGGTGACTGCGGTGGCGCTGGCGCTGGCCGAGCAGGGACATGACCTGCCGTACGCCTACAACCGCAAGGAGGCCAAGGATCACGGCGAGGGCGGCACCCTGGTCGGCGCCGTGCCGCGGGGCCGCGTGGTGATCGTGGACGACGTACTGACCGCCGGCACCGCCCTGCGTGAGGCGGTGCGCCTGCTGCGCGCGGCCGGCGCCGAGCCGGTGGCGGCGGTGATCGCGCTGGACCGCCAGGAGAAAGGCGCCAGCGGCCGCTCGGCGGTGCAGGAGATGGAAGCCGACAGCGGTATCCGCGTGCTGCCGCTGGTCACCGTTCAGGATCTGCTGCGCTATCTCGCCGATGGCCGTGAGGATGCGGCAACGCTCGCCGCCATCCGTGCCTACCAGGCCGAATATGGGGTAACGTGATGCGCATGAAGACGTTCAGTCCGCTGCTGCTGAGCCTGTACCTCGCCTGTCTGCCGGCGGTGGCCAAGCCCATCGTCTGCTGGACCGACGACAAGGGCCAGCGCGCCTGCGGCGACCGTGTGCCGCCCGAGTACGCGCGCAAGGAGCGGCAGGTGTTCAACGAGCGTGGCATGGTGGTGGATACCAAGCCGCGTGAGAAGACTCCGGAAGAGATCGCCGACGCCGAGCGCAAGGCCCAGCAGGAGCGCGAGGCCAAGCGTGCTGCCGAGGCCCAGGCGGCCTACGACCGCTTCCTGCGCCAGACCTACACCAGCGTGGCCGACATCGAGACGGCGCGCGACAGCCGTCTGGCGGCGCTCGACGCGCGCCTGCAGCTGGCGGAGAAGGCCCTCTCCGACAGCGAGGCCGCGCTCACCGATCTGCGCTCGCGCAGCGAGGAAGACGCCGAGGACGCCGACAAGCTGGCCAGACAGATCCGCGCATTCGAGGCCTCGCGGGACAGCAACGGGAATGCCGTTGCCAGCCTGCGCAAGGAGCGGGAGGAACTGGCCGCCAGCTATCGTCGCGACATCGCCCGCTACCGCGAGCTGACGGGCAGCGCGCCGGCACCCCAGCCCTGACCGGGCGCTTCAGGCCCGGATCTGGGTGCCGATCCCCTGGTCGGTGAACAGCTCCAGCAGGACCGAATGCGTCAGCCGGCCGTCGATGATGTGCGCTGACTTCACCCCGGAGTTCACCGCATCGAGCGCGCAGCGGATCTTCGGCAGCATGCCGCCGTGGATCGTCCCGTCGGCGATCAGCACCTCCACCTGCTGGGCCGAGAGTCCGGTCAGCACCGTGCCGGCCCGGTCGAGCAGGCCCTGGGTATTGGTCAGCAGGATCAGTTTTTCCGCCTGCAGCACGGTGGCCAGCTTGCCGGCCACGGTATCGGCGTTGATGTTGTAGGCCTCGCCCGACTCGCCGGCGCCCACCGGGGCGATCACCGGAATGAAGCCGCCCACCTCCAGGTGCGCGACCACGCGCGGGTCGATCTTCTCGACTTCGCCGACCTGGCCCAGATCCTGGTCCTTGATCACCAGCTTGCGGGCGCGGATCAGGCCGCCGTCCTTGCCGGTGAGGCCCACCGCCCGGCCGCCCTGCTGGTTGATGGCGGCCACCACGGCCTTGTTCACCAGACCACCGAGCATCATCTCCACCACGTCCATGGTCTCGGCGTCGGTGACGCGCATGCCGTCGATGAATTCGCTCTTCTTGCCCAGGCGTTCCAGATGAGTGCCGATCTGCGGCCCGCCGCCGTGGACCACCACCGGGTTCATGCCCACCAGCTTCATCAGCACGATGTCGCGCGCGAAGGAGGCGATCATCTCGTCGCCCTTCATGGCGTTGCCGCCGTACTTGACCACCACGGTCTTGCCGGCGAAGCGGCGGATGTAGGGCAGCGCCTCGGTCAGGACACGGGCGATGTTCTGGGCGTTGGAAAGGTCGATCGGCATGGGGGTCCGTGGGTCAGTGCTGGCCGGTGCTGCCAAAGCCGCCCGCGCCGCGCGCGGAGGCGTGGAACTCGGAAACGGTCTCGAAGCCGGCGCGCACCACCGGCACGAACACCAGCTGGGCGATGCGCTCGTCCGGCTTGATGGTGAAGCCGGTCTGGCCGCGGTTCCAGCAGCTGACCATCAGCTCGCCCTGGTAGTCGGAGTCGATCAGCCCCACCAGGTTGCCGAGCACGATGCCGTGCTTGTGGCCCAGGCCCGAGCGCGGCAGGATCACCGCCGCCAGCCCCGGGTCGGCGATATGCACCGCCAGCCCGGTCCTGAGCAGCGTGGTCGCGCCGGGTGCGAGTTCCAGCGGCTCGTCGAGCAGGGCGCGCAGGTCCAGCCCGGCGCTGCCCTGGGTGGCGTAGGCCGGCACTTGGGCGCGCGGGTCGAGGATCTTGAGCTGGATCGGGGTCATGGACGGGTCTGCAGATGGGTCTGGAAGTGATCGCTGATGAGCTGCGCCAGGTGGCGCGCCACATCGGTCTTGGACGCCTGCGGGATGTGGGCCGCACCACCGGGCCAATAGATGTGGAGCTCATTGTCGTCGCGCTCGAAGGCGCGGCCGTCGTGCACCCAGTTGGCGGCGATGAGGTCGAGCTGCTTGCGTTCGAGTTTTTCCCGCGCGTGCTGTTCCAGTGCCTCGGTCTCGGCGGCAAAGCCGGCCATGAACAGCTGCGGGCAGGCGGCGCGCACCTGCGCCAGCACGTCTTCGGTGCGCGCCAGCGGCAGGCTCAGCGCCGTGGTTTTTTTCTTGATCTTGTGCGCGGCGACCGTCTCGGCGCGGTAATCCGCCACCGCGGCACAGCCGATGAACAGGTCGGCCTCGCGCGCCTGCGCCAGTGCCGCCGCCAGCATCTCGGCGGCGGTGGTCACGTCCAGACGGCGCACGCCGGCGGGCGCCGCGAGTGCGGTCGGCCCGCTGATCAGGGTCACGCGCGCGCCCAGGCCGGCAAGTGCCGCGGCGAGCGCGTAGCCCATCTTCCCCGAGGAGCGGTTGCTCAGGTAGCGCACCGGGTCGATCGGCTCGCGCGTCGGGCCGGCGGTGACCACGGCGTGGCGCCCCGTCAGCGGCCCCTGGCCGAGCAGCGCGATCACGGCATCGCGCAGTTCCGCCGGCTCCAGCATGCGGCCGTCGCCGGTCTCGCCGCAGGCCTGGCTGCCGCTGCCCGGCCCCAGGATGTGCACGCCGCGCGCGCGCAGGCTGGCGAGATTGGCCTGGGTGGCCGGGTTGGCCCACATCAGGCGGTTCATCGCCGGCGCCAGCGCAATGGGGCGGTCGGTGGCCAGGCACAGCGTGCTGAGCAGGTCGTCCGCGCTGCCCTGCGCCAGCTTGGCGAACAGGTTGGCGGTGGCGGGGGCAATGAGGATCAGGTCGGCCCAGCGGGCCAGTTCGATGTGCCCCATCGCCGCTTCGTGTGCCTCGTCGAACAGTGGGCCGCGCACCACGCGTCCCGACAGCGCCTGGAACGTCAGCGGCGTCACGAATTCGGTGGCGTGCGCGGTCATCACCACCTGCACGTCGGCCCCCGCCTCCTTGAGGCGGCGCGTCAGATCGGCCGCCTTGTAGGCGGCGATGCCGCCGGTCACGCCCAGCAGGATGCGGCGGTTGGCGAGCAGCAGGGGCGGGGAATCGCTCATTGGTGGAATTCTACCTGCTTGCTAGGATGCGCAGATGCCCATCACCGACTGGCCCGCCGAGGAGCGTCCCCGGGAGAAGCTGCTGGCGCGCGGCGCCGCGGCACTCTCCGACGCCGAGCTGCTCGCCATCTTCCTGCGCACCGGCGTGCCGGGCAAAAGCGCGGTGGACCTGGCCCGCGAGCTGCTGGCCCGCTTCGGCAGCCTGCGCGCCCTGCTCGGCGCCAGCCAGACCGAGTTCTGCGCCGCCAAGGGCCTGGGCGATGCCAAGTACATCCAGCTGCAGGCGGTCCTGGAAATGGCGCGCCGTCACCTGCAGGAGCATTTCCGCGGCCGCGACGCCCTGAGCGACCCGGCCTCCGTGCGCCAGCTGCTGCTCGGCCGCCTGCGCGACCAGGACCACGAAGTCTTTGCCGCCCTGTTCCTCGACACCCGCAACCAGCTGCTGGCCTACGAGGAGCTCAGCCACGGCACGCTGGACGGGGCGCAGGTCTACATCCGCGAAGTGGCCAAGCGAGCGCTGCGGCACAATGCCAAGTCGGTGATCTTTGCCCACAACCACCCGAGCGGCGTGGCCGAACCCAGCAGCCAGGACCGCCAGCTGACCACCCGGTTGCAGCAGTCGCTGGCCCTGCTGGAGATCCGCGTGCTGGATCATTTCGTGGTCGGCGACGGTCAGCTGGTGAGCTTCGCCGAGCGCGGCTGGCTCTAGCCGGCGTGGCCCCGCGCCCCGCCCGCCTTGCCTACCCGGACGCAAAACTGCTATAAAGCGCGCCCTTCATGCGCCAGCCTCCTGCCGCTGGCCTTCCTGTCTTGAGGCTGTTTTATGTCCAAAGTCTGTCAGGTCACCGGCAAGAAGCCGATCGTGGGCAACACGGTCAGCCACGCCAACAACCGCCGTCGGCGCCGGTTTGAGCCCAATCTGCACACCCACCGCTTCTGGCTGGAGCCGGAAAAGCGCTTCGTGAGCCTGCGCGTCTCCACCAACGGCATGCGCATCATCGACAAGAAAGGCCTCGAAGTCGTCGTGGCCGAACTCCGCGCCCGCGGCGTGAAGGTGTAAGCCATGGCCAAGGGCAAGAAAGACCGCGAGAAGATCCGCCTGGTGTCGAGCGCCGATACCGGCTATTTCTACACCACCACCAAGAACCGCAAGAACACGCCGGACAAGTTCGAGTTCAAGAAGTACGATCCGGTCGTGCGCAAGCACGTGCTGTTCAAGGAAGCCAAGATCAAATAGCCGGAGCCCGGCCAGCGCGGCCGGGTGTGGGATCCAGCACCGCCTCCGGGCGGTGTTGTCGTTTGGGGCGGACGGTACGTGCGCCTTTTGGGCTTTTTCCCCCACCGCAGACGTAAGATAGCCCCATGTCCGAGACCAGCGCCCAGACGCACACGCACCATCGCCATCTCGAGCAGGCGCGGGCGCAGGTGATCGAGCTGCTGTCCCGCCAGGCGGTGGAGCGGGAGCTGGTATCGCGTGCGGAAAACCGCAAGCAGGACGTGGTGGCCCAGCTGGTGGCGCGCCAGCAGCAGGCCCAGCTGGCACAGCGGCTGGCTTCGTTCCACCCGGCTGACATCGCCTTCGTGCTCGAATCCCTGCCGCCCGACGCGCGGCAGATGGCCTGGCAGCTGGTGCGGCCGGACGCGCGCGGCAGCGTACTGCTGGAGATTTCCGACGCGGTGCTGCGCACCCTGCTCGCCGACATGCGGCCGGAAGAGATCGCCGCGGCGGTGCGGCATCTGGAATCCGACGACATCGCGGATCTGGTCGCCACCCTGCCGGAAGAGACCGGCCAGCTGGTGCTGGCGCGGCTGGACCGTGCCGACCAGGCCGAGGTGCGCTCGGTCCTGTCCTTCCCGGAGGACAGCGTGGGTGCGGTGATGGATCTGGATTTCGTGACGGTGCGCGAGGACGCCGCGCTCGAAGCCGTGCAGCGCCTGCTGCGCCGGCGCAAGGACGAACTGCCGGACGACGCCTACCAGATCATCGTCATCGACCGCACCAGCACCCTGCGCGGCGTCCTGACCTACGAACAATTGCTGTTCAACGAGCCTGAGCAGACCGTGGCCGAGGTGATGACCCGCGAGCCGCACTTTTTCTACACCGACGACTCGGTGCGTGACGCGGTGGACGCCTTCGAGAAATACGACCTGATCGAGGCGCCGGTGGTCAACCTGCACCGCCAGGTGGTGGGCCGTATCACCGTGGACGTGGTGCTGGACGAGATCAGCGAGCGGGCCCAGTCCGACAGCCTGCGCCAGGTGGGCCTGTCGGAAGAGGAAGACCTGTTCTCGCCGGTGGTCAGCAGCGCGCGCAAGCGCTGGCCGTGGCTGGGGCTGAATCTGCTCACCGCGTTTGCCGCCTCGCGCGTGATCGACGCCTTCGAGGCCATCATCGTCCAGCTGGTGGCGCTGGCGGCGCTGATGCCCATCGTCGCCAGCATCGGCGGCAACACCGGCAATCAGACCGTGGCGCTGGTGATCCGCGGGCTGGCGCTGGACCAGCTCGGACCCGCCCAGCTGCGGCAGATGTTCGTCAAGGAGTTCGGCATTGCCACCCTCAACGGCGCCTTCTGGGGCGGGGTGCTGGGGCTGGCCACGCTGGTGTTCTACCAGGATCTGCCGCTGGCGCTGGTGATCAGCGCCGCCATGCTGCTCAATCTCTGGGTGGCGGCCGGCGCCGGCGTGCTGATTCCGCTCGGCCTGCACCGTCTGGGCCGCGATCCGGTAATGGGCTCCAGCGTGATCCTCACCGCGCTCACCGACAGCATGGGCTTCTTCATCTTCCTGGGCCTCGCGGCGCTGCTGCTGGTCTAAAGTTTCATTGAAGCGCCATGGCGGCTCACGTAGCATGCCCGTTCCATGAGCGATGATCCGTCCATCCCCGAGAAAACCCAGGCGCTGATCGCTGCGGGGCAGTTGTTCCATGCGCGCGGCTGGGTGCCCGCGACGGGCGGCAATTTCTCGGCCCGGCTGACGCACGGGCTGATGCTGATCACCGCGTCCGGCCAGCACAAGGGGGAGCTCACGCCGGGGGATTTCCTGGTTGCCGATGAGCAGGGGCGCCCGCTCGACCCCTCGCGCAAGGCTTCCTACGAGACCGGCCTGCACGCGCAGCTCTACCAGCGGCTGCCCGACGCCGGCGCGGTGCTGCACACCCATTCGCCGGCCAACACCGTGCTGTCACGCCGCTTCGAGCGCATCGCGCTCAGCGGCTATGAGCTGCTCAAGATCCTGCCCGGCGCGCCAGACCCGGCGCAGACCGTGGAGCTGCCGGTATTCGACAACGACCAGGACATCGCCCGGCTTGCGGCGCGCGTGGATGCCCACATGCGCGCACAGCCGCTGATCCCCGGGTATCTGATCGCCGGTCACGGCCTCTATGCCTGGGGCGCCAGCGTGACCCAGGCCCGCCATCGTGTGGAAGCGCTGGAATTCATTCTCGACTGTCACCTGCGGGAGCTGCTGCCATGACCACCCTGACCCTCTACGCCGACCACGACGTCAGCCATGCGCTGGCCCGGCATACCGAATTCACCGCCATCCGCGAGGCGCTGGCCGAGATCGGCGTGGGCTTCCAGCGCTGGCAGACCGAGGCGCCGCTGCCTCCGGACGCCAGCACCGAGACCGTCCTCGCCGCCTACGCCGAGCAGGTGGAGGAGCTCAAGCGCCGCTACGCGTTCGAGTCGGTGGACGTGGCCAGCATCCACCCCGAACACCCGCAGGCGGAGGCCGCGCGCGGCAAGTTCCTGGCTGAGCATACGCACGATGATTTCGAGATCCGCTTCTTCGTCGAGGGCAGCGGTGCGTTCTACATCCGCAAGCACGGCAGGGTGTACATGACGGTGTGCACTGCCGGCGACCTGATCGAACTGCCGGCCAACACCACGCACTGGTTCGACATGGGACCGCGCCCGTATTTCAAGGCGATCCGCTTCTTCACCAAGGCGGAAGGCTGGGTGGGCCACTTCACCGGCGACGAGATCGCCAAGCGTTTCCCCGCCTACAGCAGCGCCGCATGACGACGGTGCAGGCCATCTTGACGAATATCGAGGGGCGAGCGGGGGAGAGGACGATGTCCGGTGGACATCGGCCCCTGCGAGCGCCACGCCAGGGATGGCGTGGCCGGGCTGTCGCGCCATGGAGGGCGGCGGAGTGACGACGGTGCAGGCCATCCTGACGGATATCGAGGGCACTACAAGCTCCATCCACTTCGTCCACCAGACCCTGTTCCCCTACGCCCGCCAGCACCTGCGGCGCTTCCTGCGCGAGCACGCAGGGGAGGACGAGGTTCACCGCCAGCTCGACGAGGTGGAGCGCATCGAGAACCGCGAGCTGTCGCTGCAGGACGCCGCCGACGTGCTGGAACGCTGGATCGACGAAGACCGCAAACTCACGCCGCTCAAGGCCCTGCAGGGCATGATCTGGGCGCAGGGCTACGCTGCCGGCGAGCTGCAGGGCCACGTCTATGCCGAAGTCCCGGAATACTTGCGCCGCTGGCACGGTCAGGGCCGGCGCCTGTATGTCTATTCCTCGGGCTCGGTGGCGGCGCAGCGGCTGATCTTCGGGCACACCGCCTTCGGCGATCTGACGCCGCTGTTCTCCGGTTATTTCGACACGCGCATCGGCCACAAGCGCGAGGCGCAGGCCTATGAGCGGATCACCGCCGAGATCGGCCTGCCGGCGGGTGCGATCCTGTTCCTGTCCGATGTGGGCGAGGAGCTCGACGCCGCGCGCGGTGCCGGACTGCAGACCTGCCAGCTGCTGCGCGACGCCGGTACGGTGCCGTTCCCGGCGCACCCGCAGGCGCGGGATTTCTCCGAAGTCCCCGTCTAGACCGCGGCGGCCAGCGCCTCGAGCCAGGGGCTGAGCGGATCCCCGCTGGCGACGAAATGGGGATTGCGCAGATCGGACGTCGGGCCGTACTGCAGCGGTCGCAGCGCCGGCAGGCTGAGCACGGCACCGCCGGCCGCCTCGAGCACGCACTGCGCGGCGGCGGTATCCCATTGCGAGGTGTCGCCCAACTTGGGGTAGAGATCTGCCTCGCCGCGGGCGATGCGGCAGAACTTCAGTGAGCTGCCCAGGGCCAGCGCCTCGTGCGGCGGTTGACGTTGCAGCCAGTCGGTCAGCGCCGGACTGGGGTGGGAGCGGCTGAGATAGACCCGGGGGACCGGCGGCGTGCTGCGGCTGTGGATCGGCGTCCATCCGCTCTGGCCCTGCTGCAGCCAGGCCCCGCCGCCGCGCTGCGCCACGTAGCTCTCCCGCTGCGCCGGGGCGTGTACGGCGCCGAGCACGCTGCGGCCCTGCTCGATGAGGGCGATGTTGACCGTGAACTCACCGTTGCGGGCGATGAATTCCCGCGTGCCGTCGAGCGGGTCCACCAGCCAGTAGCGGGCCGCGGCCCGGCCCGGGTCCGTGCGCAGTCCGGAATCCTCCTCGGAACATACCGGTATATCGGCAGCAAGGCGCCCGAGCCGCTCCACGATCAGCGCGTGGGCGGCCAGATCCGCCGCCGTCACCGGGCTGCGGTCGGACTTGTGATCCACCGTGAAGGGCTCGGCATAGATCCGCAGGATGGCCTCGCCGGCCGCCTGCGCGATCTGGTGCAGCGCCTCCAGCTCGTCGGGAATGCCCATGCCCGTATCATAGCGGGGCATGAAAATCGAACCGAACGGCACCGTGGACTGGGCGCGCGTGGAATGGGTGATCCTCGACCTGGACGGCACCATTCTCGATCTGGCCTACGACAACTACTTCTGGCAGGTCGCGGTACCGGAGCGTTACGCCCGGCACAAGGGTCTGAGTGTGGACGCCGCCCGTGCCGCCCTGCAGCCCGTCTTCGAGGCGACCCGGCATACCCTGCCCTGGTACTGCACCGATTACTGGAGCGAGGTCACCGGGCTGAACCTGGCGGCGCTCAAGCGCGAGCTGCGCGGGCGCATCGCGCCCCTGCAGGGCAGTGTGGATTTCCTGCACGCGGTGCGCGCCTCCGGCCGGCGGCTGTGGCTGGCCACCAATGCGCACCGGGATTCCTGGCAGCTCAAGATGGAGCACACCGGGCTGGAGTCCTTGTTCGAGGTGATCGCCTGCTCCCATGACTTCGGCCAGCCCAAGGAGCATGCGGGGTTCTGGCAGGGCTTCCAGGCGCGGCATCCGTTCCGGCCGGAGCGCAGCCTGTTCGTGGACGATTCGCTGCCGGTCCTGCAGGCCGCACAGCGTCACGGCCTGGGCCAGTGCCTGGCCATCCGTGCGCCGGACAGCTCGGCGCCGGCGCGCGACATTGCCGGCTTCCCGGCCGTGGACGGCCTGCGCGAGCTGCTGCCGGTGCCGCCGCGGTAGCGGGTTAGCGCCGCCGCCGCGGAGGGGCGCTGCTGCGCCCGCCGCGCTGCGGCGGGCGCCCGCTGAAGGGACGGCGCGGCGGCCGCGGCGGGCGCACAAAATCGCCCGTCAGCCATGCCTCGTTGAGGCTTTCCACCGGCAGGCGGTTGCCGATGTACTTCTCGATCGCCGGCAGCGAGTACACCCAGGTCTCGCAGCACAGCGAGATGGCGTCACCGCTGGACCCGGCGCGCGCGGTACGGCCGATGCGGTGCACGTAGTCTTCCGCGTCCTGCGGCAGGTCGTAGTTGATGACGTGGCTCACCCCGTCGATGTGCAGGCCGCGCGCGGCCACGTCGGTGGCGACCAGGATCGGCAGCTGGCCGGTCTTGAACTCCTCCAGCAGCCGGATGCGCTTGGTCTGCGCCACGTCGCCCGACAGCGTGCTGGCCTCGAAGCCGTTGGCGCGCAGGCAGGTTTCCACCTCCTCGGCCACGCGCTTGGTGTTGACGAAGACCATGGTGCGCGTCGGCTCGTGGTGGCGCAGCCAGCCCACCAGCAGCGGCAGCTTCTCGTCGTTGGCGACGTGGATCAGGCTCTGCCGCACGCGTTCGGCGGTGACCCGTTCGGGCTCCACCTCGACCTTGGTGGGGTTGTTCATGTGCTCGTAGGCCAGCTCCAGTACGCGGTGCGAGAGCGTGGCCGAGAACAGGTAATTGCGCCGCGCTGCCGGCGGAGGCATCTTGCGGATCAGGTAGCGGATGTCGTCGATGAAGCCCAGGTCGAACATGCGGTCGGCCTCGTCCAGCACCAGCACCTCCACCTGTTTGAGCGTGTAGGCATTCTGCTTGTAGAAGTCGATCAGCCGGCCCGGCGTGCCGATCAGGATGTCCACTCCGGCGGCCAGGGCCTCCCGCTGGGCATCGTAGCCGGCGCCGCCGTAGCAGACCGTCATGCGCAGGCCGGTCTCGCGGCCGATCTGCTCGGCGTCCTTGAGGATCTGGATCGCCAGCTCGCGGGTGGGGGCCAGCATCACCGCGCGCGGAGCGGCGGGGCCGGGCGGCTGTTCCCCCCGTGGGCGGGCGAGCAGCTGATTCATGGCCGCCAGCAGGAAGGCGGCGGATTTTCCGGTGCCGGTCTGGGCCTGGCCCGCCAGGTCCTCGCCGGCCAGCGCGCGCGGCAGGGTCAGGGCCTGGATGGGCGTGCAGTGATCAAAACCCATCTGCCGCAGGCCGTTTTTCAGGCTGGGGTGCAGGGGCAGGGAGTCAAACGTGATGTCGGATAGATGGTCTGGTTTCATGCGTCTGGAATGGTGCAGCTTGCATCTGGCGCGGACTTCGGCTGAAATAGGCCTACAGCTTCTGGGCCGCATGGCGATTCACCCGTGAACTTGCCAAGCCAAATGAGCCGGCCCCCGCGGTAAATCCTCTTATAACAAGCCATTCTAACGTTCTGAGTTTGTTTCTGCGCGCTTGAACGCGCACTGATCAGACCCCAATTCCTGGGCACGCGGGCATCCGGCCGCGTTTTCCCCCTTGCCACCGAGGTTTCATATGAGCCAACACATCTCCGCTGTTACCGACAGCACCTTCGAGCAGGAAGTGCTCCAGTCTTCGCAGCCCGTCCTGGTGGATTTCTGGGCGGAATGGTGCGGCCCCTGCCGCATGATCGCGCCGGTCCTGGAGCAGGTCGCGGCAGAAAACGCCGGCAAGCTCAAGGTCGTCAAGGTCAATGTCGACGAGAACCCGGACACCCCGGCCAAGTTCGGCATCCGCGGCATTCCCACGCTGCTGATGTTCAAGGGCGGCGAAAAGGTGGCCGAGCAGGTCGGCGCCGTCGCCAAATCGCAGCTCGCTGCCTTCGTCACTCCTCACCTCAACCTTGCCTAAGATGAAACATCGCCGCCGTCACCCAGGTGGCCGTTCCAACAACCCCAACAGCAACAATGGGAATGGGAACGGCCGTGGCAACGTCAAGATGGGCCCCAACGGCCCGCTGGATTTTGACGAATCGCTGGACGAGACCTTCGAGGAACCGGCCTATGCCGTAGGCGCCGACGGCAACTATGCGGAAGGCCAGCGCCCGCCGCCGCCGCAGATGGCCGATGACAGCGGCGATGACGAATCCCCGGTCAACGGGGTGGAACCACGCACCCCGCCCAAGATCGTGCATGTGCCCGATCTCAAGCGCATGACCGCGGCCGAGCTGCTGCAGATGGCCGAGGCCCAGGGCCTTGAGAACATCGCCCGCACCAAGAAGCAGGATCTGATCTTCCACCTGCTGCGCGCCGCCGCCAAGCGTGGCGAGCACATCACCACCGAAGGCGTGCTGGAAATCATGCAGGACGGCTACGGCTTCCTGCGCGGGCCCGACAGCTCCTACGCCGCCGGCCCTGACGACGTATACCTCTCGCCCAGCCAGATCCGCCGCTTCTCGCTGCGCACCGGCGACACCATCGCCGGGCGGGTGCGTTCGCCCAAGGACAACGAACGCTACTTCGCCCTGGTCAAGGTCGATACCATCAACTTCGAGCCGCCCGAAGTCTCCCGGCGCAAGGTCAGCTTCGAAAATCTCACCCCGCTGTTCGCCAACGAACAGTTCAAGCTGGAACGCGGCAACGGGACCACGGAAGACATCACCGCCCGCATCGTTGATCTGGTCGCCCCCATCGGCAAGGGCCAGCGCGGTCTGATCGTCTCTCCGCCCAAGGCGGGCAAGACGATCATGATGCAGAACATCGCCCAGTCCATCGCCGCCAATTATCCGGACGTCTATCTCATCATCCTGCTGGTGGACGAGCGGCCCGAGGAAGTCACCGACATGCAGCGCACGGTGCGCGCCGAGGTGATCTCCTCCACCTTCGACGAGCCCGCCACGCGCCACGTGCAGGTGGCCGAGATGGTGATCGAGAAGGCCAAGCGCCTGGTCGAGCACAAGCGCGACGTGGTGATCCTGCTGGACTCCATCACCCGTCTGGCGCGCGCCTACAACACCGTGGCGCCCAGCTCCGGCAAGGTGCTCACCGGCGGTGTGGACGCCAACGCCCTGCAGAAGCCCAAGCGCTTCTTCGGCGCGGCACGCAATGTCGAGGAGGGCGGCAGCCTGACCATCGTCGCCACCGCGCTGGTGGAAACCGGCTCGAAGATGGACGAGGTGATCTACGAGGAGTTCAAGGGCACCGGCAACATGGAGCTGCACCTGGAGCGCCGCATCGCCGAGAAGCGCGTGTTCCCGGCCATCAACATCAACCGCTCCGGCACCCGCCGCGAGGAGCTGATGATGAACCCGCAGGATCTCAACAAGGTCTGGATCCTGCGCAAGGTGGTGCACGAGATGGACGAGATCGGCGCCATGGAAATGCTCATCGACCGTCTCAAGCAGAGCAAGACCAACGCGCAGTTCTTCGACTCGATGAAGCGCAACTAAGCCGACCGCGGCAAACAAAAAGCCCCGCAGCGCGGGGCTTTTTGCCGTGCGGCCCTTCTCAGCTCCGGTGGACGGCGCGGTGGCCGATATCCCGGCGATGATGCTCGCCGTCCCAGTGGATGCGCTCCACGCCGCCGTAGGCGGCCTGCTGCGCGGCCCGGATGTCGGCGCCCCTGGCGGTCACGCAGAGCACGCGACCGCCGCTGGTCACCACCGCGTCACCGCGCAGTTCGGTGCCGGCGTGAAAGACCTTGACCGCGCCGAAGTCGGCGTCCAGGCCGTGGATCACGTCGCCCTTGCGCGGGCTGGCGGGGTAGGCGTGTGCGGCCATGACCACGCCCAGCGCGGGCTGCGGGTCCCAGCGCGGGCTGACGGCGCCGGGATCGCCGTCCACCGCCGCTTCCAGCAGTTCCAGGAGGTCCGAGTCCAGACGCATCATCAGCGGCTGGGTTTCCGGATCGCCCAGGCGGGCGTTGAACTCGATCACCGAGGGCGCGCCTCCGGCGTCGATCATCAGGCCGGCGTAGAGAAACCCGGTGAAGGGCGTGTGTTCCGCTGCCATGCCGGCCAGGGTCGGCTCGATGATCTCGCGGCAGACGCGCGCGTGCACGGCGGGCGTCACCACCGGGGCCGGCGAATAAGCGCCCATGCCGCCGGTGTTGGGCCCGGTGTCGCCATCGCCCACGCGCTTGTGATCCTGGCTGCTGGCCAGGGGCACGTAGCGCGTGCCGCTGGCCACGACGATGAAACTGGCCTCCTCGCCCTGCAGGAAGTCCTCGATCACCACGCGCGCGCCCGCCAGTCCCAGCAATGTGCCGCTGAGCATGTCGCGCACCGCGGCCTCGGCCTCGGCGAGGGTGCTGGCCACGACCACGCCCTTGCCGGCGGCCAGGCCGTCGGCCTTGATGACGATCGGCGCGCCACGGCTGCGCAGGCAGGCCAGCGCGGGCTCGATGGCGGTGAACACCTGGTAGCCGGCGGTGGGAATGCGGTGCCGGGCGAGAAAATCCTTGGTGAAGGACTTGCTGGCCTCCAGCTGCGCCGCGGCACGGCTGGGGCCGAAGATGCGCAGGCCGGCGTCGCGAAACAGATCCACCACGCCGAGCGCCAGCGGGCCCTCGGGGCCGACCACGGTGAAGTCCACCCGCTGTTCCCGGGCTGCGGCCAGCAGGCCGGGCAGATCGTCCGCGGCCACGGGCAGGTTGCTGCACTTGGGCTCGCGCGCGGTGCCGGCGTTGCCGGGCGCCACCAGCACGCGCGCCACGCGCGGCGACTGGGCGAGTTTCCAGGCCAGGGCGTGCTCGCGCCCGCCGCTGCCGATGACGAGTAGGGTGAGGCTCATGGGAAATCCGGCTCCGATGCGGCTGGGCGCGGCAAGATAAGCGATCAGCCGTGGTGACGGAAGAGCAGCAGCGAGAGAAACAGGGCCCCGGCATAGAACACCGACACCATCAGGCTGCCGCAGACGCTGGCCAGCAGGCCGTGGGAGCGGGTCAGGCGGTACATCCACAGGCTGCTCATGGCCAGCAGCGTTTCCGGGATCAGCGGATACAGGGCCATGCCGTCCAGGGTGCGCACGTTCTGCGCCTGCCACAGCGCCAGCGGCGCCGCCGCCCATTCCCAGAAGGCGAACAGCAGCAGGCCCAGCAGGCCGGCCACCGCATAGCGCAGGCGCCCGGCGTGATCGGCGATCAGCGCGATCGGGAACAGCAGCATCACCCACAGGCCGGCGAAATAGATGGGCACCGCGCCCCCGACGCGGTAGGCGCCGTGGTCGGGAAACACCAGGGTGCCGGCCAGGTCCACCAGCGCCCAGTCGGCCAGCAGCTGCGCGCAGGACAGCGGCAGCAGGAACAGCCACAGCAGCAGCCAGTCCACGTGCCCGCGCATCAGGCTGTACAGCGGCAGCCCCAGGTTGTAGAGCAGGGCGGCGAGCAGCAGGGCGAGCCCGTAGGAGCTGGCCGGCATCAGCCACAGCAGGCCAGCGGCAGCCAGTCCGAACAGGACATGGAAGCCGACGGCTTCACGCAGCAGTGGACCGGAGCGCATGGAGCCAGAGTGTACCCGGCCTGACGCCGCAGGCCGTTACGCAGGTCTCACAAGGTGGGTCTGGCGGGGGTGCTGGTCGACCCGCCCAGCGGACTCTTGCGCAGCTGTTCCAGATCCGCCTCGCTGGCCTTGCGGCGCGCCTCGCGCTGCTCCGGCGTGGTGCAGACGCGGCGCGGGATGTTGGAGCCCAGGGTTTTTTCGGTGGAACAGAAGATGCCCTTCTGGTCATCCGCATCTTCGGCGGCCTTGTCCTGGACGATCATCTGCTTCGCCTGCGGCGGCGTGGCGGCAGGCGGCTGCGCGGCGCAGGCGGCGAGGCCCAGGGCGCAGAAGGCGGGCAGCAGGTGCAGGGCGAGGGGGCGTTTCATGGCGACATACCTGATGAATGAGTCACGCCAGCATAGACAGCTGGCCGCCGCGCCACAATGGTGAATTCCCCCCAAGCACGCCGCGCTCAGGTCTCCCACAGGCCCTGCAGCGCGGCCCAGACCCCGTCCGGGTCTTCCACCTGCGGGTAGTGGCCGATGCCGGGCAGGGACACGATATCCGGGTTGGGGATCAGCTCGCGATAGCGCGCCACCATGTGCGCGCCGGAGACCGGATCTTCCGGCCCGTTGATCAGCCGTACCCGGACGCGCGTCCGCTGCAGGGCGCCGACCCAGCGCGCGCGGTGGGCGCGGCGGTCGTCGATGTAGCGGATCAGTTCGTGCAGCCGGTGGTGGCCCTGCTGATGGCAGATCAGCTCCCAGAACGCGCGCAGCTCGCTGTCCGAGGGCCGGGTCTGCGGGCCGAACACCAGCGAGAAACTGCGGCTGAAGCTGCGGAAGCTGGACAGGCGCGAGACCAGCCCGCCGAGCGGTGAGCGCAGCAGACGCTGCATGCGCGTCAGGCGATGGGTTTCGGGGAACAGGCCGCCGTTGAGCAGCGCCACCGACAGGATCCGCGGCGCGCAGCCCTCCAGCTCGCGGGCCAGCAGCTCCTGCGCCAGGCTCACGCCATAGTCGTGGGCGAGAATGTGGATGCGCGTCACGCCCAGCTCGGCGAGCAGCGCCAGGTGCAGGTCGGTCTGCTCGATCATCGAATAGGCATGGCCCGCCGGCTTGTCGGAGCGCCCGAAGCCGAGCATGTCGGGCGCGACCAGCCGTGCAAAACGGCTGTCCAGCCGCGGCCACAGCGCGGCGTAGTCCCAGGAGCAGGTCGGAAAGCCGTGGATCAGCAGCAGGGCTTCCTCGCCCTGTCCCTGGTCGCGGTAGACGATGCGGTGACCGTTGAAGTCAAAACCCTGTGTCTGGGCGTACCACTGTTGCGGGCTGATCATGTGGAGTGCTCCCGGATGAAGCGCAGGATCTGCGCCAGTGCGGCGTCGGCTTCCGGCATCTTGCCGGCAAAAATCTGCCACACATGCCATAGCCGCGGCCAGACCTGCAGCTCGACGGCCACTCCCGCCGCGCGGGCCTTGTCGGCCAGGCGCAGCGCATCGTCGAGCAGGATCTCGCCGTCCGCCACCTGGATCAGCAGCGGCGCCAGCGCGTGCAGATCGGCAAACAGCGGCGAGGCCAGCGGATGCAGCGGCGTGGCGCCCGCCAGATAGGCGGCGGCACTGCGGCGCAGCAGCGGTTCGCGCAGCAGCAGTTCCTGCCCCGCCAGCCGCGTGTGACTGGCCCCGGAGAGGCTCAGGTCGGTCCAGGGCGAGAGCGTGACCAGGGCTGCCGGCTGCGGCAGCCCGGCGTCGCGAATGGCGAGCGCGCAGGCCAGCGTCAGCCCGCCGCCCGCCGAATCCCCGCCGATCACCAGCCGCCGCGGCGAGTGCCCGGCCGCCAGCAGCGCACGGTAGGCCGCCAGCGCGTCGTCCACCGCGGCGGGAAAGGGATGTTCGGGCGCCAGCCGGTAGTCGAGCACCGCCACGTCCAGGCCAGCCTGCGCGAGTCGGGCGGTCATCTCGCGGTACATCGTCGGCGCGCCCAGGACGTAGGCGCCGCCGTGCAGGTAGAGCAGGCTGGCCGACGCCGTGCCGCGGTCATTGCGCATCCACTCCACCGGCACGCCGCCCAGTTCGGCGGCCTGAATCCGGCTGCCTGCCGGCAGCGGCAGACGGCTGGCCTTGCTCAGGCGCAGCAGCCGGGCACGGACCACGGCCGGCGGGAGATCGGCATTCAGCACCGGCCGGAAAACCAGGCCGGCGATCAGGCGCAGCAGCTGCGCACGCAGTGACAGGCGGCGGGACGGGTACAGGGCGCCAGCGGGAATGGACATGCCGCAGCATAGTGAGCGGCGCATCCACCTGTCATCATCCGCGCGTAAACTGGCGCACCTGCAACGCTGTTTTCGTCTTCGCTTCGATGCCTGCCCACGTTCGCTACCAGATCCAGCCCCTGGACCCCCGCACGCACCTGTTCGAAGTGCGCTGCACCGTGCCGCGCCCCGCCGCGCGGGGGCAGATCTTCCGTCTGCCGTCCTGGCTGCGCGGCAGCTATCTGATCCGCGATTTTGCCCGCCATGTGGTGGATGTCCGCGCCCAGACCGGCGGCGGGCGTGGCGTGGCCCTGACGCGGCTGGACAAGCGCAGCCTGCAGGCCGCGCCGGTGAAAGGATCGCTGACGCTGATCGCGCGGGTCTTCGCTTTTGATGAGTCGGTGCGCAAGGCCTTTCTCGACCTGGACCGCGGCTTCTTCAACCCCAGCTCGCTGTGCTACCGGGTGGAGGGCGCCGAACACCAGCCCTGCGAGGTGGAGATCCTGGCGCCCACGGACCCGGCCTGCCGTGACTGGCGCGTCGCCACCACGCTCAACCCGGTGCGCTGCAACCGTGCCGGTTTTGGCCGCTACCGTGCGGAAAATTACGAGGAGCTGATCGATCATCCCGTCACCCTCGCCGCCTTCGAGCGCCTGGACTTCAGCGTGGACGGCATACCCCACGCGCTGGTGCTGACCGGCCACGAGCCGGTGGACGGCGCGCGCATCACGGCCGATCTCGCCCGCATCTGCCACGTCGAGCGCGAGCTGTTCGGCCAGCAGCCCGCGCTCGATCAATATCTGTTCCTGACCCATGCCGTGGGCAGCGGCTACGGGGGGCTGGAGCATCGCAGCTCCACGGCGCTGATCTGCGCCCGCGCCGATCTCCCCGCCCCCGGGGATACGACGATGAGCCGCGAATACCGCAGCTTCCTGGCGCTGTGCGCGCATGAGTATTTCCACCTGTGGAACGTCAAGCGCATCGCGCCGGCGCGTTTCCTGGAGTCGGATCTGGGACAGGAGGCCTACACCCGCGACCTCTGGCATTACGAGGGCGTGACCAGCTACTACGATGACCTGTTCCTGCTGCGCGCCGGGCTGATCGGTGCGGCGGACTACCTGGACATCCTCGCGGAGAACGCCACGCGCCTGAGCCGCACTCCCGGGCGTCATCTGCAGTCGCTGGCGGATTCCAGCTTCGAGGCCTGGACCAAGTACTACCAGCCGGATGAAAACACGCCCAACGCCGTGGTCAGCTACTACGTCAAGGGCGGTCTGGTCGCCACCGGCCTGGACCTGCAGCTGCGCCTGCGCTCGCGCACCTGCCTCGACGACGTGCTGCGCGAGCTCTGGGCGCGCTACGGCCGCCGTGGCCAGGGGGTGCCGGAAGGCGGGCTGGAAGCCGTGGCGCAGGCATGTTCCGGCCTGGAGCTGCAGGACTTCTTCGACCGCTACGTGCGCGGCACCGACGAGCTGCCGCTGGCGCAGTGGCTGGCCGAGTTTGGCGTTGACGCCGAGCTGCGCGCGGCAACCGGCGACGCCGACAACGGCGGCCGCGTCAGCGGCCAGCCCGGGCCGGTGAGCCTGGGCCTGAAGCTGCGCGCCGGCGAGCCGCGCGTGGCGCACGTCCTTGCCGGTGGCGCGGCCGAGCGCGCCGGCGTGGCGCCCGGCGACCTGCTGCTGGCGCTCGACGGCTGGCGGCTGGGGCCGGCCAATCTGTCCACCCGCTGCGCGCGGCTGCGCCCCGGCCGTGCCGTGCCCCTGCACCTGATGCGCGGCGAACGGTTGCTCACGCTCAGCATCACGCCGCAGCCGCCCGCGCTCGATACCTGGACGCTGCGCCTGCTGCCCAAGCCCCGCGCCGCGGTACTCAAGCGCCGCCAGGCCTGGCTGGGAGCCTGAGATGGAACTGGCCCTGCAACTGCTGCTCGCCTACCTGCTCGGCTGCGTGATGGGCGGCCGCGTCATCGGCGCCCTGCGCGGCGGGGTGGACCTGCGCCGTCTGGGCAGCGGCAACATCGGCGCCACCAACGCGCTGCGCACCCAGGGCGCAGCTTTTGCCCTGGGCGTGCTGCTGATCGACGTGCTCAAGGGCGTGGTGGCCGTGCTCGTCGTGCCGCAGCTGGTGCTGCCTCTGGAGGCCACCGACTGGGGCGGCACGTACGAAGCCCGTGCCTATGCCTGTGGCGCGGCAGTGGTGATCGGGCACTGCTATCCGGTGTTCAACCGCTTTGTTGGTGGAAAGGGCGTTGCCACGCTGGCCGGCGTGGTGGCCTGCCTGCTGCCGCAGGCCGCAGTCTGGATGCTGGGAGGCTTCGTGCTGGTGGTGATGCTCAGCGGCTACGTCAGCCTGGCCACCCTGTGCGCCGCGGTGCTCGGCCTGTTCCAGGTGAGCTGCGTTGGCCCGCAGGGGCTGCTCTCGCCCGCCGGTCTGTTCCTGCTGGGCATGAACGGGCTGCTGTTCTGGAAGCACCGCCACAATCTGCTGCGTCTGTACCGGGGCACCGAGAGCCGCTTCGAGCGCGCCCGCGTGCTGGGCCGATGGCTGCGCCGCTAGACCCCCGCCTGTGGCTGGTCACCCGGCTCGCGGACGGCCAGTGGCATTCGGGAGAGCGCCTGGCGCAGCAGGCCGGCCTCACCCGCGCCGGCCTGGCCCGGCGCATGGCCAAGCTGGCGGACTGGGGCCTGCAGCCCGAGGCCCGTCACGGCCTGGGCTACCGGCTGCCGGCCGCGCTGGAACTGCTGGACGCCGACGCGCTGTCGGCCCAGGTTCCTGCGGGCTGGACGGTCCGCGTGGCCGCCGCGGTGGATTCCACCAACAGCGAGCTGCTGGCCGCCGCCGCCGGGCAGGACCCGCAGGCATTGTTGGCCGAATACCAGAGCGCCGGTCGCGGCCGCCGTGGACGCGGCTGGACCTCGCCCTTTGCCGCCAACCTGATGCTGTCCGTGGCCTGGTCGTTTGCGCTGTGGCCGCGCGATCTCAGCCGCCTGCCGTTGGCGGTGGGCGTGGCGGTGGCGCGTGCGGTGCACCAGGCCTGCGGCGTGCAGGTGCAGCTGAAATGGCCCAACGATCTCTACCTGCAGGGCCGCAAGCTCGGCGGCGTACTCATCGAACACCGCGGCGAGACCGGCGGCGCCTGCCGGGTGGTGATCGGGGTGGGGCTCAACGTAGCAATGCGCGAAGCCGCACTCGACCAGCCCTGGATCAGTCTCGCCGAAGTCCAGCCGGTGTCCCGCAACCGTCTGGCGGCGGCGCTGCTGCAGGCGCTCGATGCCCTGCTGTCCGGGTACGCCACGCAGGGCTTCGCGCCCCATGCCGCGGCCTGGAGTGAGCGCGACCTTACCCGTGACCGTGCGGTGCGCGTGCTCATGGCACAGCGTGAACTCGAAGGCATCGCCCGTGGCGTGGACGAGCAGGGCGCGCTGCTGGTCGAAGTGCTCGGCGAATCCATTCCGGTGCACAGCGCCGACGTTTCCCTGAGACTGTCCTGATGCTCCTGCTCGACATCGGCAACAGTCGCCTCAAGTGGGCCGAGGTGCGGGATGGCCAGCTCCATTTTGGCGGCGCGATCGCGCACGGTGGCGATGCTGCGGCCAGCATTTCCGCTCTTCCGCCGCAACGTGCGGATGCAGTCTGGGTGGCACAGGTACTGGGGCCGGCGCAGGAAGCGGCGCTGATTGCGGCCGTGCAGGCGCGCTGGGGCGTCACGCCGCAGTTGGCGCGCAGCAGCGCGCGGCTGGGCACGCTGGTCAATGCCTACGCCGAGCCGCAGCGCCTGGGCGTGGACCGCTGGCTGGCACTGCTGGCGCTGCACCGCGAGGCGCCCGGCGCCTTCGCCGTGGCCAGCGCCGGCACCGCCCTGACGCTGGACCTGGTGGCGGGCGGCGGCCGCCACCTCGGCGGCATCATCGCGCCCGGCCTGCACACCGCGCAGCAGGCCACGCTGGGCGCCACCCGTTTTGCCACCCGCGATCTGACGCAGGCCTACACCGACGGGCTGGGGCGCGATACCGAGACGGCGGTGCGCCAGGGCGCGCTGCTCGCCTGCGTGGGCGCGCTGGAGCGCGGCTGCGCCGGCCTGCCCGTGACCGCGCGCCGCGTGCTCACCGGCGGCGACGCCGCCACGCTCCTGCCGCTGCTCCCCGGCTGGCAGCACCGCCCGCATCTGGTGCTGGAAGGTCTGCTGGCAATGGCGCACGCCACTGCCTGAGCTGCTACTCCCGCATGCGGCCTCCAAGTTGCAGGCGTATGCGGATGGCCCAGATGTCCCGTAGTTTGAACGGCGCTTTCTGACCGACGAGTTTGCCTTTGTTCCATGACGCTCTCTGTTTGAACTTCAGTTCGGTTGTTTCTCTCGCGGCCTCCCGTGTTGATGGAGAGAACCATTCTCCTGCTGCACCGATTACGGGACTGACACATGACGACATGTTCATGTGACGGCACAATTAGGTTGCAAGGCGCGACACGTCCGATTACGGTGGAGGCAATAAAAACGGCACGTCCACTAAACAATGAGCCAGTAGGGGGGGACTCATGACGCTCATGGAACGGGCGACGCGCCCTTATGCAGCGCTAGCCGTTGCGGGCATTGCTGCAGCGGCTTCGGTCTGGATGCTGGCAGGGGCGGGAACGAACTCCCCGGACGATCCAGCTATCTGGCTGGCCGAGTCGCGCGGTGTGCTACGTGTCGCGGCCGAAACCGCGGCGGCCGATTTCGAGATTCCCCTGCAGGCCGGCGGGCGCGCCGTCGCCGCAGACCGCACCCGGGGCACGGTATGGATGCTGTCGCAACGGACCCTGCTGGCATACGACCGTGCCGGCGCTTTCCTCTTCAGTCAGGAAGTCCCGGGCCCGCAGGGCGAGCCGGCGGCACTGGTGGTGGATGCGGTGAGCGGCGTGGTCTGGCTGGCCCTGCAGTCGCAGATCCGCGCTTACGACCCCACTGGCCAGAACCTGCTGGAACGCGGCCTGGCCAAGCCCGTCTCTGCTACGGCGCTGGACTCCAGACGCTCCCGCTTCTGGTTTGCCGTCGGCGACACGCTGGAGGCCCTGGATGAATCCGGCGCTCTTGCGGTCAGCCAGCGGCTGGCCGGGATCAAGGCCATCTCAACCATGGCCTATTCGGTAGAGGCCGACCAATTCTGGGTGGTAGCGGATGGCAAGCTGTTTACCGTCACCCCGGAAGCCGCAGCGGCAACCCTCGTCTCTCAGCAAAAGGGCTTCAAGGACTTCACCGCCATCGATGCGAACGGCGTCGGCGGTCTGTGGGCCATCGACAAGAAAACCCTGTATGCGCTCAATGGTACAGGCTCGATCATTCATCGGCTCCGGCTCTTTCAGAACGAATCGCCGGAGCAGCTGGTGGGTTTGGCGGCCAATCCGGCGGACGGCTCGGTCTGGATCGCCAGCCCGCGCAGTGTGGCGCATGTCAATGCGAACGGGAGCATCCGGATCAGGACAACCCCCGACCCAGGCGATGGCAAAACCCGTGTGATTCAGGGCTTGCACCTGGAGACCGGGGCCGCGCTCCCACGCATCGAGATACTCGCGCCTGCAAACAATTCGCTGCTGAACACCGCCCAGCCGACCCTGCGCCTGAGCTATTCCGGCGCCGATCTTGACCTGGATTCTATCGCCCTCACGGCCAACGACAATGCCATCGCCGCGACCTGCAATGCCTTGCCCGGGACCGCAGACTGCGTGCCGGATCAGCCGCTGGCCGATGGCGGCCACGACATCGCCGCAACCATCGCCAATGCATCGGGGGATGCCTCAGAACCGGCACTGGTACGCCTGATCATCGACACCACCCCGCCTGTCATCACCGTCACCAGCCCACCGAACGGATTTTTGACCAACAATTCCAGTCTGACGATCGCAGGGGCGGTCAGCGAGGCCTCCAACCTGACCATCAACAGGAATCCCGTTGCACTCCAGGACCTGCAGTTCTCCTTCGGGCCAGTGACGCTCGCCGAAGGGAGCAATACTTTCGTACTGCGTGCAATCGATCCGGCGGGCAACGTCGGCACATTGAGCATTGCAGGCGTGCTGGACACGATTCCACCGACTGCGCCGGTTGAGAGCCTGATCGAGATCATCGTTTCCGGCGAGCAGGCGACTGTCGCCGGGGGTCCTGGAAGCGTGGAAGGCAACGCGCGAATCACCGTGACCAACCTGACCAAGGACCTGCAGGTCGTCGTGACCGCGAACGCCGACGGTAGTTTCTCGGCGACGATCGCCGCCAGCTTCGGGGACAAAATTCAGATTCACGCGACGGATGCGGCACAGAACCAGGGCTCGGAAACGACAATTGAAATCCCGCTTCCGCCCGGCTTCGAGCCTCTCGAGCTTGCGGTCACGTCGCCGTTCAGCGGCGCGGCAATCCCCAGCGATACGGTGCTGGTGACCGGCACTTTCCGCGGGCCGACCAACGCGGGGGTCAGTGTCAACGGCGCACCTGCGGCTCTGGTCCCCACCGCCAGCGGCTGGAGCTTTTACGCCGAGACTCCGCTGCAGCTCGGTGGCAATGAGATTGTCGTCAAGGCGGCCGCTCCCGATGGCCGGACCGAATCGCGCTCAATCACGGTGCTTAGCACTGACAGCAGGCGCTACAGCGTACAAGCGTCTCCGCATCGTGGCTTCGGGCCGCTAAAAGTGAATTTCCAGGTAAGCGATCTGCAACTGCGTGGCATTATCCAGATCGCTGTGGATTTCGACAGCAATGGCACGACTGACTTCGTGGCGACCGACCCTACGCAGCCGATCACTTTCACTTACACCGGTCTCGGCCTGAGGACTGCAACGTTCACCATTTTCGACAAGAACGGCCTTGGTCACCGCCAGTCGGTCTACATCGTTCTGCTCGACCATGCGCAGGTCGATCAGACGTTACGTGCGGTGTGGAGCGAGTTGACGGCGGCGCTGGCCGCGAGCGACCCAGGGCGCGCTCTGAGCCTGTTCCCGGAGGATTCGCGCGCGACCTACGCGGGTGTTTTTGAAGCACTGGCCCCGCACATGAATGAGGTGCTCGCCGACTTCAGCGAGATCGAGCAGGTGCAGCTCGGCACGGACAGCGGCACCTACGCGCTGATGACGCTGTCGGGGGGTCGGCCACGCGTGTATTTCGTCCAGTTCATTCTGGATGGCGACGGAATCTGGCGGATAGATTCGCTGTGAGATCAGCAATGGTGCGCAATCCAGTGATTCTGTTAAGCATCTTGGCCGCGCTCGCTTCGAGCAGCGCTTGCGGCGGGCTGTTCGGCTATCGCGGTGAGGCCATCGAGGGCCGCGTTATCGATGCTGCCACCAAACAACCGCTGGCCGGGGTCATCGTGGTTGCGCGTTGGAATCTGGTAGACGTATTGCACGGTGGAGATTATGGGAACTTGCACCTAGAGGAAACCGTAACCGCCGCGGACGGCAGCTACCGCTTCGCGGCATGGGGACCGCGCTGGGGATCGCTTTGGGCTATGCACGACGATAGGTCCCCTTGGCTGTACTTCTTCTGGCAAGGTTATCAGCGTTACTCTGCGAATAACGTGGATGAGAGTTACAAGCCGGGCCCGCTGTCGAATCCGCGCCAGTCTCGGTGGAACGGCGTTGTTGTGGAGCTCAGGCAACTGGCCGATCCTGAAATCGATGCGAGGGTCAGCATCAGAGCGTTCGAGACGATTCTCACGGGAGACGACGGCTGCGCCTGGCAGAAGGTCCCCCGCTTGGCGGCCCTGGCCCTGCGCCACCCGGACCCCCAGATCCGCGCCAAATTGCCCACCCTGGACTGGCTGTGGCGGGGCGAACCGAGCTTGCAGCAGATCAAGTCACCGGATCGCGATCCCGAGGGGCACAAGCGCTGCGCTGATCCGCGAATCGTCTTGAAGGAGTTTCTATGAAAACCAAGGCCTTATGGCTGGCATATGCGCTCTGCTCGACCGCCGCTTGGGCATATGAGCGACCCACACACGAGGAGATCACCAAAGCGGCGGCGCTTGCCTCGACGCTCAGCGCGGACAGCAACCTCGACCGAGTGGGCCTCAACCGCCTGGGAGTCACGCCGACCGATTTGGAGGCGGTCGTCTCGATCGTGCGCTGGGGCACATATGCTGAAGACGACTTCCCACGGTCCGTCAACCACTTCTTTGACCCGGTCAACGACATTGGCCTGCTGGGCACCTTCAGCAAGTCGCCGGACTGGGCGCTTGGCGAAACATTCACCACCAACAACTACTCGTACCGCAAGGCAAAAGGCTATTTGCGTGAAGCGATTCTCGCCGCCGATCCGCCCGATTACTACAGCAATCTGACGCTGATGTATCGCTCGCTCGGTCAGGTCGTGCATCACATTCAGGACATGGCTCAGCCGGAGCATGTGCGCAACGACCAGCACCTTAAGGTCCTCGATACAAGCCTTTACGAGCGCTTCACCCTAGGGCAGCACACCGGGCCCGATCCTGATGCCGAGGCTCTGTTCTTCCAGAACCTGAACAAGCCTTATGGCGGCCCCGCCGTACTCGCCAATCCTCGTGAGTATTGGACGACTAAAGCGCGGCAGGGCATGGCCGACTTCACAAACAGCAACTTCGTCAGCAAAGATACCAACTTCCGCCTGCGGAACGGGCTGCCGGCGGCGGACGCCGAGTACGGCGCTCCGGAACCAACGCCCCTGCCCAGCGAAGTCGTATCGCTTGCAACTCTGTTGCCGCAGGGCGGTGATGCGCTGTGCGGGGCGTTGCTAACGGATCCGCACATCGTGTTCCCCTCCGGTACGACCTGCAACGTCGAGTTCTACGGCACAGATGTGGTCGACCATTACCTGGGTGGGACGAGCGAATTCAACCCGCGCGCATCCTCGCTGTCGGTCTTCGACCAGTACCTGACGCGTTACAACATCGCCTTTATCCAGGTCGGCAGCTACGGGCAGGATCAGCCCGTGATCTTCGTCGACCGCATCTTCACGCTGAACCGGTTCAACTACGCGGCGGCCCATCCGTTCCTTCTGCCCCGCGCCGTGGCCTACAGCACCGGCCTGCTGGATCATTTTTTTCGTGGCAAACTCGAGATCACCCTACCAGCTGAAGGCGCGTTCGCGATCGTCGACCACGCTGCTGAGAGTGGCAATCCGCAATTCAAGAAACTGAAGCTCAGGCTAAGCAACGCGACCCCTCCGTTGCAGACGCCCAATGGCGCGGTCACGCAAGACATGAACGGCGGTGTGGTGCGCGCGGTCGTTCGCTACTGGCTCAACCCCTGCTACGAGACCGACCTGTCGGGCGAACTGAACCCGGATGTGCAGGTCCCGTCCGGGTGCTCGCTCGAAACCTACGTCTCGGGTGGCGAGGGCATTGCGGTGTCAGCGCCGCAGAGCGTCGGCGCACTGCAGGGCGCCGCCGAACTGACCTTCGACTTTAGCGGCTCGCCGATCCCAGTCAACATCCGCGACGCGCTGCTGCAGGTGGCCTACACCGGTAACCTCGGCGATGAGGCCGATGCGGTTGTTGTCGGTATGCTGAATATCTCGGAGCCGACCTATCTGACGGTGTTTAACAACACGGATTATTTCGCGCTTGACGGACAATTCTACAAGCCAGAGGAGATCCGCAACGATCCCGACCTGCTTGCCAAGATTGATTTCGATGGCGACGGCGTAGAAGACATCGATATCGATCCTGTGCCGATTGCCAATGTACGCTATGCGTCCGGAGGAGTCTTCTGGACGGACGCGGTAACAATCCAGCCGCGCAACTACACGCGGATTGCCGTGCTCGTTGATTCGCAGAGTCCGATCCCACTTGTAGTCCAACGCCAATTCCCGAACAGTCCACTCGGGCTCTTTCAGGCCAGTGTGCAGCCGATGAAAGTGCAGCTGACTCGTGATCCGCCGTTTGTATCCGTGATTGAAAAGACACGCGGGTTCTATCGGTGGTACTTGCTTTATCTATACAAGAACTGGGGCGCACAGCCGTCCGTGGACGCGATTGACGCTCTGGAGGATGTTGTGCCGGATCCGGGGCCCACTGAAGCATCGGTTGTCGTTCTTCAGTAGTGGTGAGCGTTCCCATGAAGCGCAGTCTCCTGGTCTGTATTCTGGTCATCGCAGGCGCGGTGGTTGCCGCCGCTTTCCTGGCGTTTCCACCATCACGGATGGAGCCAACTGGGGTAGGAGGCGCGCCGTCGCCCGTGCAGCACACAGAGGACGCTAGGGCGTTGCAGGAGGGATTTGGCCCAGGTGAGAGGGAGTCCCGTGGCGCGCTACCTTCAGGCACGCGCATTGGGAGGGCCCCTAGC
>JBKHXN010000096.1:0-14073 GCA_046565985.1 Gammaproteobacteria bacterium
CCCGCCACGCCGCAGACGACGGGCCGGCCAGCCTCAGGACCATCTGGGGCCTGGCGCCCGGGGCGCAGGACCAGCCCGATACGCTGATCGCCGGGATCGAACCGCCGGGCCTGTTCATCAGCCACGATCGCGGCGAACACTGGCAGCGGCTGGATGGTTTCCATACCCATCCCAGCGCCGCGCTCTGGCACCCGGCCAAGGGCGGCTGCGCGGTGCACTCGCTGTCCGCCGCCGGCGGGCGTCTCTACGCCGCGCTCGCCGCCGGCGGGGTGTACCGCAGCGACGACGGCGGCCGCCACTGGCAGCCCTGCAACGCCGGCATCCGCGCGCCCTATCTGGCCGGCGCCGAGCCGCAGGCGGGGCATAACGACCACACCCTGCGCGTGCATCCGGCAAACCCGGACCGCCTGTACCGGCAGAGCCACACCGGCACCTGGCGCTCCGACGACGGCGGCGACAGCTGGACCGAGATCACCGCCGGCCTGCCCAGCGACTTCGGCTACGCCCTGGGGCTGGACCCGCGGCAGCCGGATACCCTGTACACCATCCCCGAGGATTCCAGCCAGTTCCGCGCCACGGTGGACGGCCGGCTGCGCGTGTACCGGACCGACGACGCCGGCCGCAGCTGGACTGCACTCGGCGACGGCCTGCCGCAGTCGCACTGTTACGTCACCGTGCTGCGTGACGGTCTGGATACCGACGGGCTGGACCCGCTGGGCGTCTATTTCGGCACTTCCAGTGGCCAGGTGTACGCCAGCGCCGACCGTGGCGCGCACTGGCAGGCCCTGCCCGCCATCCTGCCCCCGGTGCTCAGCGTGCAGGCGGGATGGGTGGCGTGAGCGGGCTCGGCGCCGCGCTGGGCGTGGAGGGCGGCATCGTCTGCGCGGTCGGCGCCGGCGGCAAGAAAAGCCTGCTCTACGCCCTGGCCGCCGAGGCCGGCGCGCGTACCGCGCTGACCGCCACGGTGATGACCACCCGCTTCCCGCCGCGCCTGCGTGCACAGGTCTGCGTGGCCGAGCCGGAGGCACTGGCGCAACAGGTGCCGGCGCTCGCCGGTGCACGCTTGCTGGCCTATGCCCGGCCCAGCGCCAAGCCGGGCCGGCTGGCCGGACTGGAGCCGCGGCAGGTGGCGGCTCTGCATGCGGCCGGTGGCTTCCGGCTCACCCTGGTCAAGGCCGACGGCGCCCGCATGCGCGGCATCAAGGCGCCGGAGGCCGACGAACCGCAGCTGCCGCCCGGGACCGCGCTGCTGCTGCCGGTGCTGTCCATCGGCGTGCTCGGCCAGCCGCTGGACGAGGCCACGGCCCACCGCCCGGAACGCCTCGCCGCGGTCTGCGGCGCACAGCTGGGGCAGGCGCTCACGCCCGCACACCTGGCACGGCTGATCGCCAGCGAGCAGGGTGCGCTGCAGCATGCGGGCGACGCGCGCGTGGTACCGGTGATCAACCAGGTGGACGATCCCGCCCGGCGGGCGCAGGCGATCGAGGTCGCGCAGCTGGCGCTGTCCCTGAGCCCGCGCTTCGACCGCGTGGCGCTCACCTGCCTGCGCCGCGGGCAGACGCACGTCGAGCTGCTGTGGCGCCGGTAGTGAGCGCGCGCGGCGCTGTGCTAGCCTCGAAAAGAGGAGCCTGTCCACCCCATGCCGCAGATCCAGCTTGAACTCCCCGAGGTGCTGCGCCCGCTGGCCGATGGCGCCGCCGTGCTGCCGGTGCAGGCCGACACGGTGAGCGCGGCGCTGGCCGAACTCGGGCGTCGCCACCCCCTGCTGCTGAGCCGGGTGCTGACCCGCGGCGGCGCCCTGCGGCCGCACGTCAACCTGTTTCTCAACCAGCAGGACCTGCGCCTGTCCCGAGGCCTGGAAACGCCGGTGCGGGACGGCGACCGGCTGGCGGTGGTCGCCGCCGTGTCGGGCGGCTGAGGGTGGCATGAGCCTGCCACAGCGCCTGGAGGCCCTGCGCCGGGAGATCGCCGAGATCGCCCCGGCCGAAGTGCCGGCCCTGCGCGCGAAGGGTGCCTGCCTGATCGACATCCGCGAGCCCGAGGAAACCGCCGACGGCGCGCCCGACGGCGCCCTGCTGCTGCCGCGCGGCCGCCTGGAACTGGAGATCGGCCGTCAGCTGCCGGACGCCACGCGTCCGCTGCTGCTGCTGTGCGGCAGCGGCGTGCGCTCGCTGCTCGCGGCGCCGGCGCTGCGCGCGCTGGGCTATGCCGACGTGCGTTCCGTGGCCGGCGGTTTTGCCCGCTGGAAGGCCGAGGGGCTGCCCTGCACCCTGCCGTCCGCCGACGCCCGCTGGCGCCAGCGCTACGCGCGCCAGATCGTGCTGCCGGAACTGGGCGTCGAGGGCCAGCGCAAGCTCGGCGCCGCGCGGGTGCTGCTGGTGGGCGCCGGCGGCCTGGGCTCACCCTGTGCGCTGTATCTGGCCGGCGCGGGCATCGGCACGCTGGGCCTGGTGGACGCCGACGTGGTGGAACGCAGCAACCTGCACCGCCAGGTGCTGCACACCGACGAGCGGGTGGGAGAGCCCAAGGTGGACTCGGCGCGTCGCACGCTGGCGGCGCTCAACCCGGACATCCGGATCCACCCCCACCGCCTGCGCCTGGACGCCGCCAACGTGGAGGCCACACTGCGCGACTACGACGTGATCGTGGACGGCTCCGACAATTTTCCCACCCGCTATCTGGTCAGCGATGCCTGCGTGCGGCTGGGCAAGCCCAATGTCTATGCCGCGGTGCAGGGTTTCGAGGGCCAGGTGGCGGTATTCCCCGCCGGCGGGCGGCCCTGCTACCGATGCCTGTTCGCCGAGCCGCCGCCGCCGGAGCTGGCGCCGCCGTGCAGCGAGGCTGGCGTGCTCGGCGTGCTGCCCGGCATCCTCGGCCTGCTGCAGGCGCTGGCGGTGCTCAACCTGCTGCTCGGGTTTGGCGACTCACCGCTGGCGCGGCTGCAACTGTTCGACGGTCGTCGCGGCACCCTGCGCAGCCTGCGCCTGGCCGCCGATCCGGCGTGCAGCCACTGCGCCCCCGGGGCCAGCTTTGTCGGCTACGCGGATCCGGCCGTGGCCTGCGCCGGCCGGTCATGAACAGCCTGCCGCGATCGGCGATCACCGGCGCCGTGCTGGCGGGCGGCGCGGGCCGGCGCATGGGCGGCGTGGACAAGGGCCTGGTCCTGCTCGGCGGCCGGCCGCTGGTCGCCTGGGTGCTGGACGGCCTGCGGCCGCAGGTGGGCGCCCTGCTGATCAGCGCCAACCGCTCGCAGGCCGAGTACGCGGCCTACGGCGTGCCGGTGGTCGCCGATCGGCACGGCGGCTTCCAGGGGCCGCTGGCCGGGGTTCACGCGCTGCTCGCCGCGACCCACACCGACTTTCTGCTGACCGTGCCCTGCGATACGCCGCGGGTGCCTCCGGCGCTGGCCGAGCGGCTCGCCGGCGCGCTGGCCGCGGCCGACGCGGAGATCGCCTACGCGGTGGCCGACGGGCGCCGCCAGCCGCTGCACGCCCTGCTGCGGCGCAGCCTGCTGCCGGATCTGGAAGCGGCGCTGGAGGCGGGCGAGCGCAAGCCCGACCGCTGGTACGGCAGCCGCCGCCATGTGGAGGTGCGCTTCGACGACCAGCGCGACGGCTTCATCAACATCAACACCCCCGCGGAGCGCGACGAGCTGGCGCACGCCTTCGCCCCGGACGGACAGGCCCGATGAGCACACCCGACCCGCGCGCCGGCTGCGGCCACGACGCCCCGGCACAGCCGGTGGCGCAGGCGCTCCAGCGCATCCTCGACGCCGTGACGCCGGTGTGCCAGACCGAGCAGCTGTCGCTCAAGCAGGCGCTGCACCGCGTGCTCGCCGCGCCGGTGGTCTCCGGCGTGGACGTGCCGGCCCATACCAATTCGGCCATGGACGGCTACGCCCTGCGGGCGCAGGACCTCGCCGCGCCCGGCGCCCTGCGGCTGGTCGGCGAGAGTTTTGCCGGCCGTCCGTTTGCCGACCGGGTGGAGGCCGGGCAGTGCGTGCGCATCATGACCGGCGCCGTGCTGCCCGCCGGCGCCGACAGCGTGATCATGCAGGAGCGTGCCGAGCGCCGCGGCGCGGACGTGCACTTCAGCGTCGCCGCGCGGCCGGGCGAGAACGTGCGTGCGGCCGGGGAGGATTACGCCCGCGGCCAGCCGGTGCTGGCGCCCGGGCGGCGCCTCGCCGCGGCGGATCTGGGCGTACTCGCCTCGGTGGGCGTGGACCGGGTGGCGGTGTACCGCCGGCCGCGCGTGGCGTTCTTCTCTACCGGCGACGAGCTGCGCGGCGTGGGCCAGCCGCTCGCCCCCGGCGAGATCTACGACAGCAACCGCTACAGCCTGCACGGGATGCTCGCCGAGCTGGGGGTGGAGATCGAGGATCTGGGCGTGATCCGCGATGAGCCGGCGGCGCTCCGCGCCGCGCTGCAACAGGCCAGCCACGGCCACGACGCGGTGCTCAGCAGCGGCGGCGTCTCGGTGGGCGAGGCCGACTACATGCTCGACATCCTCGCCGAGTGCGGTGAGGTGGATTTCTGGCAGGTGGCGATCAAACCCGGCCGGCCGCTGGCCTTTGGCCGCGTGGGCAGTGCGCTGTACTTCGGCCTGCCGGGCAACCCGGTGTCGGTGATGGTGACCTTCCTGCAGCTGGTGCGTCCGGCGCTGGTGCGGCTCTCCGGCGGAACGCCCGCGCCCGCGCTGCAGCTGCAGCTGCCGCTGCGTGCGCCGGTACGGCACAGCCCCGGCCGCTGCGAATACCAGCGCGCGCGCCTGATACACGACGAGCACGGCACGGGCGTGATGCCGCTGGGCCACCAGGGCTCCGGCGTGCTGCGCTCGATGGCCGAGGCCGACTGCTTCATCGTCCTCGACGAGCCGCGCAAGCAGATTCCCGCCGGCAGCCCGGTGTGCGTGGAGCCCTTCGTGCAGCCGGTCTGGCAGCGTTAGCCCGGAGCCGACTCACTTGAGCCGCAGGCTGTCCTCGATGACGTGTTCCAGGCCCAGCTCCGGGCAGTGCAGCGTCATGCGCACCTGCACGCTGTCGCGTGCCTTGCCGCTGGCCACGGCCGCCGTCACCGCGCGTTCCAGCTCGCGCTGCGAGGTGATGCCGACCTTCTTCAGGAAGCTGCGTACACTCATGTTCAGGGTATCTTCGTTCATGGGGTCTCCGCGGGGTGCGGCCGGATGGCCGCAGGCCACCATAGCGCGGCCCCGGGCAACAGTGCGATAGAGGGCCGGCAATGCGGATTACGGTGGAATGCTACGGCGTGCTCGGCGAGGTCTGCGGCGGCCTGGAGCAGGTAGTGGATCTGGCCGGCCCCCAGGCCGACGTGAGGGCCGTGCTCGCCGCGCTGGCATTGCGCCGGCCGGGCCTGGTGGCGCATTTGCCGCACACCGCGGTGGCGCGCGGGGATACGCTGGTGCCGCGCGAGGCCGCAGTGGCCGACGGTGAACGGCTGGCGCTGATCCCGCCGGTCAGCGGCGGCTGAGCCGGGGCGCCGTGGGCGAATTCTCCGAAGCCTTCCGCCTGGCACTGGCGCTGCTCGCCGCGCCGGACGCCGAGCTGATCGGCATCATCCTGCTGTCCCTGCAGGTGAGCCTCAGCGCGACCCTGCTGGCGGCGCTGTTTGGCCTGCCGCTGGGCGCGGTGGTCGCCCTCTGCCGCTTCCCGGGGCGCAGCGCGGTGATCGCCCTGCTCAACGCCTGCATGGGCCTGCCGCCGGTGGTGGTGGGGCTGGTGGTGTACATCCTGCTTTCGCGCGCCGGCCCGCTGGGGGAGCTCGGTCTGCTGTTCACGCCCACGGCGATGGTGATCGTGCAGACCCTGCTGGTGCTGCCCATCATCGCCGCGCTGACCCGCCAGGTGGTGGCGGATCTGGATGCCGAGTACCGCGAGCCGCTGGCCAGCATGCGTACCCGCGGCACGGCCCTGATGTGCACCCTGCTGTGGGAGGCGCGCTTCTCGCTGCTCACCGCGGTGCTGGCCGGGTTCGGCCGGGCCATCGCGGAGGTGGGCGCGGTGATGATCGTCGGCGGCAACATCCGCCACGTCACCCGGGTGATGACCACCACCATCGCGCTGGAGACCAGCAAGGGCCAGCTTTCGCTGGCGCTGGCGCTGGGGATCGTGCTGGTGACGCTGACGCTGGCCATCAACCTGCTCGCCACCGGGATCCGCGATGCCGCCGCGCGACGCTATGGCTGAGGCCTGCGGACGGCCTGGCGCCGACCTGCTGCCGCTGCGGGTGACGGGCCTGGGCAAGCGCCTGGGCCAGCGGCCGATCCTGCACGACCTGTCCTTTACCCTCGGACCCGGCGGCCTGAGCGTGATCCTCGGCCCCAACGGCGCCGGCAAGAGCGTGCTGCTGCGCCTGCTGCACGGGCTGCTGCCGGCCGATGCCGGGGTGATCGAATGGGGCGGGCGCAGCCCGCAGCGCGCCATGGCCGAGCTGGGCATGGTGTTCCAGAAGCCGGTGATGCTGCGCCGCTCGGTGCGGGCCAACGTGGAATTCGCTCTGGCACGCTGCGGGGTGCCGCGTGCCGAGCGTCGCATGCGGGCCGATGCGGCGCTGGCCGCCGCCGGGCTGGAGGCGCTGGCGCTGTCCCCGGCCCCGCGCCTGTCCAGCGGCGAGGCTCAGCTGCTCGCCATCACCCGCGCCTGGGCACAGCGCCCGCGCGTGCTGCTGCTGGACGAACCCTGCGCCAATCTCGATCCGCCGGGCACCCAGCGCATCGAGACCCTGGTGCGCACCATCGTCGCCGCCGGCACGCGGGTGCTGCTGACCACGCATGACCTGGCGCAGGCGCGGCGGCTGGCCGATGAAATCCTGTTTCTCGCCGGCGGGCGGTTGTGCGAGCAGACGCCCGCCGCCCGCTTCTTTGCCGCACCGGCGAGCGCGCAGGCCCGCGCCTTCGTCGGCGGCAGTCTTCTGGTCTAGTGCAATGAAATGCACATTCTGCTTGCTGGCGGGGCTGCTCTGGAGTGCCACGGTCTGGGCCGGCGAGCGCCATGTCCTGCTCGCCTCCACCACCTCCACCGAGAACTCGGGCCTGTTCGCCTGGCTGCTACCGGCGTTCGAGGCGCAGAGCGGCATCGCCGTGCGGGTGGTGGCGGTCGGCACCGGTGCGGCCCTGGAAATGGGCCGCCGCTGCGACGCCGACGTGCTGCTGGTCCACGCGCCCGAGGCCGAGCGGGCCTTCGTGGACGCCGGCTTCGGCCTGCAGCGCCACGAGGTGATGTACAACGATCATCTGCTGCTGGGCCCACCGGCAGACCCGGCGGGGGTTGCCGGTCTGGGCGATGTGGCGCAGGCGCTGCGCCAGATTGCAGCACGGCAGGCGGTGTTCATCTCGCGCGGCGATGACAGCGGCACGCACCGCACCGAACGGGCGCTGTGGCGCGCGGCCGGTCTGGATCCGGCAACGGCCAGCGGCAGCTGGTATCGCGAGAGCGGCGCCGGCATGGGGGCCACGCTCAACACGGCGCGGGCGATGGGCGCCTACACCCTGTCGGACCGCGGCACCTGGCTGGGTTTCGGCACGCGGGACGGCCTGCGGGAGGTGCTCGCGGGCGATGCGCGCCTGTTCAATCCCTACGGCGTGATCGCGGTCAATCCGCAGCGCTGTCCACGGGTACGCGCGGCCGAGGCGGCGCGCTTCGTGGACTGGCTGCGCGGGCCGGCGGGGCAGGCGCGCATCGCGTCGTTCCGCATCGGCGGCGAGCCGCTGTTCATCCCCAGCGCCGGCGCGGCGCCCTGAATCAGCCGCCGATGTAGGACATCTCCACCTTGCGCAGCGGCACCTCGTTGCTGGCGCGGCGCTGTTCGGAATAGCGGTCGGTGCGCTGCTGCCAGATGGTGCTCAGGCGCGCGCCGATCTGGGCGTCGCTGTGGCCGTCGCGCAGCAGCGCGCGCAGGTCGTGTCCCCGGGTGGCGAACAGGCAGGTGTAGAGCTGGCCGTCGGCCGACAGGCGGGCGCGCGAGCAGTTGCCGCAGAACGGCTCGGTGACCGAGGCGATGACGCCGATCTCGCCGGCACCGTCGTGGTAGCGCCAGCGGCTGGCGGTCTCGCCCGGGTATTGCGAGGGCAGGGGCTCGAGCGGCCAACGGGCGTGGATGCGCGCGATCAGCTCGGCGGCCGGCACCACTTCCTCCAGCCGCCAGCGGTTGCTGCTGCCCACGTCCATGTATTCGATGAAGCGCAGCACGCAGCCGCTGCCGCGGAAGTGCTCGGCGAGCGGCAGGATCTCGGAGTCGTTGACGCCGCGCTTGACCACCACGTTGATCTTCACCGGCTCAAGGCCGGCGGCCTGTGCGTGGGCGATGGCGTCGAGCACCACGCTGACCGGGTAATCGGCGTCGGTGATCTGGCGGAACACGGCCGGGTCCAGCGCGTCCAGGCTTACGGTCAGCCGCCTGAGCCCGGCCGCCGCCAGCTGCCGGGCGCGTTCACGGCTGAGCACCGAGCCGTTGGTGGTCAGGCTCACGTCCTCGATGCCGGGGATGGCGGCGAGCCGGGCGACCAGGTCTTCGATCCCGCCGCGCAGGAGCGGTTCGCCGCCGGTCAGGCGCAGCTTGCGCACGCCCAGCGGCACCATCAGCCGGGCGACGCGCTCGATCTCGTCAAAGTCCAGCAGCTTGGCGCTGGGCAGGAAACGGTGATCCGGGCCGAAGGCGTGGCGCGGCATGCAGTAGGTGCAGCGGAAGTTGCAGCGGTCGGTCAGCGAGATGCGCAGATCCCGCAGCGGGCGCTGCAGGGCGTCCCTGACAGGTACGACGGACGGTAGGTGGGCGGTCCCGGCGTTCAGTGCACTCTCTCCAGCCTGCGGCCTGCCCAGACTAGCAGGACTGTGGCGCCGCCCGCGAACCCGGACCTGAACCTCGGCTCAGGCCTTGGCGCGCGGCAGGTTCATGCGGCTGCGGCGTTCCCACAGGGTCTTGCGGCTGATGCCCAGGCGCCGCGCCAGCTCGGATTCGGTCATGTGATCCTGGTGCTTGAGCACGAAGTCGCGGAAGTACGCCTCCAGCGACAGCTCGCTGCTGGCACCGAGCGCGGCCGGGCCACGGTTCTCCAGACCCAGGTGGGCGGGCAGGATCTGCGGCCCGTCGCAGAGGATCACCGCGCGTTCGATGGCGTTGCCCAGCTCGCGCACGTTGCCTGGCCAGGCGTAACGGCGCAGCACCTGCAGTGTGTCGGCGGCCAGTTGCAGCCGTGGCCGGTTGAGTTTCTCGCAGGCGCGCAGCAGAAAGTGCTGCGCCAGGCGCTCGATGTCGTCGCCGCGCTCGCGCAGCGGCGGCAGGTGGACCTCCATCACCCGCAGCCGGTAGTAGAGGTCTTCCCGGAAGCGGCCTTCCCGCACCAGGTGTTCCAGATTGCGGTGGGTGGCGGCGAGCAGGCGCAGATCCACGCTGCGGTTCTGGGTGCTGCCCACGGCGCGGATCTCGCCTTCCTGCAGGGCGCGCAGCAGGCGCGACTGCACGGTGGGTGCGAGCTCGCCGATCTCGTCCATGAACAGGGTGCCGCCGTGGGCGGCTTCCATCAGACCCTGCTTCTTCTGGGTGGCGCCGGTGAACGCGCCTTTCTCAAAGCCGAACAGTTCGGCCTCGATCAGGTTCTCGGGGATGGACGCGCAGTTCACCGCCACGAACGGGCCTTCGCGCCGTGGCGAGAGTTCATGGATGGCGCGCGCCACCAGCTCCTTGCCGGTGCCGGACTCGCCCAGCACCAGTACCGTGACATCGGCCGGCGCCACGCGCCGTACGCGGTCGAACACGTCGAGGATGGCCGGGCATTCGCCGATGATGCCGCTGATCGGATAGTCGCGCGCCAGGGTGGATTTGAGCGCCGCGTTCTGGCGCGTGAGCAGCGCGGTGCCGAGGATGCGCTTGATGGTGAGCAGGATCTCGTCGTGGTCGAAGGGCTTGGCCACGTAGTCGGCCGCGCCCTGCTGCATGCACTCCACCGCCGAGCGGATGCTGGCGAAGCTGGTCATGATCAGCACCGGCGTCGGCGCCGCCTTGCTGATCAGCGTGGTGCCCTGCACGCCGGGCAGGCGTACGTCGGCCACCACCAGGTCGAAGCTGTCCAGGCCCAGGGCCTCGGCCTCGGCCACGCTGCCGGCCTCGGCGGTCTGGTAGCCGTGGCGGGCCAGCAGGCGCACCAGCTGCTGGCGGATCACGTCTTCGTCTTCAACGATGAGGATGCGGCTCATATCAGGACCGTATTGAGGGTTTCAGGGGCCGCGGGCAGGCGCACGGTGAAGGTGCTGCCTGTCCCCACCTCGCTGGCCAGCGTGATGCTGCCGCCGTGGTCGGCGATGATGCGGTACACCAGCGGCAGGCCCAGGCCAGTGCCGCGGCCCGGGTCCTTGGTGGTGAAGAACGGCTCGAAGATCCGGTCGCGCAGGGTGGGAGGGATCCCCTGGCCCCAGTCCTGGATCTCCAGGATCACGGTCGCCACGCCGCGCTGGGCGCGGATCTCCACCCGACCGCCGGGCGCAGAGGCGTCGGCCGCGTTGCCCAGCAGGTTGAGCAGTACCTGGGTCAGCCGCGCGTGGTCGCCTTCGATCGCCAGCTCGGGCTCGATGCGGCTGATGAACTGCACGTCGCGCGCGCTGGGCGAGAGCTGTGCCAGGCGTATGGCTTCCGTCACCAGGTCGGCCAGCTGCAGGCGTTGCAGGCTGCGGGTCTCCAGGCGTTCCGGGCGGCTGAACATGAGCAGGGACTGCACGATGTCGCTGATCCGCCGCGACTGCTTGAGAATTTCCTCGATGCCGCTGCGGCGCTCGGCCGCGTCGTCTTCGTCGCGCAGGTTCTGCGCCACGCAGGTGATGCCGGTCAGCGGGTTGCCGATCTCGTGCGCCACCCCGGAGGCCAGGGTGCCGATGCTCGCCAGCCTTGCAGAGTGTGCCACCTCGGCTTCCAGCATCTGCTGCTCGGTCAGGTCTTCCACCAGCAGCACGCGGCCGGCGCGGCCGCCCACGTCGTCGAGCACTTCCTCCTTGTGCAGGTTGAGCCAGTGCGGCTGACTGTCGAGCTGTACCTGGAGCTTGTAGCGCCGCGGCTCGGCGGCCTCCAGGAATTCCCCGAACAGGGCCGCCCAGGGCGCCGGCAGTTCGCCGCAGCGCACGCCCAGCACGCTGTCGCCGGCCACGCCGGAAATCTCCTCCATGCGGTCGTTCCAGATCAGTACCTCGTTGCCCGGGCCCAGCGAGCAGACGCCGATCGGCAGGTCCTGCAGGATCTGCCGGTGCAGGCGGCGCAGGTGGTTGAGCTCCGCCGCCAGGCCGCGCAGGCGCGAGCGCGAATGCTCCAGCTCCTCCTCCACCAGCGGGTTGCGGACGGTGTTCTCGTCCTGTTCCTGGTCGCCGGAAATCACATCGCGCGCCAGCTGCGGGCCGAGCAGGCCGGAGAGATTGCGCTCCACCCGCTCCTGCAGGAAATGAATCTGCCGCGGCCGGCCCTCGTCGGGCGTGAGGCGCAGGTCCTCGAGCGCGCGGCGGATCTCCGAGCTGGCCGCGCGCTCGCCCAGCGCCAGGCTCACGCGGCGCTGCAGCTCGGCCACGGTGGGAATCTGTGGCCGCGCCCGCATCCACACCGCCGCGTCCAGCCGGCAGGCCTGGTCGGCCGCGGTTTCCTGGGCGCTGGGCTGGCTCAGCAGCGAGCCGACCACGAACAGCGTGCTGTTGATGGCCAGCGACCAGAAGGTGGTGAATTCCCAGACATCCATCCCCGGCATGGGGAACAGCTGGTAGAGCAGGGTGCCGTGCAGGCCGCTGTCGCTGCCGGTGAGCAGCGGCCAGACCAGGGTGATGAACCATACCGTCATGCCCCCCGAGACCCCGGCGATGAAGCCGACCCGGCTGGCGCGCTGCCAGCACAGCATGGCGATGATCGCCGGCAGGAACTGCGTCACCGCGGTGAACGAGATCAGGCCCAGCTGCGCCAGCGCGCGGTTGTGCTGCACCAGGGTGTAGGTCATGTAGCCGGTGAAGATCACCGCCGCGATCAGCGCGCGCCGGCTCCAGCGCAGGCTGCGGTAGAGGTTGCGTGACTCCGGCGGCCGCTTGCCCCTGAACCAGAACGGCAGCAGCAGGTGGTTCAGGCACATCGCCGCCAGCGCCAGGCTCTCGACGATGATCATGGCGCTGGCCGCCGAGATGCCGCCGATGAAGACCAGCATCGTCAGCACGCCCGAGGGTTCGCCCAGGGTCAGCGCCAGCACGTGGTAGTCCGACGAGCCGGGGAGTTGCTGGGCCTGACCGGCCCAGACCACGATGGGAATGGCCAGGTTCAGCAGCAGCAGGAACAGCGGGAACGCCCAGGATGCGGTGCGCAGGGTGCCGGGCTCGATGTTCTCGGTGAAGATCATGTGAAACTGCCGCGGCAGCAGGAAGGCGGCGGAAAAGGTCAGCAGCAGCAGCGTGGTCCACGAGCCTTCCGCCAGCGGCGCGTAGAGCTTCTGCACCGCTTCGGGGTTGAGCGTGAGCCAGGTATCCAGCCCGCGTACGCCGCCAAACACGCCCCACAGCGCAAAGCCGCCCACCGCCAGCAGCGCGGCGAGCTTGACCAGGGATTCGAAGGCGATGGCCACCACCAGGCCCTCGTGCTTTTCCCGGGGGCGCAGGTGACGCGCGCCGAACAGCACGGTGAACAGGGTCACCGTGCCGCAGAACACCAGCGCCAGCACCTGCGGCGGCGCCTCCTGGGTGAGCACCTGCACCGAAGTCACCACCGCCTGTATCTGCAGCGAGATGTACGGCAGGATGCCCACCAGCATGAACACCGTCACCAGCACGCCGGTGTAGCGGCTGGGGTAGCGGAAGGCGAACAGGTCCGCCAGCGAGGTGAGCTGGTATTCGCGCACCAGCCGCAGCAGCGGTTGCAGCAGTACCGGCGCCAGCAGGAAGGCCAGCGTCACGCCGATGTAGATGCTCAGGAACAGATACCCCTGGCTGCTGGCAAACCCTACGCTGCCGTAGAAGCTCCAGGTGGTGGCGTACACCCCCAGCGACAGGGTGTAGGTCAGGGGGTGACGGGCGATGCGCGGCGGCAGCCAGCCTTCCTCGGCCGCATAGGCCACCAGGAACAGCAGGCCCAGGTACAGCAGCGTGGCGAGGAACAGCTGCCAGAGTTCAGGTGCCATCGCCACCCCGCGCCACGCTCCAGCCGATGGCCGCGATCAGCAGCCCCCAGAGCAGGTAGATCAGCCACCAGGGCGCGGTGATCTCGGCCCACAGCAGGCGGGCGGGCGTGATCAGCAGCCCCAGCGCCAGCAGGAACAGCACCACGGCGCGGTCGTTCGGGCTTTCGGGTCGCATCGGCTCTTCCTGTGGGCTCCCGGATTGTTACTCAAGGTAACAATCTGTTCCCTTCAGTAGCAAGAAAAACCGGGCGGATGCAAATTTATGTACATATCTATTTGAAATATATTGGAATAATTCATCGTTCGCCCTGGCACAGCCGTTGCCATAGAGTTGGGCTAGGAGCGTCCGCCCAAGGACGTTCCGTACATCCAATTGAGGAGAAGGCCATGAAAAAAGCATTGATCGCCGCGTGCCTGGCGGGGAGCGTCGCGGCCCCGGCGGCCGCGCAGACCACCACGTTCAACTGGGGAGGCTTCGCCAAGCTGGACGTGATCTATTCCAGTTTCAGTGACGGTGCCATTGCACAGAGCACCTCGCGTGACTTCTACGTGCCGGGCACCATCCCGGTCAGTGACGGCACGGGCACCGGCCTGCGCCGCAACTACCTGGACATGCACGCCAAGGAAACGCGCCTGTTCCTGAGCACGCAGACCGACGTGGGCACCGCCCACAAGCTCGGCGGTCACGTGGAGTTCGACTTCATCAGCGGCCAGGTGCCGCCCGCCAGCGGAGGCGGCAACGAGGCCGTGACCAACGCCTACAATCCGGCGCTGCGCCGCGCCTTCATCACCTATGACAAGTGGCTGTTCGGCCAGGACTGGAGCACCTTCACCAATCTGGGCGCCATTCCCGAGACCCTGGACTTTGTGGCCTTTGCCAGCGACGGCACCACCTTTGCCCGCCAGCCCATGATCCGCTACACCCACGGGCCG